>NZ_JBFAWA010000033.1:0-156113 GCF_040680035.1 Nonomuraea sp. NPDC052116 | reverse complement strand
ACCCACCGATCTCCAACTCGATCTCCTGGACCTCCTCGACATCGATCCACGAGACCTCCGCTGAAGATCACTCACATGCGGAAAACGGGGCTAGCTGTCGTGCACGTGGAGGCGAGAAGGCGACGGGCGAGGCAGCCCGGGCCGCGGTGCTGCCGGACCTGTACGAGATGGCCGCCGAAGCGGGCCTCGCACTCGGCCACCCCGTGGTAGTGCAGGTCAAGCAACAGGTGGAGGGCACCTCGGTAGATGAAAGGCCTGCCGAACGGCGATCGGTCTCTCACTCCTCGTCAGGTTCGGCCCAGAACGGCGGCACGAACGAGCCATCGCGACGCGTCACGACCTTCCCGTCTCGGACGTTCAGCGGCTCCGGCTCATCGTGCTCGTACCAGCGCTGGTACCCGAAAAAGGACTCGTTCTTGTGGAGCCGGGCGGCCAACCAGTCCATCAGCTCGGCCACCTCGGCATGCCCGTCGGGGTGGATCTCCCAGCGGCAGGTCAGCGCCCAGCGTTCGTCGCCGTGGTCATCCCCGCGCACCAGGATCGAGCAGCCGGCGCCCGAAATCTTCGAGGCCGCGTACGGCGAACCATCGCTCCACACCGGTTGCGGAAACTCCTTGATCACCCAGTCGCCGTTCTCGTCCTGCACCGGCTCCAGCTCGTCGTCCAGCAGATCGAGAACCTCGTTGACGATGATCGTCTTCTCGGTGATGTGCTCGGGCCGCGAGCCGAGGCCCACGTGCCAGCGCAACTCGGCGAGTTCGGTCTCGGGCAAGTCGCCGCGCAGGTCCATCGCGACCATGAGTTCGTGAATGTCAGCCACGGCAGCACCGTAGCGACACGGACCGACACCGGGCGGCCGCACCAGAACGGCGGGTCCGCTCTGAAGCCGGAGCAACCACTCACGGCCCGCTAGGAGGCGGCGGGGTGATGGCCGGTGAGGCGGTCGAGGGCGGCGGCGGTGGCCTCGTCGGAGGCGAGGTAGACGACCAGCCGCTGCTCGTCGGGGTCGGGCAGCTCCAGGCTCTCGTACGCCAGCCGTAGCTCCCCCACCTCCGGGTGCGCCCACCGCTCGACGCCGGTGCGCGTGGGCAACGCGGCCGAGCCCTCGAACCGGTCGCGGAAGCGGTCGCCGGCGGTGATCGTCAGCTCCTCGGCGAGCAGCGCCGCGTGCGGGTCGCCGAGCGCGGACGCGGCCCGCAGCGCGGCGGCCCGCTCGTCGGCGACCGTGTCCCAGTCGGGGTGGGCGTCCTGCGCCCGTGGGTCGGTGAAGACGTACCGGACCAGGTTCGGCGGCTCGGCCTCCAACAGCCCGCTCGGGCCGGCGAGCTGCGCGAACCCGGCCGTCCACGCGAGCAGGTCGCCGGGCCGGTTGGCAACCAGCGCCGGGGCGGGCTCGAGCCGGTCCAGCAGCGCCTGCACGGTCGGGCGCACCGTCCGGGCCCGCGTCATGGCGGCCCCGTCGCACGTGCCGCCGCCGGTGGTCTTCGCCAGCCGGTGCAGGTGGATCCGCTCGTCACGGGACAGGCCCAACGTCTCCGCGAGCGCGGAGAGCACCTGGGCGGACGGGCTGCGGTCGCGCCCCTGCTCCAGCCGGGTGAGGTAGTCGACGCTGACGCCGGCGAGCGTGGCCAGCTCGGCTCGGCGCAGCCCGGGGGTGCGGCGCCGGTTCCCGTTCGGGAGCCCGACCGCGGCCGGCGGGACCGCCTCCCGGTGTGCGCGTAGAAACGCGCCCAGCTCTGTCTCCCTCATCAACCGCGATTGTATTCACGGCGAGCCTGGCCCTGCCAGGGCTAGGAAAACCGCAGCCTGGCCCGGACACACCCAGCGCCGGGACGCTGGCAGGCATGAGCACCTTCACCGACGGCGTGAACGCATTTCTGAACCGAGGCCGCTGCGCGTGACCCCGGTCACGAGGCGCTCGTGACCGGCGGCGGTGAGCAAGGAGTTCATGCCCCGACCGAGACAGAACCCAAGGAGGAGGCCCATGATCCAGATCGCGATCATTCTGGGCAGCACCCGCCCCGGGCGCCGCGTCGAGGACGTGGCCCGATGGGTCGCCGAGGCCGCCGGTCGGCACCCCGCCGTCAAGACCGGGGAGGCCGACCTCGAACTCGTCGACATAGCCGACTACGAGCTGCCGTTGCTGGATGAGCCGGCGCCCGCGGTCATCGGTTATTACCAACATGCGCACACCAAGCGGTGGGCGGCCACGATCGACAGGTTCGACGGGTTCGTGTTCGTCACCCCGGAGTACAACAGTGCCATCCCCGCCGCGCTGAAGAACGCCATCGACTATCTGTACGCGGAATGGAATGACAAAGCAGCCGGGATCGTCAGCTACGGTGGCACCCGCGCCGCCGAACAACTACGGCAGACCATGGGCGAGATCAAAATCGCCGACGTACACGCCCAGGTCGCGATCAACCCGTACTTCGACTTCGATTTCACCGACTCCAAAGCCGGCGTCTGCGCCCCCGGCGAGCGCCAGGAAACCGCCCTGATCACCATGCTGGACGAAGTCCTCGCATGGTCCCAGGCCCTCCGGGTGCTGCGGGACCCCACCGCGAGCGCCGATCCCCGGCCCGGGACGACCTGATCCACGCACCTCAAAACCGAAGCCATTTCCACACGTGAAGGACCAAGATGAAAGTAGAGATATACGCCGATATCGCGTGCCCGTGGTGCCGCCTCGGCACGCACCAGTTCCACCGCGCGGTGGCCGCGGCCGGCACAGAAGCGGATGTCGAACTCGTTCACCGTCCGATCCAGCTCCTTCCCGACGCGCCCGAGGAGCCCCGGCCGTTGATGGACGCGGTGGTCGAGATGTTCGGTCGCGAACAAGCCGAGGCGATGCTCTCGGAGATGACCCGGCTGGGCGCCGGTGAGGGAATCGAGTACCGATTCGACCGTGCGGTGGCGGTCAACACCTTGACCGCGCACCGGCTGCTGTGGCTCGCCCTGCACGAGCACGGCGCCGAGGCGCAGGCCGCGCTGGCGACCGCCCTCTTCGACGCGTACTTCCGCGACGGCGCGAACATCGCCGACCACGCGCAACTCACCGAGCTGGCCGAGCGGGTCGGCTTGGACGGCGGCCGGGTGCGGGACTTTCTCGCCTCCGAGGAGGGGAGCGCCGAGGTACGTGAGCAGGCGGCCGCGGCGCGGCGGGAGGGCGTCACCACCGTGCCGAGATTCGTCTTCGAGGACGGCGCGCTGATCGTAGGTGTGACCAGCACCGAGGCGCTCGGCGACGCGCTCCGGAAAGCCGGTGGCCGGTAGCGCGCCGCTTCAGGTGACGGTGCCGTCCCAGTGAGCGATCCATTCACCCTGTTTGAGGACGACGGGCGGGGACGGCTGTGCGGGCCAGATCTGCAGGTAGTGGTGGTCGCCGTCGAAATCCGGCCGCTCCGTGAGCGTGCTCCAGACGTGGTAGCGCAGCCGGTGCATGCCCGGACCGGCGGGCAGCGGGGGAAGGCGGCGCATCGCCGTGTCGTCCCAGTCCATGCACCATCCGATCAGGAAGACCTCGCCGGTCGTCGACACGAAGTCGATCTCCACGATCTCCTCGTACCCGTCGAGGTCGGCGCCCGGATCGTGGTCGGCGACGGTCACCGTGAGGGGGATGCCGTCGCCGTGCTGGTACAAGATCGCCAGCTCGGCCATGACCTTCCGTACCGTGACGAGCGCGACGGACCCCTCCACATCGCCCGCGTCGTCCCCGTCCCAGTTTCCGTTCATCAGGAAGACGGTGCTGCAGTCCTCGACGTCTACTTCCACCCGGACGGTCTCCGCATAGGGGCTCATGAGCGGCGAGCGTAGGGCCCACCACCGACAAACCAGCCAGTTCAGCGACGGGGCCCCCGAAGGCAGGTCCGAGAGGTACAGTCCACGGGTGCGTTGATCTTCCGGGCGGCGGCCACGTACCGCCGCGGACGGTGCGGGCGGCCCCGGCGGCCGGGGCCGCCCCGGCAGGCTTCCCCCGTCACGATCCCACCGGAGATCACCATGCCCGCCCGGCAACCTCTCACCTACCGCTCGTTCGTCGAGCTCGCCACCGCCGGACCCCGCCGTGGTCGGGCTCGTCCTCAAGGGCTCCCACGCCCACGACGGCATGGTCACCGAGCACTCCGACCACGACCTGTACGTCGTCCTCGCCGACGGTGCGGCGACGGATCTCACCCGGTTCACCTGCAACGGCGCCTCTTCGCCCAGGTCGAGGCGGCGGCCCGGCGTGCCGGGCACGGCGCGGTGCTGGACGCGTGGGGCGAGGACCTCGACCTGATGCGACCGCAGCAGGACCGGTCCTAGCCCGCCGGCTTGACCTCCGGGTAGCGCGACGCCGGGTCGTTCAGGATCGGCTGTGGCTTGCCCCGCAGGTGGAGGTCGTAGAAGGCCGCGACGATCCCGCGCGTGATCTCCAGGGATCGCGTGGCGGGCAGGTCGGCGCCGTCGTCGATGCCGAGCTGCTCGGAAAGCACGGAGATGTCGGTGAAGGAGGCGTGCTCGGTGCCCGTCACCACGAACCAGCGCTTCCAGCCGGTGAGGTTCGGCCAGGACTGGTCCCAGGTGGGGTCCTTGCCCGGGCTGTGCTTCGCCTCGGAGCCAAGGAGCAGGTACGGCTTGGCCAGCCCGCCGCTGGGGACCGGGACGACGGCGGTGCCGTCGATGTTCATCCCGGCGCGCAGCCGGGAGTCCTTCAGCAGGGCGGCCACGGAGCTCGCGCCGCCCACGGAGTGGCCGCCCATGGCGATCCTGGATCGGTCGATCAGCTTGGGATACCTGGCGAGCACCGAGTCAAGGACGAAGGTGACATCGGCCGCCCGGATCTGCCCGACCTTGGCAAAGAACGCCGGATTCTTCGGTTCGACCTCGCACGCGACGCACTCGGCGACCCTCCCGTCAGGGAAGCTCGTGGCGACGTTCTCGTACGTGTGCCCGATGACGGCCACCACGTAGCCCCGGCTGGCCAGGTCCTCGGCCAGGCCGGTGAGCGAGTAGCGGGGCTTGGTGAAGCCCGGGGAGAGGACCACGAGAGGCAGCCGCCCCTTGGCCGGCCTGGCGTCCTTGACCGCGTCGATCCGCGTCTTGCTGAGCAGATCGCCCGGTACGCCGGAAGCGCCCGCCTCCTTCAACGTGAGCTCGGACTCCTTGACCGTCATGTACGGCGCCCGCGCCCCGCCGGCCTTCGCCGCCGGATACCAGAGCGAGACCATGAGCTCCCGCGCCTTCACGCTGGGCACCCAGGGATCGGGGCGGGAGGTGTCCTTGAGGTGGAGCGAGGTCATGCCGACCGGCAGCTTGCCCGTCGGCTTGGGGATGCGCAGAGCGGGTGCCGGCTCGGTGGTTCGGTTCCTGACGGCGGCCTCCGACGTGGCCGCCCAGGAGGCGGCGGCCGGCAGGGCGAGGAGTACGGCGAGGGCAAGTCGCCCGATTCGGTGACTCATGGGGCTCGACGCTAGGGCCGGGCGATCTCCGCCCGCGTCGGCCGTGACGACGACATCGGCGGCGGGGTCGTCCTCGAGATGTACTCCGCTCCGCCGATGCCCCCATACGCCACGAACAGGACAATGTGCGGGTGTCACTGATCAGAAGGCGATGGCGGGATCTGCTCCGCGCGGAGCACAGGCCCTCGCGGCGCGCACTCGTGTTCGACGTCCTCCTCGCGGTCGCCTTGACCGTGCTGGCGGTGGTGGCGGCGGCACCCGCCGTGGACGCCGTCCACAGCGTCGACCCCTTGCGGCTGCCTCCCCCGCCCCGGCCCGTCCTGCCCACGCACAGTGACGCGGTCGATCCCGGCCTGCTCTTCGCGGTGGCGCTGACGGCATTGCCGCTGGCCGTACGGCGGCTGTATCCGTTGACCGGCTTCTGGATCGTGCTGCTCGCCGCCCTGGCCACCGATGACGAGGCGACCTGGGTCACCGTGGCGACCTGCGCCATCGCCGCCTACGGAGCGGTCGCCTACAGCCGCAACCGGCTGGTGGCGCTGGGCGGTCTGGTGCTGGCCACCGTACTGGCGGGAATGGCCTTCAAGGATGCCGTGGCGGGGCTGCCGAGCTGGCTCGGGCCGTTCGTGGTGCTGCTCGGCGCGGGGGTCATGGCGAGCTTCGTCCGGTTCTGGCGGCAGCAGCTCGCCGAGCGGGACGAGAAGCTCCGCCGGGCCGTACAGGTCGAGCGCTCGCGCATCGCCGGCGAGCTGCACGACGTCGTCACCCACAATGTGAACGTGATGGTGATCCAGGCGGGGGCGGCGCGCAAGGTGATGGACACGACGCCGGAGCGGGCCAAGCAGGCCATGCTCGCGGTGGAGACCAGCGGCAGGGCCGCCATGGCCGAGCTCCGCCACGTCATGGGCCTGCTGGCCGCCTCCGGCAGCGGATCCGACCTTCTCGAACCGCAGCCGGGGCTCGACCAGCTCGACTCGCTCATCGAACGCGTGCGCGCGGCCGGCGTCCCGGTCAGCGCCGAGATCGGTACGCCGGAAGGTCCGGTGCCGCCCGGGGTGGGCCTGGCCGTCTACCGCGTCGTCCAGGAGGCGCTCACCAACACGATCAAGCACGCGGGCGGCGCCGCCGTGTCGGTGGCGATCAGTCACACCGGCGACTGGCTGGACATCGAGGTCGCCGACCGCGGCGGCACCCCCGCGGCCCGTGCGGGGGACGGCCAGGGCCGGGGGCTGATCGGGCTGCGCGAACGGCTGGCGCTCTACGACGGGACCCTGGAGGCGGGGCCGCGGAGCGGCGGAGGCTTCGTGACGAGGGCGCGCCTGCGGTGGACGGCATGAACGAGGCGCCGCGCGTGGTCATCGCCGACGACCAGGCGCTCGTACGCAGCGGGTTCGGGATGATCCTGGCCGCTGACGGGATCGAGGTGGTCGCCGAGGCCGCCGACGGCGTCGAGGCGGTCGCCGCCGTCCGGCGGACCCGGCCCGATCTCGTCCTCATGGACGTACGGATGCCGCGCCTGGACGGCATCGAGGCCACCCGGCAGATCCTGTCCGGCGGCGCGGACGGGACCCGCGTCCTCATCCTGACCACGTACGACCTCGACCACTACGTCTACGCGGCGCTCACCGCCGGGGCCAGCGGCTTCCTGCTCAAGGACGTCTCCCCCGAACACCTGGTGGCCGCGGTGCGCCTGGTGCGCACGGGGGACGCGCTGCTCGCGCCCGCGATCACCCGCCGCCTGATCGAGCGCTTCGCCCGCCACGACGAGCCCGCTCGCCGCGTCGCGCACGGCGACCTGTCGCAGCTGACCCCGCGCGAGCTGGAGGTCCTGCGCCTGCTCGCGACCGGCATGAGCAACGCCGAGGTGGCCGACCGCCTGGTGCTGAGCCCGACGACGGTCAAGACGCACGTCGCGCGCATCCTGTCAAAGCTGGAGCTCCGGGACCGCGTCCAGGCCGTCGTCCTCGCCTACGAGACCGGCCTGGTCAGCCCCAGCACACCGGCTCCGATCACGCGTAAAGCTCCTTGAGGCCGACCAGGCGGACACCTTCGGGGATGTCGTCGTGGAACCCGGCCCCGCTGTAGCACGCCAGGACCGTGTCCCTCGTGTCGTACCCCTTCACCGACAGCAGGTCCCGAGCCCGCCGCAGCCGATCCACGTGCCCAGCGGTCATCACCTTGTCCCACTTGGCCTCCCCCAGTGACAGGATCCGCTGCGGACGCCCCGGTTCCTCCTGAGCGAGAACCGCCACGTTGACCTCGATCTGCGTGCGGTTGTGCGGGTCCGCCACCACCCCCGCGGCTACCCTGCCGGGCAGTTCGCCGAACACATCCTCTTCCGCGAACATCGCCCACTCCCTGCAGAGGGCTTCGAAGTGCGGCCCGACCACTTGCGACAGGAAGGTGGCGCGCGAATTGCTCCAGGCGGCCTCGGTCCGGCCGCGCTCCAGCCGGGTCCACTCGCGGCGCATCACCGCCTCGTAGAAGACGATCAACGGCTCGCAGATCCGGTAAAGGGACCTCCCCTTCCTGAATGCGTCCTCTTCACGGGCGATGAGTTGCGAGTCCTCCAAGACCGAAAGCGGGTGCCCGATGTCGGTTGATTTGCGGCCTATATGGTTCGCGATGCCGCCACGCGTGGCATTCCCTGCCGCGATGGCCCCCAGCACCGCGTGGTAGATGGCGGTGTCGCGGATGTCCGTCTCCTCCGCGAGCAGATAGCGGCCCTCGCGATACAGCGGGATCTCCGGATTCAGCACAGTACGCGCCACCCAGGCGTCGAAGTCCTCCACCGACTCGGGGATGTCTCCGGCCACGAACTCCCGCCGATACGCCGGGGTGCCTCCCACAATGGAGTGGACCAGCACCGCGAGGCGCGGATCCTCGATGTCCCAGAACCTGGCAGACGCACGGTAGTCCAGTGGTTTGACCACGAGCTCCAAGCTGGCCCGCCCTCGCAGGGGCGCATTACCCGCAAGGAGGCGGCCCATCACCCCCAGCGCCGAACCGCACAGCAGCAGACGCGCTTTCCCTTGTCTCGCGTATCCCCTGGGATCGAGGGCGTGCTGGATCAGCGAGGGAAGCGAAGGCGAGGCCTTGCTCAGATAAGGGAACTCGTCGATCACGATGAGCCCCTCAGGAACGAGAGCGAACAGCCGCTCCAGAGCCTCATTCCAGTTGGCGAATGTAAATCGCCCGCCCGCGCCGCTGGTCTGCGCCGCCAAGGCGTCGCCGAAACGGGCCAGCGCCTCGGTGTCCGTTTCGTCAGTCGCAGTGAAGAAGAACCCGCCGAATTCCTGGACCAAGGCGTCGAGCAGGTAGGTCTTGCCTTGCCGACGCCTCCCGCTCACAATGCCGAGCCTCACGTCAGGGCTGGGCGACGTGGCGAACCTGATCAAGCTCGCCCATTCGCGATCACGGTCGAAGACATGGGAAGGCTTGGCCACGGCGGGCTTGGCGATCGAACTCACGGTATAACCATACACCTTAGGTCCATAGAGCTTAGGGGTATAAACCTTAGGTGTACACCTCTAAGCGGATCCGAATTGGGTCGCTTAGGGTGGCTTCATGGAGGCAGGAAAGGCGATCTTCGAAACCGTCGACAAGCTTCGTCAGCGGCGCACGGCCCCGCTGGTGCTGGAGCTCGATCTCACAGAGGGCCTCACCGAGGGCCCGCCTGCGGACCCGCTCGCCGCGGTGCTGTCCATGCGTAAGACGCGCCTGTCCGACGTCCTGTCCGGGCTCCGGCGCGCCAGGCAGGACTCCAGGGTCAAGGCGCTGGTGGTGAGGATCGGGGGCAACCCGCTGGGCCTGGCCATGGTGCAGGAGCTGCGCCAGGCGGTGATCCAGTTCAGGGCGTCGGGCAAGCTGACCGTCGCGTTCTCGGAGACGTTCGGGGAGTTCGGCGGCGGTACGGTGCCGTACTACCTGGCCACCGCGTTCGAGCGCGTCTACCTGCAGCCGAGTGGCGACGTCGGGCTGACCGGGGTGGCGCTGGAGCAGCGCTTCGTCAAGGGGGCCCTGACGAAGCTGGGTGTCGGGTACGAGGCCGGGCAGCGGCACGAGTACAAGACCGCCGTCAACACCTTCACCCAGGACCACATGACCGAGCCGCACCGCGAGTCCATGGGCCGCATCGTCGAGTCGGTCACCGAGAGCCTCAGCGCGGGCATCGCCGACGGGCGCCGGCTCGACGCGGGCAAGGTGCGGGAGCTGATCGACCGCGGCCCGTTCACCGCCTCCGAGGCGCTGGAGGCCGGGCTGGTCGACGGGCTGGCGTACCGGGACGAGGTGTACGAGCAGGTCAAGCAGGCGGCGGGCGACGACTCGCACCTGCTGTACGTGTCCAGGTACGCCAGGGGCGCGGCCGTGCGGAAGCTGCCGCACCCGACGGCGGACGGGATCGCGCTCATCCACGGCACGGGCATGATCAGGACCGGCCGCAGCGGGCGCAGCCCGCTCGGCGGGGGCGGGGCGATGGGCTCCGACACGATCAGCGCCGCCTTCCGGGCGGCCCGGCGGGACGAGCACGTCAAGGCGGTCGTGTTCCGGGTGGACAGCCCCGGCGGCTCGTACGTGGCCTCCGACACGGTCTGGCGCGAGGTGACCCTCACGCGCAAGGTCAAGCCGGTGATCGTCTCGATGGGCGACCTGGCGGCGTCCGGCGGCTACTTCGTGGCGATGGCCGCCGACGTGATCGTGGCCCAGCCCGGCACGCTGACGGGCTCGATCGGCGTGTACGGCGGCAAGCCCGTCGTCGCGGAAATGCTCGAAAAAATCGGCATAAATTCGGAAATGGTGGCGTCCGGGGCTAACGCGGGAATGTTCTCTACATCTCGCGGCTTCTCCCCCGAGCAATGGGATCGCGTGAACGCCTGGCTCGACCGTATTTACGATGACTTCGTGGGCAAGGTCGCCGCGAGCCGCGACCTGACCCGGGAACGCGCGCACGAGCTGGCCCGCGGCCGCGTCTGGACCGGCGCCGACGCGCACGCCAGCGGGCTCGTGGACGAGCTGGGCGGCCTGGAGGACGCGCTGGTCCTGGCCAGGAAGCGGGCCGGCCTTCCCGACGACGCCCCCATACGCGCCTACCCCCGGCTCAACCCGCTGGAGCGGCTGCGCGGGCCGGACTCGAGCGAGGACAAGTCCGCCGCCCTGGCCCGCCTGCGCCTGGACGCGTGGGGCCCCCTCGCCCGCCTGTCCGCCGAGCTCGGCCTCCCCGCCGCGGGCCCGCTGCTCCTCCCCACGTGGTACGTGATCCGCTGAGCGCTCACGACCCGATCGGGCGGTAGCGGGAGCGGAGCCGTACCAGAGGCTGGAGAGCGGCCTCGACGTAGGGGACCGCGAGGACGGTGGCGATGAAGAGGGTGTGATCCCCGGCCGGGACCACTTTGGTGGTCTCGGCCTCCAGGGCGGCCACCCCGCCCTCCACCACCAGCGCGTCCGAGTGCGTTCCCCGGTGATGCGGCGTGCCCGCCAGCAGCAGCCGGGCGCTGGGCCGGCCGGCGGTGGCGAAGCGGCTGGCGATGGCCGCCTGGCCGGACGACAGGAGCGAGGCCGCCCAGCGGTCCTGCCGGAGCAGGACCTCGTTGAGGTAGCCGCCGCTGGCCAGGCTCACCAGGAGGAGCGGGGGCTCCAGCGAGACCGACATCAGCGCCGACACCGTGGTGCCCAGGTCGTCGCGCCCATCGCGTACGGTCACCACGGCCACCCCGGCCGCGAGCTGCGCCATCGCCTCCGTGAACTCGCTCACGGCACGAACCTAGCGGTGCGGGCCCCCGGACGGCGGGGACCCGCACCGGAAAAAGGCGTCAGCCGAGGCCGTTGGTGGTCAGCCATTCCTTGGCCACGGTGCCGGGCTCGTCCTTGTTGACGGAGATCTTCTGCATCATGTCCAGGAGGGACTGCGTGGTGAGCTTCGCCGAGACGGCGTTCAGCGTGGTCTTGATCGTGTCGGTCGCGGCCGCCTTGTTGAGGAGCGGCGTCACGTTCTGGGCGGGGAAGATGTTCTTGGGGTCCTGCAGCGGCACCAGGTTGTTGGCCGTCATCTTGGGGTCGGTGGTGAACACGTTGCCGACCTGGATCGTGCCGTCCTTGATCGCGTCAGCGGTGGTCGGGCCCGTGGGCTTCCACTGCTTGAACTCGACCCCGTAGACCTCCTTGAACCGCGCCTCCCACCGCTTCTTGAACTCGGGCGGGCCGCCGACGACGAAGTCCTTGGAGACCTTGGCCAGGTCCTCCATGGTGTTCAGCGACTGCTTGGTCTGGGTGTCCTTGGAGATGGACAGGCTGTCCTTGTCCTCGGCCGGGGAGGAGTCGAGGACCTCCAGCTCGGCGGGGAGCTTCTCCTTCAGCGCGGCGTTGACCTCGTCGGTGGTCGCGGCCGTGTTCTTGAGGTCGACGAAGGCCAGCAGGTTGCCGTTGTACTCGGGCACGATGGTCAGACCACCGCTCTTGACCTGGTCGATCACGACCTCGCGACTGCCGATGCGCGGCTTCTCCTCGACCTGCACGCCCTTGGCCTGCAGCGCCTGGGCGTAGATCGACCCGAGCAGCACGCTCTCGTCGAAGTCGAAGGATCCGATGACGGCCTTGCCCCCGCCCCCGCTCGAAGCCGAACCGCTGGGGGCCGCGCTCGAGGTGTCGAGCGGGTTGCCTCCAGTGTTGCCACCGCCGCCACCGCCACAGGCGGCCAGCGCGAGCATCGCCGAAACGAACACCCCGGCGATGCCGTACTTGCGTCCCATCTTGCTTTTCCCTTCTAAGCGGGAGGTAATACAGGAGACTATCGGACCTTCAGCCGCTGGCTCACGCCCGGGGAGACCGTCACCCTCTGGGCAAGCGTGAACAATATCTGGACCATCAGGGCAAACAGCACAATTAGCACTGAACCGCCGACGACGCTCGCGTAATCCTTCGTCGCGAAACCGTCGATCACGAACCGCCCCAGACCACCGAGCCCGGTGTACGCGGCGACGGTGGTGGTGGCCACGACCTGGATCGCCGACAGCCGGCATCCCAGCAGGATCAGCGGCAGCGCGACCGGGACGAGCACCCGCCCGAGCACCTGCCCGCCGCGCAGCCCCATCCCGTACGCGGCGTCGCGCAGCTCGGGATCGACCCCCTTGATGCCCTCGAACGTGTTCACCAGGATCGGCGGCACCGACAGCAGCACCAGCGGGACGATCACCGGCAGGCTCGACGCCGTGCCCAGCAGCAGCACGAACATCACCAGCAGGCCCAGCGTGGGCAGCGCCCTGGCCAGGTTCGCGGTGACGGCGACCAGCACCTCGCCCCGGCCCGTGTGGCCGATCAGCAGCCCCAGCGGCACCGCGATCACCACGGCCAGGACCAGCGCCAGGGCCGAGAACTCCAGGTGCTCCAGCAGGCGCACGGGGATGCCGTCGGGGCCGGACCAGTTGGCGCCGTTTCCGAAGAAGTCGGCCAGCCAGCCGAAGAAGTCGGTGAGCCAGCTCACGATCCCTGCCCCCTTCGGGCCCGTACCCATGGAGTGAGCAGCCGCTGCGCCAGCACCAGCAGCCCGTCGGCGACCAGCGCCAGCGCCACGATCAGCACGATCCCGACGATCACCGGCGGCATGAACGGGTTCT
This sequence comes from Nonomuraea sp. NPDC052116, assembly GCF_040680035.1. Lineage (NCBI taxonomy): Bacteria > Bacillati > Actinomycetota > Actinomycetes > Streptosporangiales > Streptosporangiaceae > Nonomuraea > Nonomuraea sp. NPDC052116. Next base: position 143,062 of record NZ_JBFAWA010000033.1, on the reverse strand, counting down.
GGTACGCCCGCGTGAACAGCCCGCCGAGCCCGCCCTGTCCGATCAGCGCACCCACGCTGACCAGGCTGATGCTGGAGACCGCGACCACCCGCAGGCCCGCCAGCACCACGGGGACGGCGATCGGCAGCTCGACCGCGAGCAGCCTGCGCAGCGGCGTGAACCCCATCGCGATCGCCGACTGCCGCACGTGGTCGGGCACCGAGCCGAGCCCGTCCACGACGGCCGGGATCAGCACGGCCATGCCGTAGAAGGTCAGCGGGATGATCACCGTGGTCTGCGACAGCCCGGTCACCGAGATCAGCAGCATGAAGACCGGCAGCGAGGGGAGCGCGTAGACGACGTTCATGAAGCCGGCGGTCGGCTGGTAGAGCCAGCGCCAGCGCACGCAGGCCAGCCCCAGCGGCAGCGCGACGACCAGCGCGAACAGGATCGGCACGAGGGACATGGTCAGGTGGTCGAGGAGCAGGTTCTTGATGCTGTCGACCCGGCCGGTATCCCAGTTACGCCCGATCCATTCCCATAGGGAAGGAGGGCCGTCAGCCATCTGCCGCCTCCGCGAGCGCCTTGTCGAGCGTCTCCCTGGTGGCCACGCCGACGACCTTGCCCTGCTCGTCCACGGCCACCGCGCAGCCGGACGGCGACAGCAGCGCCGCGTCGAGGGCCGTGCGCATGGAGTCGCGCCCGTACACGAACGTCCCGTACGGCTCCAGCTCGTCGGGCCGCTCCCGGGAGACCCACCCGGTCGGCCGGCCGTCCTCCATGACCAGCCGCCACGGGTCGTCCGCGGTGTCGGTCAGGTCGGTACGCAGCCGCAGCCCGTCCGTCGAGATGAACTGCAGCCGCCGGATCCCCCGGTCGTGCCCCAGGAACTCCTTCACGAAGTCGTCGGCCGGCTCGGACAGCAGCGTCTTGGGGGCGGCGAGCTGCGCCAGCTTGCCGCCCACCCGCAGCACCGCCACGCGGTCGCCCAGCTTGATGGCCTCGTCGATGTCGTGCGTGACGAACACGATGGTCTTGTTCAGCTCGGACTGGAGCCTGAGCAGCTCGTCCTGCAGGCTCGTACGCACGATGGGGTCGACCGCGCTGAACGGCTCGTCCATGAGCAGCACGGGCGGGTCGGCGGCCAGCGCCCTGGCCACGCCCACGCGCTGCTGCTGCCCGCCCGAGAGCTGGAAGGGGTAGCGACCGGCCAGCGCCGGGTCGAGGCCGACCCGTTCGAGCAGCTCCATGGCTCTGGAGCGGGCCTTCTTCTTGTCCCAGCCGAGCAGGTACGGGACCGTGGCGATGTTGTCGACGATCTTGCGGTGCGGGAACAGGCCGGCCTGCTGGATGACGTACCCGATGCCGCGCCGCAGCGTCGGCGGGTCGATGCCCTGCACCGGCGTGCCGTCGAGGAGGATCTGGCCCTCGGAGGCGTCGATCATCCGGTTGATCATCCGGAGGGATGTGGTTTTCCCGCAGCCCGAGGGGCCGACGAGCACGGTGATCTCTCCCGTGGGCGCCTCGAGGTCGAGACGGTCCACGGCGACCGTTCCGTCTGGGTAGCGTTTGGTGACAGCGTCGAATGTGATCACGCGCGAACTCTCGCTTCAGGCTTCTGTGGCAGGGGCCGCAGCCCCCGTGCCACGACCGCCGCATGATCTATCGCAGGACAGACTACGGCGCTCCGGACCACCGTGTCGTCCTGGGATCCAGCTGAAACGCTTCAGTTGAGCTGGATATTTACCCCAAATGTTGAAGTGGTAGTGCGCCGGACCGTGGTGTCTTGGCATGATTACCTCCACGAACTTCTGACCTATACCTCCACAAAGTCCTGACGAACACCCCGAACGAAATTCACGAACTTCAGCCCCGCACCCCTCACCCTCAGCGTCCGCTCACAGCAAGAGGATCCGGCCCCGTGTCTCAGCCGCTCACCGATCAGCGCCGACGCGCCGAGTTGATCGCAGAGCTCTACGACCGCCATGCCGCTGGGCTGTTCGCGTACTGCGCTGACCAGCTCGGCGACCTAGGCTCCGCGTCCGACGTACTGGTGACCTTGTTCTCCAGCGTCGCCGGCGTTCCCTCCGCCGCCGAAGCGCCTCGCGCCGCTCTCTACGCGTTCGCCCGCCGCGAGATCCACCGGCGGGACATCGTCTTCGCGCCCCCCTCCATCGATCCGCTGATCGACCCCGCCTCCGCCCTCGTCGAGCGCACCTTCCGCGAGCTGCGACCACACCAGCGTGAAGTGCTGGTGCTGTGCGCGGTCTGTGGGATGAGCAAGGCGGAGCTGGCGTGGGTACTCGACGTCGCCCCGGACACCGCCGAGGAACTGGCGGTGGGGGCGGCCCACCACTTCCGGCACGCCTTGGTGACGGCGCTGTCCTCCACCGGGGTCCGCGTGCCCAAGCCGGTGGCGGACGTGTACGGCGCCCTGGGCGTGGCCCCGCTCGCCGACATCATCGGCCGCCTCCCCTGGGCGCAGCCGCCCGGAGCCCTCCGCATCCACTTCGCGGGCTCCCGTTCCGCCAGCCCCGGCCCTCTCTTCGTCAAGCCCCGCTGGCCCAGCCCGCCGATGTGGCCCCAGCCCCTGGCTGACGAGGACCCGGCGACCAGCACGGTCATCTTCCCGGCCGAGCTGCTGACGCCGCCGTCGCCGTCGCACGTGCCCGAGCACTCCGCCACCACGGCCCCGATGCCCGCACTGAACAACTCCCCGGAGTCCGCACCGCGCCGCGGAGAATTCCCGGCCTCGCACGTCCCCTTCGGAGAAGCCCCGTCCTCAACGCCACGCTCGTTCTTCGGAGAGGGCCGGAGCTCGACTCCGGTCTCCTTCTTCGGCGACGGCACGGCCTCGACCGCCCGCTCCCCCCTCAGGGACCCGTTGGCCTCCGCCCAGCGTCTGCACGATCCGCTGGGCCCCACCCCGTCTCTCAGAGATCCTCTGGCGGCGGTGGACGGCGCGCGGCCCGACCAGCCCGGCACACCACAAACAGCTCCACCCTTCGCAGGGAGGACCCCAGTGCCGCCTTACATCCATCCGTTCTTCCAGGACCCGCCCGACGAGCCTTTCGGCGGTCTGGAACCGTTCGCGACCGGCGACGTGATCTTACCCAGGGACACCCCTGAGCCCTTCGCGACCGGCGACGTGATCCTGCCCAGAGATGTCCCGAGGCCGTTCTCGGACGACGATGACGGCGACATCCTGGCCCCCAGGGACCCGCACCCCGACGTACTGGTGCACAAGGGCCCCGCCCGCCCGCTCCAGCAACCGCCGCGGACGAACGAGCCGGCCCCCCTCTTCCGCCCCCGCCCCAAGTCGGCCAGGCGCACCCAGCCCGCCAAGTCCTCCGAGCCGGCCAGGCGCACCCCCAAGCCGGCCGAGCCCGTGAGGCCCGCCGAACCGGTCTACCGCCTGCCCCTGTACGACAAGGCGCCCCCGAAGCCCCCCACCCTCCCCAGGCCCTCCTCCTCATCGAGCAGGAGAACCCCTGCTCCACCTGACGAGGAACCCCAAGGGACCTTCCGCTCGCCGGCCCCGGAGCCCTCTCTCCTGGCCCCGCGCCCGGTCCGCGCCCGTCCGGTGCCCAAGAAGCGCCCGGAGTACAGCGCCCGGCCCGAGAAGCCCCGCCGCCGCCAGAACCGGCACTTCGACTGGGCCTGGGAGGTCGTCGGGTTCCTGGTCTGCGTGGCAATCGCCATGATCGTCTTCTTCTCGATGCCCGCGTTCCTCCACCCGTGAGGCGCGTCGTCGTATCGGCTCGGCAACTCACCCCGTCGAGCCGATCGTCGAACGTGACGCGCATCCCCTTCGCCGGGCGGTCACCTTTCGCCGAGCTGTTCCGTCAGTGGGACGTACCAGCGAACACGGCAAGGAGATCGCCATGGAAGCCCGCTTCGACTTCTACAGCAACCCCGTCGCAAGCAAGTTCTTGAAGTACCTCAGCTCGGCGGGCAAGGCCGTGCGGGAATCGACGCTGCCGACCGCGACGCAGGAGCTGGTGAAGATCCGCGCCAGCCAGATCAACGGCTGCGCCGTCTGCCTCGACGCGCACACCAAGGAGGCCGCGCACGCCGGCGAGACCTCCGTACGCCTCAACCTGATCGCGGCCTGGCGTGAGGCCAAGGTCTTCAGCGAGGCCGAGCGGGCCGCCCTGGAACTGACCGAGCAGGGCACCCGCATCGCCGACGCCGCCGGTGGCGTCACCGACGAGGCCTGGGCGAACGCCGCCAAGCACTATGACGAGGACCAGCTCGCCGCCCTGGTGTCCCTCATCGCCGCCATCAACACCTTCAACCGCATGAACGTCATCACCCAGCAGCCCGCCGGCGACTACCAGGTCGGCCAGTGGGGGTGACCCGGTAAGGGGGGGTCCTCAGCTCGCCGCCTGCTTCACGAGCGCGCTGATCCGCGCCTCGTGGTCGGCGGTCAGCTCCGTCAGTGCGAAGGCGGTCGGCCACATGGCGCCGTCGTCGAGGTTCGCCGGGTCGTTGAAGCCGAGGGTCGCGTACCTCGTCTTGAACTTCTGGGCGGGCTGGAAGAAGCAGACGATCTTGCCGTCCTTCGCGTAGGCGGGCTGCCCGTACCAGAGCTTCGCCGTCAGGGACGGGGCGCCGGCCTTGACGATGGCGTGGATCCGCTCGGCGATGACCCGGTCCGCCTCCGCCATCTCGGCGATCTTCTCGAGCACGTCCCGCTCCGTGTCGGCCTTCGCGCCCGAACCGCGGCGCGCGGCCTTCTTCAGCTCCTGGGCGTGCTCCTTCATCGCGGCTCGTTCGTCGTCGGTGAACCCGTCGAACTTGCTGTCCGCCGCAGCACTCTTGGTGGCCTTCGTCGTTTCGCCCATGGTGGGAATCTCCTTGTCCGCGAGTCATCTATCTTGCGAGGCGACGGATCAGTGCCTGTCGCCCGGGGACCGGCAGGCCCTACCCCCACGCGCCGGCGATCTGCCGGGTGGTGGCGTTGAGCCGGTTGAACATGTTGGTGACACCGATCATCAGGACGATCGCGGCCAGCTGCTTCTCGTCGAAGTAGGTGGCGGCGCTGTCCCAGACCTCGTCGTTGACCGCGTCGGCGCGGTCGGCCAGCCGGGTGGCGGCCTCGGCCAGCGCGAGCGCCGCCCGCTCCTCATCGGTGAAGTACGGGGTCTCCCGCCAGGCGGCGACCGTGGCCAGCTTCTCCTCGCTCACCCCGGCCTTGCGGGCCGTCTTGACACCGCCGTCCACGCAGGCGCTGCAGCCGTTGATCTGGCTGACCCGCAGGTGCACCAGCTCCAGCGTCTCCCCCTCCACCCCGCCGGAGTGCACGGCCTTGAAGATCTCCTGAATGGGCTGCATCGCGCCGGACAGGATCATGGCGGGGTTCTGCATACGAGGCTGCATCGGGTTTTCCTCTTTCAGGTCTGTGCCCCGTTCCCTCGGGGCGTGACTCCATCACAGCCGGAAGAGGGCTACCATGACGACGTCGATGGGACACTTTGGGACAGTTGAAATGGCTCTGACCAGCAGCGACCGTCCTTGAGAAGTTTCCGCCGGTGTGGGACAGAAACAGGACAGGGGAACGGTGGCTGTGCAGCAGAAAACAGCGAAGGCCGACCCGAAGGACGAGCTGGCCGCCCGCCTGCGCCTGCTCCAGGAGCTGTCGGAGCGCGGCGTGCGGGCCCTGGCCCGGGACGCCGGCCTCAGCTCGTCGTCGCTGTCGCGCTACCTCAGCGGCCAGACGTTGCCGCCGTGGCCCGCCGTGGTGGCGCTCTGCCGCCTCCTCAAACGTGACCCCCGCCCGCTGCGCCCCCTGTGGGAACGGGCCTCCAACCCCCTGCCGGCGCCCCCGAAGACCAGCCGCCAGGTCCAGCCCCCGTCGCCACCCGCGGGAGCTCCCCGCCCGCCCCGCAACGACCTGCCGCGCGACGTGCCCGACTTCACCGGGCGCGAAGCCCAGCTCGCCGCCGTGCTCGCCGGCGTGGACAGCAGCCGGGTGGTCGCCATCGACGGCATGGCGGGCGTCGGCAAGACCTGCCTGGCGGTGCATGCCGCGCACCGGCTCAGCGCCGACTACCCCGACGCGCAGCTCTACCTGGACCTGCACGGGTTCACTGCCGGACGGGAGCCGCTCGGTCCCGACCCCGCGCTGCGGGCCCTGCTCGCCGCCCTCGACGTCCCCTCGGAGAAGATCCCGCAGGAGGGCGGCATCGAGCCGCTGGCCGCCTGCTGGCGCTCCGAGCTGGCCCACCGGCGGGCCGTCGTGGTCCTCGACAACGTCGCCGACGCCGACCAGGTCCGCCCGCTGCTGCCCGGCGCCGGCCCCTCCGTGGCCCTGATCACCAGCCGCAACCGGCTGCTGGGCCTGGACGAGGTGCCCCCGGTGTCGCTGGACGTGCTGAGCCCGCAGGAGAGTGCCGAACTGCTGGCCCGCGCCAGCGGCGACCCGGGCGGGCCCGACAGCCGGCTGGCCCGCGACCCGGAGTCCGCCGCCGAGGTGGTACGGCTGTGCGGCCAGCTGCCGCTGGCCCTGCGCCTGGCCGCGGCCCGGCTGCGGCACCGGCCGGGCTGGACCGTGGGCATCCTCGTCGAGCGGATGGCGGAGGGGGCCACCGAGTTCGACACGGCGTTCGCCATGTCCGTACGGCAGCTGGACCGGACGCAGCGCCGCTTCTTCCGGTTGCTGGGCCTGATGCCCGGCGCGACCTTCGACGAGTACGTGGCGGCGGCGCTGGCGGACATACCGCTGCGCAGCGCCCGGGCGATGCTGGAGGACCTGCTCGACGCGCACCTGGTCCAGCAGCCGGCGGCCGGCCGCTACCGCCTGCACGACCTGGTGCGCCAGCACGCGCGCCGGGCCGCCGCCGAGCAGGACTCACCGGCGGACCTGGAGCAGGCGCTGGGCCGGGTGCTCGACTACTACGTGCACGCGGCGGCCGCCGGTGACGCCGCGATGTCGTACCTGTCCCCCGTCCGGGAGGTCTCCGCGGGCCGGCCCCCGGCCGAGCTGCCGCGGTTCGCCGGCAAGCACGCGGCCCTCTACTGGTTCGCCACCGAGTACACCAACCTGATGGCCGTCTTCGAGGCGGCCGTCGCGGCCGGGGCCGACGCGCACGTGTGCGAGCTGCCGCGCTTCATGCGGGCGTTCTTCGCGCGCCGCTGCGGCACGACGCACCTCAACGTCCTGTTCGAGCGGTCGCTGGTGGCCGCGCAGCGCCTGGGCGATCCGGTGCAGCTGGCCGAGGCGCACAGCGACCTGGGCTTCGCCCGGTACAACGCGGGCCGGATGGCGGAGGCGGAGGCCGCGTACGAGGCGGCGGCGCCGCTGGTGTCCCAGACCGGGGACACCAGGTCGGAGGCCGAGCTGACCATGCGCCGCGGCTACCTGAGGTGGGACGAGGGTTACGTCGAAGAGCCGCTTGACCTCTTCCGGCTGGCCGGCAAGCTGTACGCGGACGCCGGCTGCCCGATGGGCACGGCCCACGCGACCGCGTACGAGGCCTGGGCGATGCTGCAGCTGGGACACCACGAGGAGGCGGCGCGGCTGGCCCGCGTGGCGCTGGACGTGCCGCACGCCGACCCCGCGTGGCCGCCCACGCTGACGGCCAGGATCACCCTCGGCGTGGCCATCGCCCCCGAGGCGCCCGGCGAGGCGCTGGAGCACCTGGAACAGGCGCTGACACTGGCCCGCGAGGACGGCCACAAGCACAACGAGGCGTGGTGCCTCAACTGCATGGGCGTCGCGCTGCGGCAGATGGGCCGGTACGAGGAGGCGCTCGCGAGCCACCGTCAGGCGTTCGCGCTGCTGGACGAGCTGTTCGAGGAGCATTGGAAGATCCATTTCCTCAACGGCTACGCCGAGACCTGCCGGCTGGCGGGCCTGCCCGAGGAGGCCTTGCGCCTGCACCGGCAGGCGCTGGAGCTGGCCCCGAAACTGGGGTACCGGTACGCGGAGGCGCTGGCCCACGAGGGGATCGCCGCGGTCCTCGACGAGAGCGACCCGCCCACGGCCGCCGAACACCGCACGGCCGGCCAGGCCATCCTTCAGGAGCTCAAACCAGGGACCTGACGCGACCAGCCGTCCCTACCCGGCAACCGTTCACGTCAGCGTCGGAGCTCGGCCGACGAGGATGTCCGCGCGGGCGACCTGCACCTGGCGGGCCTTGCGGACGGCGTACCGCAGCACCGGGCCCAGTCTCGCGTACACCGTCAGCACGTCCTCGACCGCGGTCCCCATGCCGTCCGCGGTCAGCCCGAACCGGTAGTCGAGCCGCACTCCGCCCGGACTGTCCACCTCGCCCTCGATACCGTCCTCGGTGGCGCGTAACGTCACCTCGATCAGGTTGTCGTACTTCGCAAAACCGAAGAAGCGGAACCGCTCCACAGCCACGAACCGCATCTTGCCGGGCTCCCGGCGCACGTCGCGTACCGCCACCACGAGCGGCGACAAGCCGACGTAGTTCGACGGCTCGCTGAGGTGCGCGAGCACCACGGGCGGCGGAGCAGGAACGTGAAAAGCGTGGCGGAGCACGGTGCCCGGCATCGTTCACCTCACAGTCGTCGAAGGACTGCAACCGAGTATGACGCCGGGGATACCCCGAACGGTTCGGCGAGGCGCGCCACCACGACCGGATCGACGAACGCCGCGTCGGCGGTGATCATCAGTCCGCGGCGAGGCGGACAAGGCAAGCGGGTAGTACTCGCCAGTCGGCCCACCGCTTCGCCGGTCAACAGGTGGGGTGCATGGCGAGTGCCTTGCCTGAGATCAATTACTGTCGAGGATGGGTGGGCCACTAGCCATCGCATACACCCAGCTCAGCTATCGAATGGCGGCGGCCGTACTAGACATGCATATGTGAACTAAGACGCCGGAATTCGCGCGAAGGCGGCCCTGATCAGCCGCAGTGCTCAAGAGGTGAATAGTACTGCTTGGCGCCGTATTGACCGCCCCACGAGATGCACCGGCCTGCGGCATTGATCTTCACCGGACCGGCATAGGTCGAGTAGTAACCACCGTCGAGTCTTACCGACTCCCAGTCTCCAAGACTTATCCTCGCCGAGACGAAGGTGCTGTCCGGGCTGTCCTTCCACGTGACCACGCAGTTGGTGCTGCCGTTATAGAGCAGGTAGATGATGGCTGCGCCAAGGTCATGGCTGTCGATGACGTGGTAACTGCCGCCGCCGCATGCGTTGATCGGTGATGATGCGGCGTTCGCCGGGCCGCTTACGGCCACAGAACCGGCGAGCATTGCCACGGTGGTGAGGATGAGTGCTGTTCTCTGTTTGAGCTTGCGCATTGGCTTCCCTGTCGCTTCCTTGGTGATCTTTACGGACGAGGGAGATACGCCGGTAGAACGTTCATGCCCCCACGGCCGTCCCAACATCACTTGCCGAGGGTGATGATACATCATTCTAGAGCATGCGCTCTATTATCGTCGAGGTCACGGTTCGTCCCCAGTTTCGTGACCACACCGCATACCGCTTCTTAACGGCTTCACCGGCTCTGAGCTGGTGTTTTGTCGCTTGGCCAGCTGGCTAGGGGGTGTCTTGGGTTGTGATCATCTGGTGGGCCTGCCGGGTAAGCCGGGCGGGACACTTGTCGGCAGTGTGGTGAGGATGATTCCGCGCGACGGCCGTGTTGAACTGCTCAACATCATCCGTAGGCGACGATGGGATGGACGCGATGCCTCTTGAGGGCGAGTACGAGCCGAGTCCGGCGCAGTGGGTGCGCGAACAGGTCGAGCTGTACGAGAGCTCGGACGGCACGCAGGGAACGACGCTCTGGGACACAGGACTGCCCGTCGTCATTCTCACGACGCGCGGCGCCAAGAGCGGCAAGATCCGCAAGATCCCGCTGATGCGCGTGGAGCACGAGGGACGGTACGCGGCCGTGGCCTCGAAGGGCGGTTTCCCGAGCCACCCGGTCTGGTACTTCAACATCAAGGCCGACCCGCACGTGGAACTCCAGGACGGGCCCGTACGCCAGGACATGACGGCCCGTGAGATCACCGGGGATGAGAAGGCCGAGTGGTGGGAGCGCGCGGTCGCCGCATATCCGCCGTACGCCGAATACCAGGGGAAGACCGATCGGGTGATCCCCGTCTTCGTGCTGGAGGCGGCGGCCGGGAGCTGATCCGCTACTGAGACCGGAACGTATGAGCACACGTCACGCGTCGGCCCAATTCCCAGGCAACCCGATGCTGATCACAACCCAAGAAACTCCCTAGGTCGTCGCTCTGGTTAGGACGTTGATGAGGATGGCGGCAAACTCGGCGGGCTGGGACCAGTAGCCGGTGTGGTCGCCCGGGAAATCGATCACGCTCTTCCCCCAGCGGTCGGCCAAGGCGAGGCTGGGACGGCAGGCGAAGTGCTGACGGGAGTCCCGGCCGCCGGCCATCACGATCCGCTCCCGCTGGGCGTCGAGAGTCACCAGATCGGGACGATAGCCGGGTGCCTGCCGCACTTCGTGATCAAGGAAGAAGCCGAGGTTGGCCGACAGGCGGTAGATCAGTTCAGGGTCGATGTCGGCCGGCCGCTGGAGTGCGTCCAGGCCAATACCGGTCATGAACATCCGCATCGCCGGTTCCACGCCGTCCCGCCCATAGGTGTCGTACACCTCCTGGAAGAACGCCCGCCACCTGGGGGCATCGGCCAGCACCTCGGCCAGGGGTGGCTCATGGGCGACCAGCCTGGTGACCAGGCCTGGGCTCTGGCTGATCAGAGCGAGTCCGATGACCGCGCCCGCGCTACTGCCGAAGACCTGCGCCGGCCCCCTTGCGACTGCCCGTAGTAAGCAACGCGCGTCGTCGACGTGGGTATCGCCCCAGGCGCTGTCGTCGAATGATCCGTTGACGGTGCTTCTGGAAAACCCTCGCCGGTCGTAGCTGATGACGGTGTAACGAGGGGCGAGCAGGTCCGCGACGGCGTCGTACAGGTCGGCGTCGCCGTTGCTCCCAGGGATCAGCAGGAGCGCGGGCCCTTGCCCGCGCACCTGGTAGTGGAGGCGGGCACCGGGCACGTCCAAGGTGTCGGTCTGCTTGACGGGCATGGCAATGATCCTTTCCTCGCTTACCTGTCGTAAGGTAAGCAAGGCCACTAACCGGCCGTCAAGTAAGGTGAGCGCGCCCAATCCAGACGCTTGACAGGGATTCCGAAGTACGACGGGGCTCCTTCAAGCCCAGTGGGTGCGGTCACGCGTTCGCTGCGGTTGCCAACTCTGCGGGTCTGGTCAAGGCATCCGTTAAGTTCTTCTACCAGGCCCTGAAACGTCCCTAGGGGCGTGATTTAAGCTCTCCGGTTGCCATTCCGGAGCAACCCAAGGGATCTCAGAATTGATCTGAGGTGCTTCTACGGGGCAAGGTAGCCGATGGCAAACCTCCTCCATACCACCGCCTGTCTGGGTTCCCTTCCCCGGATGGACGGGGGCCTTTTGTGCCCGAACACAGGAGATCAGGGAGTGCCAGTCCAGCCTTTAATTTCTTCGATCGGTCTACGTCACGGGCGCTCATGCGAAGGGTGGTCCGCCCGGAGCCCTGATCACCGCATCGTGCCTGGTAGCCACGTGTCGGCCTCTAGCCGTCCGCGATCATTCCGCCTGACAGAGACGCTTCCGGCAGCTGGATCGTTAGACTGTTGACGTCTAGGCAAGCAGCCACTCTGGGCACGAGGGACACGCATGACGCAAGGATCTCCCAGACCACGACGGCTCACGGTTTTCGCCGAAATAGCGGCCGTGTTAGCGCTATTCATCGCAATAGTGGGTGTGGTCGTGGCCGTATTAGCGTACGAACACGACAAGGAAGTTGCCGCATCTGAGGCTGTACCCACGCCGGTAGTCACTGTCACGCAGTTCACTACCGATGAGCGAGTGAGTCCTTCACGGCACACAGACGCTCAACCTGTGCTTGAGGATTCAACCATAGTTTTGATCGCTGGCATTGTAGCCATGGGCCTCCTTTATTTTATTTGGGCTAAGTTGATTCTGCTGCCGGACTATATCCTCATATCTTTGAGCCTACTATTTGTGTTAATGGTTCCGACCGTAGCATGGTTTGTCACGGGCTCGGAGACCTGGGTTGTACTTAGCTTTTCAGCCGCCGTTGTATGCGGCATGTGGGTTTTTATTAAAGCCTTGTCGAGTGACCTAAAGATCCCCTGACTTGCGCGCACAGCGAGCGATCCCCACCGGTGGGGTCGCGGATTATTGAAATGGGGGTACCCCAGGGTTGGCCTGGTGGCTCCACTCTCGGACGACGAATGGGAGGAGATTGACGCTGCCGAGAGCGCCATGCCTGAGCGTGAGACGACTCCTCGGCCGGTGGCCGTGGCCACCGAAGGACCTTCCGTCAGTAAGGACGCCATGATGGCGTTCCTGACCATATCCGAAGGGGCGGAGCTACTTCAGGGAATCCTCAAGGGCATGCTTGCCGGTACCGCTCCCCAGAGCGCCCCTGAGAGAGCCGTCACGGTTGGGCAGGCCGGTGAGAAGGTCGTGCCCGTGGCTACCTTCCAGGCACCGATGGTGCCAGCAGCCTAGGGTCTGGCAGGACACAGGCCCCCGGCTTTCGTGCCGGGGCCCTGCTCGTCGGTACGTCACCACTGCCGGGTTGTACATGAAGTTGGAGACGTACAAATGGCGCTGTCTGGGCCTTGCGGCCTTAGGTATGTGTCTCGCGCCTCCAGGGGTCTACGTTCATCGAGGGCGGGGGCGTCTAGGACGCCGTTTCGCTTACGCCTGAGGCGTTGCGACGTCGCGGAGGAATTCCAGCCATATCACGGTCGCACGCGCGTGCGCCTTGGCGCGCGCCTGGGTTGTGGTAGTGCTGTCGTTCACGTCGAATCTTTCGCTGTCCATTGGGAGACCGTCACGCCCAGGGAGCCGATGATGCAGGGTGAGCTTGTACTTTTCGTCGACGATCGAGAACAGCAGCCGCTTGCCGACCCAACCTTTCTCGCAAGTCGTCGATCCCGGTGACGGCTTCCATTGAATCTGGGGCGCTCGGGTCTTCTGCCCTTCCTCGGGTTCAACCCGGGTGCTCATTGGATCGCCTCCTGTGCGGCCAGGCTGCCCGCGCTCACGACGTTCCCCCGGGGCCGGCGGCGGATGTCAGGTCACTGATCGTCTGGTTGGCACGTAGATCTGCACACCGGAAGGCGACGCGACGGGCGGCGCGTACGGGTTCGATGGCCGGATGCCACACGTAGACAGCGCGCTTGTGCTCGGGGTCCCAGCCGGTGCGCCACCAGAAGCGGTGGCCGTCGCACCACACCACCAGCCCCACCCAGACCGACACCAACGCGAGCCCGTAACCGTCATGTACGTCTGCGGCGATGTCCTCCTGCGCGAGAGCATCTCGCAGCAGCTCGGCGTGGAGGCGTTGCGTGGTGTCCTCCGCTGGATGGGTGTGCGTCGGAACTCGTGAAGGATTCATCACGTCAAGCAAAGCGACACCAGCCATTGCCGGGCACGATGACAATGGGAGACAACCGAGGACACGGTGTATCCGCGAATATCCGGAGGTGAGCGATGAGCACCCCAGGAACGCCGCCCCCATGGGCCGCGCGGCTCCGGGCCGAGCGCAAGGCCGAGGTCGGCACCGTCGCGGACATGGCCAGACGGCTCAAGGCGGTGGCGGACGGCCCGCTGCCCACTGTGGCGGATCTGACGCGGATGATCCGAGGGTGGGAGCGAGGAGACCACTACCCCAGCGAGCGCTACCGTCTCCTGTGCGCTCGCGCGCTGAATACGACGGAGGCCGGCCTGTTCGACCTGGATGAGCGGCCCGCTGTTCCCGTTCCCGCCTTGCCTCTGGAGAGTATCGCCCCTGACCTGGATCTCTATGAGCGCATTACCCGTACGCTCCAAGATCCTGGCCGTGTTGACCAGGGCACCGTGGACTGGCTCGCCACCTGCCTTGCCGAACATCGCAAGGTCGAGGACACCATCGGCTCGCGTCCCCTCTTGGGAATCGTCCGGCAGCAACTCGGCATCGTGGTCGAGCTGGCTCAGAGCGCGCGAGGCGGCATCGCCGACACCGTGGTGGATCTGGCCGCGCAGTACGCCCAATTCGTCGCGTGGATGTCACTCGACATCGACGACCAGGCCGCCGCACTTGCCTGGTACGACCGCGCCCACGACTGGGCGCTGGAGATCGGCGACGTCAACATGGCCACCACCACGCTCAGCATGAAAGCCCACCAAGCGTGGAGCGCCGGCAATGCTCGTAGGACCGTCCGGCTGGCCGAAGCCGCGCGCTGGCACGACGGACGGGTGACTCCCGGTGTGCGCGGCATGGCCACCCAGATGGCCGCGCGAGGGCACGCGCTGGCAGGGGAAGCACGTCCGGCCCGTACGCTCCTGGATCAGGCAGAAGCCCTCATTCGCCAAGCGGCAGAGCGGGCCGACGACGAGCCGGCGTGGATGTACTTCTACGACGAGACCTGGTTCCGCCTCCAACACGGCATGACGGAGCTGTATCTCTCGAACTGGTCCAAAGCCGCCGACTTGCTGGCAGCCGGGCTGGCGAATCTGCCTGCCTCCTACAAGCGTGACCGCGCGTGGTACGGGTCATGCCTGGCCAAGGCGCACGCGGAGGCGGGGGACGCGCGGACATCCCTCGATGTAGGGCTCCCAGTCGTGGAAGATGCCGTCAAACTGAACCGCCATGCCCACAAGGAACTCTTCAATGTGCAGGCCCTCCTCCGGCAGCGCCACTCGCCGCAGGCGGGGACTCTGGCAGAGGCGCTCACGGCCGGGCGCCAAACGGCGGGCTGAGGCGTCATCGAGTACCAGGGTCATCTCGCCGAGGCCGCCCACCGCCGCCGCCTCAGTTCCGGCACCTGGTTGCGAGTTCGGGGTGTCCCGACAGCCAACGGCATGCCCCGCGGCACGCCGGTCCGGGGTGGGCGTCAGTCGGCCCACCGCTTCGCCGGTCAACGGGTGGGGTGCATGGCGAGCGGAGCGAGCGGGGGTTTCGGGTGGGCTCCAGCAGGCCAGACCGGTAACCGGGTCACGGGTGGGCGATGGCGCCGCCAGGCGCGGGGGGTGCGCCGCAAGGCGCCTGAATAAGGAACGCCTGAGCCCCGAGCGCGAAGCGCTCCCAGCGAAGACCTTTGTGCTCGGGGCGGGGTCCAGCAGGCTGACCACCCAGTAGGGCAACGGGTGGGCGAGCCCTGGCCCACCTACACGCCTATGAGTCGGAGGAGAGGATCAGGCCGCTGGTTGGTACGCCGGTGCCGGCGGTTACCAGGACGTTTCGGACGGCTGGGAGTTGGTTGGCGGCTGTGCCTCGGATCTGGCGGACGGCTTCGGCGATGCCGTTCATGCCATGGATGTAGGCCTCCCCCAGTTGGCCCCCGTGGGGGTTCACGGGCAGGCGGCCGTCCAGTTCGATCGCGCCGTCCCGGAGGAAGTCAGGGGCCTCGCCGCGGGCGCAGAAGCCGAGCTCCTCCAGTTGGGCCAGGACGAACGGGGTGAAGTGGTCGTACAGGATTGCGGTCTGGATGTCTTTTGGCGATAACCCGGACATGTCCCAGAGCTGGCGGGCTACCACGGCGATCTCGGGGAGGCCGGTCATGTCGTCGCGGTAGTAGCTGGTCATCATCATCTGGCCCGATCCCGCGCCCTGGGCCGCGGCCGTGATCAGGGCGGGTGATCTGCGGAGGTCACGGGCGCGTTCGGCCGAGGTGACCACCAGGGCCACGCCGCCGTCGCTCTCCTGGCAGCAGTCGAGCAGGTGCAGCGGCTCGACGATCCACCTGGACGCCTGGTGCTCCTCCAGCGTGATGGGGCGCCGGTAGAACCAGGCGGCGGGGTTGGTGGCGGCGTGGCGGCGCATGGCCACCGCCACCCGGCCGAAGTCCTCCGAGGTCGCGCCGTACGTGTGCATGTACCGGCGGGCGAACATCGCCACCCAGGCCGCCGGCGTCATCAGCCCGTACGGCACGTGCCAGCTCATCTCCAGCCCCTGGGAGGTGGGCTCGCCGGTCAGGCGGCTGTTCGGCTGGCCGAAGCGGCGGCCGGAGCGCTCGTTGAAGGCGCGGTAGCAGACGACCGTCCGCGCCATCCCCGTGGCCACGGCCATGGCGGCGTGCGCCACGGTCCCGCAGGCCGCGCCGCCGCCGTACTCGACCCGCGAGAAGAACGTCAGGTCCCCGATCCCCGCCTCCCTCGCGACGGCGATCTCCTGGTTGGAGTCCTGGGTGTAGGTCACCATGCCGTCCACGTCGCCGGGTGAGAGCCCGGCGTCGTTCAACGCCGCCAGTACGGCCTCGGCCGCCAGCCGCAGCTCCGAACGCCCCGACTCCTTGCTGAACTCGGTGGCACCGATGCCCGCGACGGCAGTACGCCCGCTCAACACGGCTTTCCCTCCTCGACCAGGGCGAAGGTGACGGTCCCGGTGGCGTGGTCGCCCAGGCTCACCTTGCCGCGTACCTCGACCGTCAACCGGCCCTCCTCGCGCGACACGACCGTCCCGTTGAAGCACAGCCGGTCCCCCGCGTACGCCGGAACGCCCAGCTTGACGGCGACCCGCTCGATGACGGCCTCGGGCCCGGCCCAGTCGGTGACGTACCGCTCGACCAGGCCCATGGTGGTCAGGATGTTGAGGAAGATGTCCTTCGAACCCTGGGCGCGGGCCTTGCCGACGTCGTGGTGCACCGGCGTGAAGTCCATGGTGGCCAGCGCCGTGGAGACGACGAAGGTGGGGGTGAGGTCGATGGCCAGCTCCGGCAGCGCGGACCCGATCTCGGTACGCATCACGCGTCCTCCTTCGAAGGCGCCCACATCGGCAGGACGAGCTGGTCGTCCATCGACCGGTACGTCACGCGCAACGGCATGCCGACGGCCACCTCCTCGATCGGACAGTCCACGACGTTGCCGACGATCCGTACACCCTCGGGCAGCTCCACCACGCCGACGACGAACGGCGTCTCCCGGCCCGGCACCGGCGGGTGGTGGTGCACGACGTAGCTGTAGAGGGTTCCGTGGCCGCTCGCGACCAGGTGGGAGCTGTTGGCCGAGCGGCATTGCGGGCACAGGGGGCCGGGCGGGTGGCGGTGGTGGCCGCAGTCGGCGCAGGTCTGGATGCGCAGCTCCCCTTGCCGTACGCCTTCCCAGAAGAACGCGGTGTCCTGGTTGATCGCCGGTTGGAGCGGGTACGCCAGCCGGTCGGCGGCGGGAGCCGCCTTGGTGCGTGGGCGAAATTTCAGGACTCGGAAGAGCATTTCGGCGACCGGCTGCTCGTCCTCGCCGTACCAGGTGACCTTCCAGGTGGCGAAGAAGCCCACCCCCAGCGCCGTCCGCTTGGGCCCGGCCAGGTCCGAGAACCGGGTGGCCGGGGTGAGCCGCTCGCCGACCCGCGCGTACCGGTGGTAGGTCTGCTCGCAGTTCGTCGCCACCACGCCCGTGTAGCCGCTCGCGTCGAGCGCGGCCATCATGTCGTCCACCGCCGAACGGTCCTTCGCCGACCGGCGCACCCCCGGCATCGTCCACACCTGGGCCATCGCGGGCGGGGCGACCCCTTTCTCCAGGTACGCCGGGTTCTCGTCGCCCATGGCGTCCAGCCAGTGCCGGATCATGGGGCCGTTCACCTGGTCCTGCGCCGGGGTCCCGCGTACCTCCCCCAGCGCCGCCTGCTTGCCCGCGAGCTCGTGCAGCTCCTCATCACTCAGGGGAGGGGTCATCGCGGCGGCCTCGGCAGGTTCAGGCCGAGCATGGCGATCAGCTCCCGCTGCACCTCGTTCACCCCGCCGCCGAACGTCAGCACCACCGCCCCCTTCACCCCGTGATCGGTGCGTTCGAGCAGCTCGGCGGTCTCCGGATCCGACGGGTCCCCGTACCTGGCCAGGATGTCGCCGACGATCCTGCCGACCTCCTGCATGCGCTCGGAGCCGTAGATCTTGGTGGCCGACGCGTCGGGGGCGCCGAGCCAGCCGAGGTCCATGTTCGCGGCGACCTGCCAGTTCAGGAGCTCGTTGGTGCGGAAGAAGCCCCACACCCTGGCCAGCGCCCGCCGTACGTCCGGATTGTCCGCCACCCTCGTGCGGCGGGCCCAGGCGAGGAAGCGGTCGTAGGTCTGGCCGAGGTTCCCGGCCGGGCCGAGGGTGACGCGTTCGTGGTTGAGCTGGTTGACGATCAGGTCCCAGCCCCGGTCCACCTCGCCGACCACCATGTCCACGGGCACGCGTACGTCGCTGTAGTAGGTCGCGTTCGTGTGGTGACGGCCGTCCATGGTGACGATCGGTGTCCAGGAGAAGCCGGGATCGTCCGTGGAGGCGATCATCATGGTGATGCCCTTGTGCTTCTTGGCCTCGGGGTTCGTGCGGGCGGCCAGCCAGATGTACTGGGCGTAGTGCGCGCCGCTGGTGAAGACCTTCTGGCCGTTGACGACGTAGTGGTCGCCGTCGAGCACCGCCGTGGTGCGCAGGGAGGCCAGGTCGGTGCCGGCCTCGGGCTCGCTGTAGCCGATGGCGAAGTGGCACTCGCCGGCGAGGATGCGGGGCAGGAACAGGTCCTTCTGCTCCTGGGTGCCGTACTGCATGAGCGTGGGCCCCACGGTCTGCACCGTGATGATCGGGTACGGAACGCCCGCCCGGGCTATCTCGTTGGCGAAGATCTGCTGCTCCAGGGGGCCGTAGCCGCCTCCCCCGTACTCCTTGGGCCAGCCGAGGCCGAGCTTGCCGTCGCGGCCGAGGCGGCGGCAGTGCTCCATGTACGCCCCGCCGAACGGATCTTCGGTGATCTTCCTGCGGTCCTCGTCGGTGAGGCAGCCCTGGAAGTAATCGCGCAGCTCGTCGCGCAGGGCGCGCTGGGCTGGGGTCAGGTCGATCAGCATCAGAGGAGCGCTCCGATCAGGTCGAGCTGGGCGTCGGCGCCGCCGAGCAGGTGGGACAGGTGCTTGGCCTGCGCGAAATAGCGGTGCAGCGGGTACGTGACGTCCAGCCCGAGCCCGCCGTGCAGGTGCTGGCAGGTGTAGAGGGCCTTCCAGGCCTCGCTGACGTGGTACGCGGCCAGCGCCAGGTCCTCGTCGGCCGGCAGGTCCTCGGCCAGGCGCCAGACCGCCGACCACATGGCCACGTCCAGGGCCCGCGCGGCGATGTAGACGTCGGCGATCTGCATGGTCACGGCCTGGAACTCGGCCAGCGCCCGGCCGAACTGCTTCCTCGTCCTGATGTACTCGGTGGTCAGCTCCAGCGCGCCCGCCAGCACGCCGCTGGCCTGGGCCGCCACGGCCGCCATGAACAGCCGCCGGGCCCCGGTGACCGCGTCGGCCCCCGCGACCCGCTCGGCCGGGGTTCCGTCGAGCACGATCGTGGCGGCGGGCTCGCCGGTGGAGGTGTACTCGGGGGTCGTGGCCGGCGACTCCACCAGGAACAGGCCCTCGTCGGCTGTGACAAGCACGGTGTCGTCGGGGTACGGCACCGAGACCTTGCGCCCGGTCAGCGCCCAGCCGCCGTCCACGGCCCGGGCGGTCGTCGAAGGCGGGTCGGCCGGCGTTCTGCCGGGCTCGCGGAGCGCGAGGGTCATCCCATTCTCGCGGCGTTGCTGGTCAAGGGTGCCATAGCGGGCCAGGGTCAGCGTGCTCACCAGCGCGGGCAGTGCGGGCACCGGCGCCGCCCGCGCTCCCACCTCCCGCAGCACCACGGCCATCTCCACGGGCCCGAGCCCGGCTCCCCCGACCTCCTCCGGCACGCACACGCTCATGAGCCCGGCCTGCCGCAGCCGCTCCTCGTCCCCTTCCCTGGCGAGCACCTCGGCCGCCAGCTTCCGCAGGTCCTGCTGGGTTTCGTCCAGGTTGAAGTCCATTCACGTCTCCAAGAGGTGTTGCCTGCCGTGCCGTACGAACTCCTCCTCGATCCCCTTGACGTCCGAGTCGGTCAGCGGCCGGAGCCCGGAGCCCGACCGCACCCAGACCGGGTCTGCGGTGCGCCAGCCCTCGCGGGCGAGGACCCGCTTGATGACCTTGTGGGAGGGCGTCTGGGGCAAGTGATCAGAAAGGCGGATATATCGGGGTAAGGACTTGGTGCCCAGATCGCGGCGCGCCGCCAGGAACGCCGCGAACGCCTCCGGGTCGAAGGCCCCCTCCAGCACCAGCGCCGCCATGACCTGGTCGCCCGCCGCCGGGTCGGGCACCGGGTAGACGGCCGCCTCGACCACCCCCGCGAACTCCCTCAGCGCCGCCTCGATGGGCGCGACCGCCAGGTTCTCGCCGTCCACGCGCAGGCGTTCGGTGCCACGGCCCGCGAAGAACACGTAGCCGTCCCCGTCCGCGTACGCCAGGTCGCCCGACCAGAACGCGCCGTCCCTGATCCGCTCGGCGTCCGCCTCGGGGTCGTTGTAATAGCCGTCGAACAACCCCAGCCCGCGCACGTTGACCAGCTCGCCGACGGCCTCGTCCGGGTTGAGCAGGCGGCCGTCCTCGATGCGGCCCGGCGGGCAGGGACGGCCGGTGAAGGGGTCGAGGATCAGGATGCCGTCGGGCAGCCGTCCCAGGCATCCCGGCGGCCCGGACGGGTCGGGGGTGAGCGAGATGGCCGTCTCCGTGGAGCCGAAGGCGTCGATCACCCGGCACCCGAACCGCTCCCCGAACCTCCTCGTCGCCACCGCGCTGCCCTCGTTCCCGAACGCGATCCTGAGCGGGTTGTCGGCGTCGTCGGGGCGTTCGGGGGTGGCCAGGACGTAGGAGAGCGCTTTGCCCACGTAGTGCAGGTACGTGCCGCCGTACCGTCTGATGTCGGGCAGCAGCCCCGACGCCGAGAACCGCCGCCGCAGCGCCAGCGCCGCCCCCGACACCACGGCCGGGGCGTAGGCGGCCATCAGCGCGCCGGAGTGGAACAGCGGCATCGAGCAGTACACGACGTCGGACGGCGTGAGCAGCGCCCCCAGGCTCAACCCGGGGACGGCCATCTTGCGCTGCGTGATCCGCACGGCGCGCGGGCGGCCGGAGGTGCCCGAGGTGAAGATCAGCATCACGAGATCCTCGGGCGCGGCATCCTCGCCGAACGCGGCGTCCGGGGGAGACGACGAGGCGTCCGGCAGCGGCAGCGCCTCCACTCCCAGCGCCTCGGACAGCGGCCCGGCCAGCCCCGCGTACGGGGTGTCCGCCAGGATCAGGTCCACGTCCGTGGCGCGGGCGTCGCGGATCAGCTCGTCGACCGAGCGCGTCGGGTTCAGTGCAACGACCACGTGTCCGGACAGCGCCGCCCCGCCCACGAGGAACACCAGCCCTGGAACGTTCTCGCTGAGCACCCCCACGTGCAAGCCCGCGCCGCGCCCGGACAGCCAGGCCCCGGCGGCGCGGCAGGCCGCCACGTGCTCGCGCCATGACCACGTCGTGTCCTCGAACATCAGCCCAGGTCGATCGTCATCGGCCCGTGCACGGAGCAGGGCCGCCAACGTGTTCGCCGCCATCCGGAGTCTCCACCAAGCGCTCGGTCAGCCGAATCGCAAACTAGAACAGATTCTAATATCTGTCCAGTGCCCACCTATCCTGATAAGTCGCGACATACGGCTGTAACGCCACAGACATGGGGCTATAGGGCTTCTTTGTGACCCGCGAGTAACAAGCCACGTCATCGAGAAATCAGATAACGTGTTCTTATGCGTACCACGCACGCCGCGCCCTCCAGCGACACCGAGGGGACCATGGAGAGCCACCCCACGCCGGGCACGCACAGCGTCCGTACGCGTAGCCAGCACCAACGCCGCAAGCGCATCGTCCAGGCCGCCGCCGCGCTGGCCTCGCGCGGCGGGGTCGAAGCCATGCAGATGCGCACGGTGGCCGAGCGCGCGGGCGTGGCGCTTGGCACGCTCTATCGCTACTTCCCGTCGAAGATGGACCTGGTGGTGGCGGTGGTGGGCGAGGAGATCGACCTCCTCGAGAGCAGCATCGAGCGGCGTCCGCCCGGGGCCACCACGCCGTCGAGCCGCGCGGTGGACGTGCTGATGCGGGCGACGCGGGGGCTGATGCGCGAGCCGGAGCTGGCCGACGCGCTCATCCGCTCGTTGATCATGGCTGAGGTGCAGACGCCGTTCGGGGAGCGCATCACGGGGCTGCTGCTGCGGGTCTCGGCCGACGGCCTGACCCTCGAGGACGCCACCGAGGAGCAGGCCGACCTCGCGGGGTCGCTGGCCAGCGTGTGGGTGCAGGAGCTCCTCGAGATGCTCCGCGGCCGCCGCACCTACGACCAGATCCAGCGCCGCATCGAAACCGCCGCCGCCAGACTTCTCGCCGACATTTAAGCCATAGGTTACGGCTGCGCACGGGCGGGCCACCCGCCGCACTTCGGCTCAGGGCCCTCCAGGAAACGGCCGCTGACCCTTCAGTGGCGCGCCGCCGTTACGGCGCGCACAGTAGGCCGCCTAAGTGGTGTCCGGTGGGCCGATCACCTCATGTGGAACGTGCGCCGATACGCGTGCGGCGAGACCCCCACCGCCGCCTGCAGGTGCTGCCTGAACGAGGCCGCCGTCCCGAAGCCGGCACGGTCCGCGACGCGGTCCACCGGCAGGTCGGTGCTCTCCAGCAGTTGCCTGGCCAGCGCGATCCGCTGCTGCGTCAGCCACTGCCCCGGGCTCAGCCCCACCTCCTGCCGGAAATGCCGGGTGAACGTGCGCCTGCTCATCCCCGCGTGATCGGCCAGGTCGTCCAGCCGGAGCGGCGTGCCCAGCCGGGCCATGGCCCAGGCCCGGGTGGGGGCGGTGCCGACGCTGGACGGCTCGGGCACCGGGTGCTCGACGTACTGCGCCTGGCCGCCGTCCCGCCACGGCGGCACCACGCAGGCCCTGGCCACCTGGTTGGCGACCCGGCTGCCGTGGTCGCGGCGGACGAGGTGGAGGCAGAGGTCCACCCCGGCCGCGGCCCCGGCCGAGGTGAGCACGTCGCCGTCGTCCACGAACAGCACGTCCGCGTCCACCCGCACCTTCGGGAACGCGGCGGCGAACCGCCCGGCGTCCCGCCAGTGCGTGGTGGCCGGACGGCCGTCGAGCAGCCCGGCCGCCGCCAGCACGTACGTGCCGATGCAGATGGAGATGATCCGGGTTCCGGGGCGGATCCGGCCCAGCGCCGCGGCCAGCCCGGCGGGCAGCGAGTCCGCGTCCGTGAGCCCGGCGAACCACTCCGCGGCCGGCACCACCACCGTGTCCGCGCTCGCCAGCACGCTCGCGTCGTGCTCGACGGCGTTGGAGTAGTCGGCGGCCGTGGCCACGGGGCGGCCGTCGACCGTGCAGGTGACCACGTCGTACAGCGGCTCGCCGCCGGGCCCCTGCGCTGCGCGGAAGATCCTGGACGGCACGCTCAGCTCGAACGGGATGACCCCGTCCACGGCGAGGACGGCAACGCGATGCATGGCCCGATTTTTACACATCATGACCTTTGGGCCACTCGCGGGCCCAGTCCCCGAACCAGCAGGCTGGTTCCCATGAAGATGAAAGCGATCAGCCAGGACGTCCTGGGCGGCCCTGAGGTTCTGAAGACGGTTGAGGTCGAGCGGCCGGTCCCCGGCCCGACCGAGGTGCTGGTGCGGGTGGAGGCGGCCGGGCTGAACCCGACCGACTGGAAGACCCGCGCGGGCGGCGGCTTCCTGCGGGACAAGCTGCCGTTCGTGCTCGGTTACGACGTCTCGGGCGTGGTCGAGGAGCCGGGCGTCGGGCAGGCGCTCTACAAGCCGGGCGACGAGGTGTTCGGCATGCTCAAGTACCCGGACGCGCACGGCGCCTTCGCCGAGTACGTCACCGCGCCGTCCCGCCACTTCGTGCGCAAGCCCGCCGCCGTCGACCACGTCCAGGCGGCCGGGATCCCGCTCGCGGGGCTGACCGCGTACCAGGCGCTCGTGGACGTCGCCGGGCTGAGGGGCGGCCAGCGCGTGCTCGTTCACGCCGCCGCGGGCGGGGTGGGGCACCTGGCGGTGCAGATCGCCAAGGCGCGCGGCGCGTACGTGATCGGGACGGCCAGCGCCGCCAAGCACGAGTTCCTGCGCGGTCTGGGCGCCGACGAGCTGGTCGACTACCGGGACGAGGACTTCGCCGAGGTCGTGCGGGACGTGGACGTGGTGCTGGAGACCATCGGCGGCGACTACGGGCCGCGTTCGCTGCGCACCCTGCGCAAGGGCGGCACGATCGTCTCGCTGGTGCTCGGCAATCTCGACCCGGACCTGCACCGGCAGGCTGCCGAGCTGGGCATCCGCTCGGAGGCCATGCTGGTGGAGCCCGACCACGCCGCGATGCGCGCACTCGCGGCCCTGGTCGAGGCGGGCAGGCTGCGCGCGGAGATCGCCGCCGCCCTGCCGCTGGCGGAGGCCGCCAAGGCGCACGAGCTCGGCGAGACGAACCGGGTCACCGGCAAGATCGTCCTCACCGTCTCCCACTGACCTGATTCATGGTCATTTCTTTGGGTCCGTAAAAGGTTCCCCTTAATCGCCATCAGAACTCGCCGATATGTCAGTGGCAACGTCTATACAGGGGGTATGACCGACAAGCCGACGAACGAGGAGTTCCTCCAACAGGCTGACCCGATGCGGCGCGAGCTGCTGGCGCACTGCTACCGGATGATGGGCTCGGTGCACGACGCCGAGGACCTCGTCCAGGAGACGTATCTGCGCGCGTGGCGGGCCTATGAGGGCTTCGAGGGGCGCTCCTCGTTGCGCACGTGGCTCTATCGCATCGCCACCAGCGCCTGCCTGACCGCGCTCGACAGCCGGAGCAGGCGGCCGCTGCCCACCGGTCTCGGTGCCCCCAGCACCGAGCCGACCGCTCCCCTGGTGTCGGACCACGAGGTGCCGTGGCTGGAGCCCGTGCCCGACGCCCTGACAGGCGTCGGCGGCGACGATCCCGCCACGATCGTGGCCGGCCGCGAGAGCATCAGGCTCGCCCTGATCGCCGCGCTGCAGCACCTGCCGCCGCGGCAGCGGGCCGTGCTGGTGCTGCGTGACGTGCTCAGGTGGAAGGCCGCCGAGGTGGCCGAGGCGCTGGAGACGTCCACCGCGGCCGTCAACAGCATCCTCCAGCGGGCCCGCGCCCAGCTCAACGAGGTGCAGCCGAGCCTCGACGACCCGGTCGAGCCGCTGTCGGCCGAGCAGCGGGCCCAGCTCGACCGCTATGTCGCGGCGTTCGAGAACTATGACGTCGACAGCCTGGTGCACCTGTTCACCAAGGACGCGGTCTGGGAGATGCCGCCGTTCGTCGGCTGGTACCAGGGGCCCGAGGCGATCATGGAGCTCACCAGGACGCAGTGCCCGGCCGAGCGCCCCGGCGACCTCAAGCTGGTCCCGATCGCCGCCAACGGGCAGCCGGCGTTCGCGGTGTACTACCGCGAGAACGGCGTCTACGGGCAGTTCGCGATCATGGTGGTGACGTTCGCCGGGGAGCAGATCCGGCACGTCGGCATGTTCTTCGAGGAGAGCCTGTTCGAGACGTTCGGGCTGCCGTCGACGCTGGAGGGTTCCACGACAAAGTAGAACGCGTTACAGTCTCGCCAGAGCATCGTTCTGGAGGCGACTGTGGGCACACCTGTGATCGTCGAGGCCGTACGCACTCCCATCGGCAAGCGAGCCGGCTGGCTGGCCGGGTACAAACCGCAACAGGTTCTGGCTACCGCGCTGAACGGCCTCGTCGAGCGGTCGGGGCTCGACCCGGCGGCCGTCGAGCAGGTGTTCGCCGGGTGCGTGACCCAGGCGGGCGAGCAGGGCGGGCACGTCGGGCGCTACTCGTGGCTCTATGCCGGGCTGCCGTACCGGACCGGGGTGACGACGGTGGACGCGCAGTGCGGGTCGTCGCAGCAGGCGGTGCACCTCGCGGCGGCCCTGGTGCGCGCGGGCGTGATCGAGGCCGGCATCGGGTGCGGCGTCGAGGTGATGAGCCGGGCGCCGCTCGGCAGCAACGTGCGGCCCGCCACGGCCAAGCCGGACGACTGGAGCATCGACCTGCCCGACCAGTTCACCGCGGCCGAGCGGATCGCGCGGCGGCGCGGGCTGACGCGGGAGCGGCTCGACTGGCTCGGGGCGCGCTCCCAGCGGCTGGCGGCCAAGGCGTGGGCCGACGGGCGGTTCGAGCGCGAGATCGTGCCGGTCGGGGACGTACGCAGGGACCAGGGCTTACGCGAGACCACGGTCGAGACCCTGGCCAACCTCAAGCCCGTCGCCGAGGGCGCCCTTCACACCGCGGGCACCTCGTCGCAGATCTCCGACGGCGCCGCGGCGGTGCTGGTGATGAGCGAGGAGGCGGCCGCCAGGCACGGGCTGCGGCCCAGGGCGCGGATCCTGGCGCAGGCGCTCGTCGGCGCGGAGCCGTACTATCACCTGGACGGGCCCGTGGAGGCGACGGCCAAGGTGCTGGCGGCGGCCGGGATGACGATCGGCGACATCGACAGGTTCGAGGTGAATGAGGCGTTCGCATCGGTGGTGCTGTCGTGGGCGGGCGTGCACGAGCCCGACTTCGACCGCGTCAACGTCAACGGCGGCGCGATCGCGCTCGGCCATCCGGTCGGCGCCACCGGCGCGCGGCTGATCACCACGGCGCTGCACGAGCTGGAGCGGTCGGACTCGGCGACCGCGCTGGTCACGATGTGCGCCGGCGGGGCGCTGGCCACGGCGACCATTCTCGAGCGGGCCGGCTGAGGGCTCGGCCGGTGACACTCATTACCCGATCGGGGGGCGCATGAAGAGCAGACGCAGGCCGTACGCGGAGCAGCGGCCACAGGATGTCGGCGGCGGGGTGTGGAGCGTGCCGGTGCCGATCCCGGGCAACCCGCTCGGCTACACGCTCGTCTACGCCCTCGAGTCCCCCAAGGGACCGGTGCTGGTCGACGCCGGGTGGAACCATCCGGACGCCTGGGACGCGCTCAGCGGCGGCCTCGCCGCGGTCGGGATCGACGTGAGCTCGGTGAGCGGGGTGGTCGTCACCCATTTCCATCCCGACCACGCCGGGCTCGCGGGTCAGGTCAAGGACGTGTCCGGCGCGTGGATCGCGATGCACGAGGACGACGCGGCGCTGGTCAGACTCATGCACGACTACGCGGCCGAGGAGCACGAGAGCTTCCAGTCCGACATGCTCCGGCGGGCCGGGGCCGATCCGGGCGAGGCGCGGCAGGCGGTGAGCCGCCCGACCCCGCCGGCGCTGCCCGACCGCCGGTTACGTGACGGGGACCTGGTGGACCTGCCCGGCCGCAAACTCCGGGCCGTCCACACGCCCGGCCACACCCCGGGGCACATCTGCCTGCATCTGGAGGACGCCGACCGGCTGTTCACCGGCGACCACGTCCTCCCCGATATCACCCCCCACGTCGGGATTTATCCGTATGACCGGGACGATGTCGATCCATTGGGCGATTTCCTGGACTCCTTGGACCGGGTCGCCGACCTGGGGCCCCTGGACGCGTTGCCCGCACACGAATGGATATTTCCTGATGTGGCCGCGCGAGCCGCCCAGATCCGCCACCATCACGATGAGAAGCTCGTACGGCTGCGCGCCCTCCTGGCCCAGCGGCCGGAACCGCTGACCATCTGGGAGGTCGCCGCGATGATGACGTGGAACAGGCCCTGGGACGACCTGTCCCCCATGCTGAAAGGCATGGCGGCCGGGGAGGCCGCGGCGCATCTGCGCGCTCTGGAGGCCAGGGGCGAAGTTCGCCGGGTCCCCGGTGTCGATCCTGTCCGCTTCCAGGCTCTAGACTCCTAGACATCCGATGTCTAGGGAGAGAAGCGTGGCGGTCACCGACGCGGCCATCGACAAGATCAAACAGATGATCCTCTCGGGCGAGCTGGCCCCCGGCGACCGGCTGCCCAAGGAGGCCGACCTCGCCGAGCGGCTCGGCCTGTCGCGCAACTCGTTGCGCGAGGCCGTGCGCGCCCTGTCCCTGATCAACGTGCTCGACGTACGTCAGGGCGACGGCACGTACGTGACCAGCCTGGAGCCTCGGCTGCTGCTGGACACCATGTCATTCGTGCTCGACCTGCACCGCGACGACACGGTGATCCAGTTCTTCGAGGTCAGGCGCATCCTGGAGCCGGCCGCGACGGCGATGGCGACCGAGCTGATGACCGACGCCGACGTCGAGGAACTCCGCGTGATCCTGGAGTCCCTGCCCGCGGAGCCGACGGTCGAGGAACTGGTGGCCAACGACCTCCAGTTCCACCAGCGGATCGCGCGGGGTTCCGGGAACAGCGTGCTCTGCTCGTTCATCGAGAGCCTGTCAGGTCCGACCACTCGGGCCAGGATCTGGCGCGGGCTCACCCAGGAGGGGGCGATGCAGAAGACGCGGGAGCAGCACACCGCGATCTACGAGGCCATCGCCGCCCGCCAGGCCGACGTGGCCCGGTCCTGGGCGACCGTGCACGTGGCGGGCGTGGAGTCGTGGCTGCGCAAGGCCCTCGATCTCGACTGACCCCGCTACCAGGGGTTGGTGCCGCCCTGCTCGCTGAGGAAGACGCCCGTCGGGACGTCGGGCAGGGTGGCCTGGCGGGCCACGTGCTCGCCGCCCTCGTCGGCGGTCAGCGTCCCGATGAAGCCGTTGAGGTCGGTGGCGCAGAAGCCGGGCGCGACCGCGTAGACCTTGATCGGCGTGTCGCGCAGCTCCTCGGCGTAGATCAGGGTGACGGCGTTCAGTGCTGCCTTGGAGGAGTTGTAGCCGAGCAGGGTCGCGTACTGGCGCCACTCGGACTCCTCGTCGGCCAGGAACGCGAACGTGCCCAGGCCGCTGGAGACGTTCACCACGCGGCCGGCCTCCGACCTGCGTAGGAGCGGGAGCATGGCGTTGGTCACGGCGACGACGCCGATCACGTTCGTCTCGTAGACCTCGCGCAGGGCGGCGACCGGGAGCCGGCTCGGCGTGCGCTCGTGGTCGCGGCTGATCGCGGCGTTGTTGATGAGCAGGTCCAGGTGGCCGAACTCGCGCTCGACGCGAGCGGCGGCCGCCTCCACGGTGTCCGGGTCGGTGACGTCCAGGCGTACGAACCGGGCGTCGAGCCCCTCCCCCGCCAGCTCCTCGGCGGCCTTCCTGCCGCGCTCGGGGTCGCGTGCCCCAACTAGGACGACATATCCGGACTTGGCCAGTACGCGGGCGGTGGCGTACCCGATGCCCTTGTTGGCACCGGTGATGAGTGCGATGTTCATGCCCTCAAGGCTGAGCGGGGCCGCATACGAACGGGAGAGAACCGCTGAGGCCCGGATCGACGATCCCTGGTTACGGCGTCGCGGACCAGGCATCCTGAAAGTCATGGACCGGATCAACAGGGCCGGCCTGGCGGGCTTCCTGCGCAGCCGCCGCGAACTGGTGCGGCCGTCCGACGTGGGCCTGGAAGGCGGCAAGCGCCGCCGCACACCCGGGCTGCGGCGCGAGGAGGTCGCCCGGCTGGCCGGGATGTCCGTCGACTACTACGCCCGCCTGGAACAGGCCCGCGGACCTCGCCCGTCGCGCCAGATGCTCGGCGCGATCGCCAGGGCGCTGCGGCTGACGGACGACGAGCGTTCCCACCTGTACTACCTCGCCGGCGAGCCGCCCGGACCGCCTTCCGGCCCGGCACAGGACGTCAGGCCCGGCGTCCTGCACCTGCTCGACCGGCTGGACGACACCCCGGCGCTCGTGTCGGACGCCAAGTACGACGTGCTGGCCTGGAACCCCCTCGCCGCCGCGCTCCTCACGGACTTCTCCGTGCTCCCGCCCGGCGAACGCAATCTCATCTGGCGCTACTTCACCGACCCTCGGGCCCGGGACCGCCACGACCCCGAAGGCGCGTGGCGGTTCGCCCGGGAGTCGGTGGCCGACCTGCGCGCCGCCGCCGCCCGCTACCCGGACGACCCCGGCATCCGCCGGCTCATCGACCGACTGCTGGCCGGCAGCGCCGAGTTCGCGGAGCTGTGGGCCGGGCACGACGTCACGGTCCGCAGGTCCGCGCGCAAGCGGATCAACCATCCGGCGGTGGGGTGGCTGGAGCTCGACTGCGAGACGCTGCACGTGCCCGAGGGCGACCAGTGGATCGTCCTCTACACCGCGGCGCCGGGATCGCCGTCGTACGAGGCGCTGCGCCTCCTCAAGGTCATCGGCACTCAGAACCTCCAACACTCCCCCTGAACCCACCCCCACACGCACACAGCACCACAGAGCCCAGCGCAACGGCCCGCACCACAACGGAGCCCGGCACGACACAACCGCCCGGCAACCCCAGCCCGACGCAACCCCCGCACGGCCACCCGGCTACCCCATCCGACACAACCCGCACGGCACGCCACAGCCCAGTCCGGCGGCCCGGTACAGCACGCCATCCCGCGCGGTGCTGGGCGTGCCCGGTCGCGCTTGGTCGGCATGACCTCGACCGGCGCGGGCCGTGTGCCGTACCCCGCTGGTGATCCGGGAGAGTACAGACGGGTAGTACCCCTGTTGTGGCCGACAAACTGGAGCGATACCGGAGCAAACGCGACGCCAGCCGCACCCCCGAGCCCATCCCCCCGTCGCCGCCCTCCTCCGGGGACGGCAACGCGTTCGTCATCCAGGAGCACCACGCCCGGTCCCTCCACTGGGACCTGCGGCTCGAGCGCGACGGCGTCCTCGTGTCCTGGGCCGTCCCCAAGGGCCTGCCCGCCGACCCCGACACCAACCACCTGGCCGTGCACACCGAGGACCACCCGATGGAGTACCTCACGTTCCACGGCGAGATCCCCAAGGGCGAGTACGGCGGCGGCACGATGACCGTCTGGGACACCGGCACGTACGAGACGGAGAAATGGTCGGATCGCGAGGTCAAGTTCGTCCTGCACGGAGAGCGGACTTCGGGGAGGTTCGTCCTGTTCCGGACCCGGGGCCAGAGCTGGATGATCCACCGCATGGACGCCCGGGCCCGCGACCCGTTCCCGCTGCCCGAACCCATGCTCCCGACCGAACGCGCCAAGCCCCCGAAGGACGTCTCGGCCTACGCCTTCGAGTTCGCGTGGGGCGGCCGCCGCCTGCTCGTCCCCATCGAGAGCGGGCGCACGACGGCCGCGCGGGAGCACCCGTGGTTGCGGGGGCTCGCGGAGTCGTTCGGCAGCCGCACGGCGATGCTGGACGGGGAGGTGGCCACGCTCGGGGGTGCCGAGATCCTGGTCTTCTACGACCTGCTGTACGACGACGGCCGCTCCCTGGTCGACCAGCCTTACACGGAGCGGCGGGCGGCGTTGGACGCGCTGGAGCTGGCGGGAGCGCATTGGCAGACCGCTCCGTCGTGGCCGGGCGAGGCGGGCCCGGTCCGTCAGGCCGCCCGCGAACAGGGCCTGCCCGGGATCGTGGCCAAACGCCTCGACTCGGCGTACGAGCCAGGGCCCTCGAAGTCCTGGCTGTACATCCCCACCTGAGCCCCGCCGGGCTCAGCGCCTCGCCGTCACTCCTTCGGCAGTAACTCCTCCGACATCAGCTCGTCCCACACCACCTCCGGGACCGGGCGGGACAGCAGGGCGGCGTTCGCGGTGATCTCCTCGGGCGAGCGGGCGCCGAGGACGACCGAGGCGACGGCCGGGTGCCGCAGGGGGAAGGCCATGGCCGCCTGGGGCAGCGTGGCGCCGTGGCGTTCGCAGATCTCCGCGATCCTCGTCGCCCGCTCCATCACCGACGCCGGTGCGGGCTCGTAGTTGTACGTGCCGGTCGGCCGCGGGGTGGCCAGGATGCCGCTGTTGAAGACGCCCGCCGCCAGCACCCTGACCCCGCGACGCGCGCATTCCTCCAGGAGCGGCAGGCCCGACTGGTCGAGCAGGGTGTAGCGGCCCGCGAGCATCACGACGTCGATGGAGGTCTCCCGGACGAAGCGCAGAAGCGCCTGCCACTGGTTCATCCCGACGCCGATGGCCTTCACCACGCCCTGCGCCCGCAGCTCGGCCAGCGCCGGGTACGCCTCCGCCAGCGCCTGGTCCATGTGGTCGTCCGGGTCGTGGATGAGCGCGATGTCGACGGCCGGGAGTCCCAGGCGTCCCAGAGACTCCTCCAGGGATCTGCGTACGCCGTCGCCGGAGAAGTCCCACACCCGCTGGAGGTCGGCGGACACGTCGAAGCCCTGCTCGTCGCGGCCGCCCGATGACGAGGCGGGCACCAGCAGGCGGCCGACCTTGGTGGACAGGACGTAACCCGAACGGTCCTTGAGCGCGGCGCCGAGGCGGCGCTCCGACAGGCCGAGCCCGTAGTGGGGCGCGGTGTCGAACAGGCGCACCCCGGCGTCCCATGCCGCGTCGACCGTGGCCCGCGCCTGCTCCTCCGACACCCCCTGGTACAGGTTTCCGATCGGCGCCCCGCCGAAGCCGTGCCGCGACACCTCAACCCCGCCACCGTCACGCCCGACCCACGACCCGCCGCCGTCACGCCCGACCCAAGACTCGTCGCCATCACGCCGGACCCAAGACTCGTCGCCCTCATGCCCGCCCGGAGAATCACCGGCCGCGCCGCCACCGTGCCCAGCCGACACACCACCGTCACGACCGGTCGGAGACCCGTCTGACGCACCACCGTCACGACCGGCCGGGGACCCGTCCGGCGCGTCGCCGTCCGAGCCGGCTGGAGGTTCGTCGATCCCGTTCAATCCTGTGCCTTTCCGCCCGCGATCCGGCTGATCATCAACGCGATGAGGATGATCCCGCCATAGATCACCGGCTGCCAGAAGCCGGAGACGCCGATGAGCGTCAAGATGTTCTGCACCAGGCCGATCACCAGCACGCCGGTGAGCGCGCCCAGGATCGTGCCCTTGCCGCCGTCCATGCTCACGCCGCCGATGACCGCCGCCGCGAACACCATGAAGATCCACCCGACGCCCTGGTTGTTGCCGATCGCCCCGAGGCGGCCGGTCTCCAGGATCCCGGCGAGCGCCGCGAGCGTCCCGCCCAGGATGAACACCCCGTACAGCACCCGATCCACCCGGATGCCGGCGGCGCGGGCGGCGTCGGTGTTGCCGCCGATCGCGTAGAGCGCGCGGCCGAGCCGCAGGTAGCCCAGGCCGAAGATGCCCGCCGCGAACAGCACACCGGCGATCCAGATGGCCGC
Organism: Nonomuraea sp. NPDC052116; assembly: GCF_040680035.1. Lineage (NCBI taxonomy): Bacteria > Bacillati > Actinomycetota > Actinomycetes > Streptosporangiales > Streptosporangiaceae > Nonomuraea > Nonomuraea sp. NPDC052116. Next base: position 110,120 of record NZ_JBFAWA010000033.1, on the reverse strand, counting down.
CGGCAGGCCGAGCCACATGGCGCTGCCCAGGTAGAGGATCGAGTCGGGGAGCTGGAACAGCGTCTTGCCCTCGGTCGGCCCCTGCAGGAGGCCGTGCACGATGATCAGCATGGCCAGCGTCACGATGAACGCCGACAGCTGGAACCTGATGATCAGGAAACCGTTGAACGCCCCGATGGCCGCGCCGACCAGCAGGGCCAGCGGGATCACCAGCGCGCCGGGCAGCCCGATGCCGAACCCGCCCGCGGCCGCCGGGATCACCAGCATCACCGCGATGGCCGGCGCGGTGCCGACCGTCGACTCCAGCGACAGGTCGAACTTGCCGGCGATGAGGATCATCGCCTCCGCCAGCACGACGAGCGAGATCGCCGCCTGCTGCTGGAGCACGTTCGTGAGGTTGCCCGCGGTCAGGAAGGTCGGGTCGAGGAACGCGCCCACGACGAGCAGGATCACGATCACCGGCACCAGCGTCAGGTCACGGAACCTGGCCAGGCGCACCCGTGGAACCGGCGCAGTCATAGTGGTCAATCTTCTATGCCCTCCATCACGGCCACGAGTTCGTGGTCCGTCCAGCCACGCGGCACGTCCTTGACGACCCTGCCGTGGAACATGACCAGCACCCTGTCGCAGATCCGCAGGTCGTCGAGCTCGTCGGAGACCACGACGGCCCCCGCGCCCCGCCCGACCGCGTCCTCGACCGCGCCGAGCAAGGCCTGCTTGGCCTTGACGTCGACCCCGGCCGTCGGGTTGATCACGACCAGCACCGTCGGGTCGTCCACGAGAGCCCGCGCGAACACGACCTTCTGCGCGTTCCCCCCGGACAGGTCCCCGACCGGCTGATCAGGGCCTTCCGTCTTGATGTCGAGGTTCTTGATCATCTCGTCGGCCTTGGCCCGTCGGCGGGCCGGCGACACGATCCCGTACCGGCCGAGCTTGCGGGCGATCGGGAACGTGGCGTTCTCCCCCACCGAGAGCAGCGGGACGAAGCCCTCGTGGTGGCGGTCCTCCGGCACGAACCCGAGGCCCGCCTTCATGGCGGCGGGCACGTCGCCCGGTTTGACCCGGGTGCCGTTGACCGTGACCGTGCCGGAGTCGGCTTTGCGGAGCCCGACGAGGGTCTCGGCCAGGCCGACCTTGCCGCTGCTCGCGGAGCCTGCCAGGCCGACGACCTCGCCCGCTTTAACGGAAATATCGATATCTACGTAGCGGTCGCCGAGCGAGAGGCCCTCGCCCGACAGCACGACCCGGTCGCCCGGCGTGCGGGAGCGGGACTCGTACGCCGTCGTGGCCTCCCCCGTCATCGCGGCGACCAGCTCGTCGTGGGGAAGCTCGGCGACCGGCCTGGTCACGATGTGCCGCGCGTCGCGGAAGACCGTGACGCTCTGGCAGATCTCATAGACCTCGTCGAGGTGGTGGGAGATGTACATCATCGTGACGCCCTGCTCGCGCAGCGAGCGCATGCGCGAGAACAGCCGCTCGATGGCCGGGCCGTCGAGCCGGGCGGTCGGCTCGTCGAGGATGATGAACCTCGTCCCGAACGACAGCGCCCGGGCGATCTCGACGAGCTGGCGCTGCTCGACGGTCAGGTCGCCGGCCAGCGCCTGCGCGTCGACGTCCACCTCGTACGTGTCCAGCAGCTCGCGTGCCCTGGCCCGCAGCGCGCGCCAGTTGATCCTGGCGCCTTTGGCCGACTGGCGGTTGAGGAAGAGGTTCTCGGCGACCGTGAGCGCGGGGATGATCGTGGACTTCTGGTAGACGCAGGCGACGCGCTGCCGCCAGGCGTCGCGGTCGGCGAGGGCGGGCGCCGCCTCTCCCGAGAACAGCACCTCGCCCTCATCGGCCGGCTGGAGCCCGGTGAGGATCGACACGAGGGTGGACTTCCCCGCGCCGTTCCTGCCGACGAGCGCATGGGTCTCGCCCTCGGCGATCGCGATCCCCGCGCCGTTCAGCGCGACGGTGGGGCCGAAGCGCTTGACGACGTTTCGGGCTTCAACGTGATTTTTCATCACTTGATCTGATTACCCCAAAGGCTCTTGTCGTCCACGTTGTCCTTAGTCACGAGCGGCGCGGGGAGCTGGTCCTCCAGGCCGTTCGGGAGCTGGATGATGTTGCTGTCATGGTCGGTCGGGCCGGGCTTGAACGTCTTGCCCTCCAGCGCGGCCTTGGCGTAGAAGACCGCGTACTTGGCATACAGGTCAGCCGGCTGCGACACCGTGGCGTCGATGTCGCCCTTGCGGATCGCCTCGAGCTCCTCCGGGATGCCGTCGTTCGACACCACGAAGACGTGCTTGGGGTCGCTCGGCGGGACGAGCAGGCTCTTCTGCTTCAGCACCTGCAGCGTCGGCGCCAGGTGCACGCCGCCGGCGTGCAGGTAGATGCCCTTGATGTCGGGGTTCTGCTCCAGGCGGGTCTGCAGCATGGACGCGGCCTTGGTGCCCTCCCACTCCGTGGGCTCGCTGAACACGGTGATGCCGGGGAACTTGGACTTCATGCACTCCAGGAACGCCTCCGACCTATCACGGCCGTTGATGGAGCTGAGCGCGCCCTGGAGCTGCACGACCTTGCCCTTGCCCCCCAGCTTCTCCCCGAGGAACTCACAGGCCTTGGTCCCGTACGCGCGGTTGTCGGCGCGTACGACCATGTAGACCTTTCCCTTGTCCGGACGGGTGTCGACGGTCACGACGGGGATCTTCTTGTTCTCCAGCTGCTGCAGCGTGTTGGCGATGGCACCGGTGTCCTGCGGAGCCATGATGATCGCCTTGGCACCCTGACCCACCAGCGCCTGCACGTTGTTGACCAGCTTGGAGACGTCGTTCTGCGAGTTCGTGGGTGGCATGAGGTCCACCTTGTACTCGCCGGCCATCTGCGGGACGTACTTGATGTAGGAGTTCCAGAAGTTGGAGTCGGCCCGCGGGTGGTCGATGCCGACCTTCCCGCCGCCGTCCCCTCCTCCGGTTGTTGTCGTGCCCGAGCCACACGCGGTGACGACCGCCAAGAGGGCCGCCGCCGCGACCGCCGATCCGAACTTCATGGGGGGTACCTTCCTTAGTTGGACGCCCTCAGCCGGAGCCCTTGCATGCCCCCGTCGACCGCGAGCGCGGTCCCGGTGGTGGCGCCGGCTTCAGGACTGGCGAGATAGGCGATCGCCGCGGCGACCTCCTCCGCGCTGACCAGACGGCCCATCGGCTGCCTGGCGTTCAGTGCGGCCCGCTCCCCCTCGGGGTCGTCGGCCTTATCGAGCAGCCTCGCGACCCACGGGGTGTCCGCGGTGCCGGGGTTGACACAGTTGACGCGAATGCCCTCACGGATGTGGTCCGCGGCCATCGCGAGGGTCAGCGAGAGCACCGCGCCCTTGGTCGCGCTGTAGAGCGCGCGCTGTGGCAGGCCCGCGGTGGCCGCGATCGAGCACGTGTTGACGATGGAGGCGTGCTCTGACTGCCTGAGGTACGGCAGCGCCGCCCGCGCGACCCGGACCATGCCGAGCACGTTGACGTCGAACACCCTCTGCCACTCGCTGTCCGGATTGTCCTCGATGGTGCCCTGAGCGCCGATGCCCGCGTTGTTGACGAGCACGTCGATGCCGCCCAGCCGCTCGGCGGCCTCCGCCACCGCCGCCCGTACCTGTGCGTCGTCCGTGACATCGACCTTGATCCCGATGAACGGCTCGCCCGGCGGATTGATGTCGAGGCAGGCGACGGTCATGTCGCGCTCGGCGAGCAGGGTGGCCACGGCCAGTCCGATGCCGGACCCGCCGCCGGTCACGATCGCTTTCAGGCTCACGCGTCCCTCCATACTTCGCCGCCGGGGAATGTGTGGGCGGCGATCGACACTGCGTGCATCTCCGCGCTGAAGCCGGGCGCGGACGGTGCGGCGTAACGACCGTTGCGGATGACCACGGGGTCCACGAAGTGCTCGTGGAGGTGGTCGACGTACTCGATCACGCGGTTGTCCATGGAGCCGGTGATCGCGACGTAATCGAACATCGACAGGTGCTGCACCAGCTCGCACAGCCCGACGCCGCCCGCGTGGGGACACACCGGCACGCCGAACTTGGCCGCGAGCAGCAGGATCGCCAGGTTCTCGTTGACGCCGCCGACTCTGGCCGAGTCGATCTGCAGGTAGGAGATGGCGTTGGCCTGCAGGAGCTGCTTGAAGACGATGCGGTTCTGGACGTGCTCGCCGGTGGCCACGGGGATGGGGTCGATGCCCCTGGCGATGGCGGCGTGGCCGAGCACGTCGTCGGGGCTGGTCGGCTCCTCGACCCAATGGGGGTGGAACTCGCCCAGCGCGTTGATCCACTCGATGCCCGATCCGACGTCCCAGCGCTGGTTGGCGTCGATGGCGATCGGGAAGTCGGGGCCGCAGACCTCGCGGGCGACCCTGAACCTGCGCCGGTCGTCCTCGAGGTCGGCGCCGACCTTGAGCTTGATCTGCTTGAAGCCCTGCTCCAGGGCCTCCTTGCAGAGCCTGCGCAGCTTGTCGTCGTCGTACCCGAGCCATCCGGGGGAGGTGGTGTAGGCGGGGTAGCCGACCTCGATGAGCCGGCTGATCCGCTCCTCCTTGCCCGCCTCCTGGCTCTTCAGGATCTGGAGGGCCTCCTGCGGCGTCAGCGCGTCGCTCAGGTAGCGGAAGTCGATGAGGTCGACGATCTCCTCGGGGGACATCTCGGACAGCAGCCGCCACAACGGCTTGCCCGCCCGCTTGGCCTTGAGGTCCCACAGGGCGTTGACCACGGCGGAGATCGCCATGTGCATGACGCCCTTCTCCGGCCCCAACCAGCGCAGCTGCGAGTCGTTGACCATGTCCTTGTAGAGCGCGCCGAGGCCCTCGACATCCTTGCCGATCACGTACGGCTCGAGCGCGCTGATGGCCGTGGTCTGGATGTCGTTGCCACGCCCGATCGTGAAGGCGAACCCGTGCCCCTCGAACCCGTCATCGGTCGTGAGCACGACATAGGCCGCGGAGTAGTCGGGATCCGGATTCATCGCATCCGAGCCGTCGAGCTCGCGCGAGGTCGGGAACCGCACGTCGTGCGTCTCCATCCCGACGATCCGGTACGCGCCAGGAGTCGTCATGCCTGCCCCACCATCTGGCGCTGCCGCCCGAGCCCTTCGATCTCCAGCTCCATCACGTCACCTTCACGCAGGTACGGCTGCCCCGGCATGCCCATCGCCACGCCGGCCGGTGTACCCGTATTGATCATGTCACCCGGCTCCAGGACCATGAACTGGCTCAGGTAGCGCACGATCTCGGCCACGTCGAAGATCATGTTCTTGGTGTCGCCGTCCTGGCGCAGCTCACCGTTCACCCAGAGGCGCAGCGGCAGGCTCTGCGGGTCGCCCACCTCGTCCGCCGTCACCAGCCACGGGCCGAGCGGGTTGAACGTCTCGCACGACTTGCCCTTGTCCCACTGCCCACCGCGTTCGAGCTGGAACTCGCGTTCGGAGACGTCGTTGGAGATCGCGTACCCGGCGATCACGCCGAGCGCCTCCTCCCGGCTGCCCAGGTAGCGGGCCTCCTGGCCGATCACGACAGCCAACTCCACCTCCCAGTCGGTCTTCACACTGCCCCTGGGCACGAGCACCTCGTCGTACGGGCCGACCATGGTGTTCGCGGCCTTCATGAACACGACCGGCTCGGCCGGGACATCCTGCCCGGACTCGGCGGCGTGGTCGCTGTAGTTCAGGCCGATGCAAACGATCTTGCCCGGACGAGCGATCGGGGCGCCGATCCGCAGCCCTTCGGCATCGACGACGGGCAGGGCACCACGCTCGAGCGCGTCCCGGACGCGCGCCACTCCCCCGGAAGCGAGGAAAGCCCCGTCAATCTCGGGCTCTCCGATGTCGCGCAGGTGACCGGCGTCATCCATGACCACCGGACGCTCCTGGCCGACAGGTCCTACTCGCAGCAGCTTCACACCGCATCCTTCTCATATACATCGGATGTCTCGATTCATGATGCTCGTGCGATCGGGCAGAGCATGTCAAGGGTGACAAGACGGATACATCCGATCCGTGACCTCGAAAGACACCCCCTGGGGGTGGTCGATGCCTGTGAAGCGACTTTACCGCTCCGATGGCTGCATTCACATACACGAATTAACGCCTCCAAATACATCGGAGGTAAACCCCACCCCCAAGACCACACCTCCCACCTGCCACGCCAACCACCACCGGCAAACATCCCCCCAGGACAATCCACCCCATGCCGGCCGGGGTGGCGGCGTGGGACTCCAGCCCCCGCGATAGGCGCCAGCGCTGGGCCCAGGTCCCCGCAGCAGGTGCTTGCATGGGCCCTGTGGCAGGTGCCCGGCATGGGCCCTGTGGCAGGTGCCAGCGTGGGACTCAAGCCCTCGCGACAGGGGCGCACGGGCCGGCTTATCGAGCACGCGGGCCCCGCCGTGTCACACACGCCAGGCCAGCCGTATCGGACATGCGAGCCGACTCAATCTGGGCGCACGGAACGGCTGCATCGCGCATGAAACCCAGCCAGGTCTCGCGCGCAGACGGCCAACGACTCACACGTAGACAGCCGATGGCACGCAGACAGACAACCGGCGGCACCCCACACAGGCGGTCGACGACTCGCGCACAGGCGGCCGACGGCACGCACGCAAACGGCCAATGACACGCGTACTTCCCACCATCAAGCGAAGCCGCCGTCGTCGGTGACCGCGGGGACCTGGCACAAGCCGCATCGCCCGACGAATGCCCGACCTCGGCGGACCTCTTGTGGAGCCGTTTCGCCACTACATTGCCCCTTGACGGTCGTACAGGGACGTAATAGAACACGTTTCAAGTAGTAGTAACCAAGCGCTTGATCAAGAGGGTGAATCTGGTGCACATCGACCTCGTCGACAGGGACATTTACGCGACCACCGGACCACCACACGAGCAGCTCGCCTGGCTCCGCGCGAACTCCCCCGTCCACTGGCACGGGGGCGAGCCCGGATTCTGGGCCGTCACCCGATACGAGGACGTCGTCCATGTATCGCGGCACTCCGACCGGTTCTCCTCGCACAAGAAGCTCGCCCTGTTCGAAGAGCTGACCCAGGAACAGATCGATCTCCAGCGCCACATGATGCTCAACCAGGACCCGCCCGAGCACACGAGACGGCGTTCCCTGGTCAACCGCGGCTTCACTCCGCGTACGATCGGCGCTCTCGAAGAGCACATCCGCGACATCTGCGATGACCTCCTGGACAAGTGCACCGGCGAGATCGACTTCGTCACCGAAGTCGCCGCGCCGCTCCCCCTGTACGTGATCTGCGAATTGCTCGGCGCGCCCGTGGCCGACCGCGACAAGCTCTTCACCTGGTCCAACCGCATGATCGGTAGCCAGGACCCGGACTACTCGGAAACTCCCGAGGTGGGCTCGGCCGCCGCCATGGAGGTCTACGCCTACGCCAACGAACTCGCGACACGCCGCAGGGACACCCCGAAGAACGACATCGTCACCAAGCTCCTTCAGCCCAACGAGCACGGCGAGACGCTTGACCAGGACGAGTTCAACCTGTTCATCCTCCTCCTGGCGGTCGCCGGCAACGAGACGACCCGCAACGCGGCCTCCGGCGGCATGCTCACCCTCTTCGAGCACCCGGACCAGTGGGCCCGCCTGGTCGCCGACCCCACCCTCGCCAAGACCGCAGCCGACGAAATCGTCCGCTGGGTCTCCCCGGTCAACCTCTTCCGCCGCACCTCCACCACCGACCAGGTGCTGGGCGGGCAGGAGATCAAGGCCGACGACAAGGTCGTGGTCTTCTACGCCGCCGCCAACCGCGACCCCGCGGTCTTCTCCGACCCCGAGGTCTTCGACATCACCCGCGACCCGAACCCGCACATCGGCTTCGGCGGCGGCGGAGCTCACTTCTGCCTGGGCAACCACCTGGCCAAACTCGAACTCCGGGTCCTCTTCGAACAACTGGCCCGCCGACGCCCCAAACTCCGCCAAACGGGCTCTGCACGCCGACTTCGCTCGAACTTCATCAACGGCATCAAGGAGCTCCCTGTCACGGTCGGCTAACCCGGCCATCCGGCTATACGCGCCACGGTGCGCCACCGCCCGCCTGTGCTGCCTCGCACCCGCATGTCCGGTGTGACACGCCCGGCACGGGCGGCGACGGCATCACCACGCAGCGCAGCGGCGTGTTCAACTTCCCCATCCTAGGTTTTGCCGCCACCTGCCGATAGCGTGGCCTTCTCGTTACAGAACGTGGGAGGTGGGTGTGCGTAGGTCGTTCAAGTTCCTGATGCGCCCCACCGCCAAGCAGGCGGTCGCGCTCACCGCGTGCTTGGATGACCACCGGGCGCTGTACAACGGCGCGCTGGAGCACCGACGCACCGCTTACAGCCAGGCGGGTGTCACGATCCGCTACGGTGACCAGTCGGTGGAGCTCAAGGAGATCCGCGCGGCCGACCCCGGCGGGCAGGGGCGGTGGTCTTTCTCCTCCCAGCAGGCAACCCTGCGCCGCCTGGACAAGGCGTTCGCGGCGTTCTTCCGCCGCTTCAAGGCGGGTGACAAGCCAGGATATCCGCGCTTCAAGGGCCGGGGCTGGTTCGACACCGTCGAATGGCCCAGGGACGGCGACGGCTGCCAGTGGGACTCTCAGCCCCATCACCCCTCAACGACCTACGTGCGACTGCAGGGTGTCGGCCACGTCCGGGTGCATCAGCACCGCCTTATATGGGGTCGGGTCAAGACGATCAGCATCAAGCGGGAGGGTGCGCGCTGGTACGTGGTGCTGTCCTGCGATGACGTTCCTGCCCAACCGCTCCCGCAGACCGGTGCGGTGGTCGGCCTGGACATGGGGGTGGCTAGCCTGGTCACGACCAGCGACGGCGACCACCTGGCCAACCCGCGCCACCTGGAGACGTCCGCCGAGCGCCTGTCCGCCGCCCAGCAGGACCTGGCCCGTAAGAAGCGCGGGTCCGAGCGTCGCCGCAAGGCTGTCGTCCGCGTGGCAGCAATACACGCCAAGGTCCGCCGTCAGCGTCTGGACGGCGCGCACAAGGCCGCCCTTGGCCTGGCACGCGGCTACGACGTGATCGTGCACGAAGCACTGCGGATCGCGAACATGACCAAGGCCCCGATACCGAAACCGGACTGCGCGGGCGGCCACCTGCCCAATGGTGCCGCGGCCAAATCCGGGCTGAGCAAGTCGATTCTGGACGCGGGTTGGGGGGTGTTCCTGCGTATCCTCGCGCACAAGGCTGAAAGCGCCGGTCGCCAGTTGATCGCAGTGAATCCCCGCAACACCTCCCGCACCTGTGCCCGCTGCGGGCACTGCGCGAAGGAGAATCGCCCCAGCCAAGCAAGGTTCCGATGTACCACGTGCGGGCACCAAGCGCACGCGGATGTGAACGCGGCCGTCAACATCCTCAGGGCAGGGCTTGCCCTTCGCCAAGGCGTGCAAGTGGTCTAGCGAGAAGCCGTTCCCCAGGGAGCGGAGGAGTCACGGTGGTGAGGCGGACGCCTTAATTTGCACGACATGGTGCGGGCTGGGATAGGCAGAGGACCAAGAGTCAGGGGTGCAGGGGGAGGCCCTTCAGGACCTTGTCCACGCCGTTCTTCGGCCCATGGATCGCCACCCCCACCAGCGCCATTTCCTCCGCCTCCACCGCTCGCACGGCCGCTCGGTTGTCCGCGTCGTGTCCCGTCTTGAACATCTCCTCGATGTAGACGGCCACGTCCATCTCCCGGCCCACCGCCTTCTCCCGGACACCCCGGAGGCCCTCCAAGTCGGCCGTGTAGACGAGCACGGGCTGGCGGAGCATCGGCAGGTACGAATTGCCGGACCCATCCTCGTACGGCTCCCCCATGAGCCCCGGCACCCCGCCTGCCACCGCGCTGGACAGGAAGGCGGTGACGTTGAGCTTCTGCCATGCGGCCAGATCCGCGCGGACCACGATGCCGATCTTGGTGTCGAAACGCATGGTCACGAGTCTCCACGTCCCGCCCCCGCCGTGTCTTGAACGCTGGTGCGGAAGCGTCAGCTCACGAAGACCGGCCGCCAGTCCGGCATCTCGTGGTAGCGCCGCAGCTCCGCGACACCCGACAGGATCCCGCCCCACGCCGCGTACGGCGGGCGTTCCGCGTCGAACCCGCTCTGCACCAGCGTCAGGCGCGTCTGCCCACCGGAGCCCTCCAGCTCCCACGTGCCGACTCCCGAGGCGCCCCAGTCCAGGGAGAACTTGCTGCCGGGCTCGAGCTCCAGCACCTTTGCGGGGCTGGGGTCGTTGTCCAGGCCGCCCATCGCGAAGCGGCCGCCCACGTACGGCTCGATCTCGATCGGGAACCCGAACCACCGCGTCGCGGCCTCCGAGTCGATCAGCGACTCGAACACCTTCTCCGGCGAGGCGTCGACGGTGACCTGAGCGCGCAGGTCCGAGGAGGTGAAGTCGATCTTGGGTGTGAGCTCGCGCCCCTCAAGGTGCTCGGCCAGGTTGGCGACGGCCAGGCACCAGTACGTCTGGAGCACGCCCCGGATGCTCTTGCCCGTGATGACGTCCTGGAAGTCGAAGTGCGTCTGCGACAACGTCAGGATCGTCGCGTCCCCGTCCTCCTCCAGCGTCAACTCGGTGGTCATCTCCTCGCCGTCCAGCACCCACGCGAAGCGCACCGTGCGCTCGTCCGCGTGCAGCAGCCGCTGGTGCGGGGCGTCCCCCTCAGGCGTGGTACGCCCCCAGAACCCGAACCGGTCGGGCAGCTCCACCTCGGCGTGCTCGGCCAGCCAGATCCGCAGCGCGGCCGGGTCGGTGAGTGCGTGGCGCACGTCCTTGGCAGGCGCCTGGATGCGTGCACGAAGCGTCATGGGCTCGGTCATCGTCATCTTCTCCTTTGGAGAGTGCGAGTGTGAGTGTGAGTGGCCGATCCGCGTGGGCGGTTGCTCGCCGGGCGTCGGCATCAGGCTGGCTGTGGTCGGTTGCCCCCACCAGGCCGCCGATGCGGGCCGGTCTCGTCCGTGGGCGCCGGAGAGGCGTCGGTCGAGGAAGGGCCGGCGGGTGCCGGAGGGGTCGAAGGTGCAGGAGGGCCGCTAGCGGCCGGAGGGTCGGCGGTGGCGGGAGGGTCGGGAGCGGCGTTCGGGTAACAGGCGACGGCGAGCTTGAACGCGTCCCCCTCCGCCCCGCCGTACCGCGTGAACAGCCCCTGCAGCATCGTCTGCAGATCGTTCAGGAACTCCTGACGCTCTTCAGGACGCACGCGAATCTCCCCCGACAACCCGATAGACGGCAGCTCGGGCGCGCTCCTGTCGAGCGCCGCGATGTCCGACTGGACCTCCTCCATGAGATCCAGCAGGTAACCGAGGCTCAGCTCGTCACGCGCCTTGCGCAGCCCGATCCGGCCCACCAGCCGGGGCGACAGCCAGTACGAGCGCGCACCGGCCTGGTAGATGCCCTCGTGGATCCCGCGCACCTTGCGCTCGGACACGAGGTCCACCAGGCCCGCCTCGACCAGCCGTTTGACGTGGTAGTAGACCCGCTGCGGTGTCTGGCCGAGCCGTTCGGCGACCTCCGAGCACGTACGCGGCTCGGCCAGCTGCCGCAGCACCTCCACGCGCTGCGGCTTGAGCAGTGCCTCGGCCTGCTCGATCTCTTCCAGGTACAGGACGTCTCTCATCGCAAAAACAATCCTTTACGTAAAAATTTGGTTTGTCAATGGCGGTGAGGACAATGGATGGATGACGCATGACTGGTCCCGATACTGGCGGTCGCCCGACCGGCCGGTGGAGGCCATGCATGCCCACTTCGAGCGGCACGTCTACCACCGGCACAGCCACGAGACCTACTCGTTCGGGGTCACCGAGACCGGCGCGCAGTCGTTCACCTGCCGCGGCTCGGCCCACACGAGCTCGGCGGGCATGGTCATGGCGTTCAACCCGGAGGACCCCCACGACGGCCACGCCACGAACGCGTACGGCTTCACGTACCGGATCGTCCACATCGGTCCCGAGCTCGTGTCGAACGCCCTGACCGACGCGACGGGCCGCCACCTGGGCCTGCCCCTGTTCGGCGAGCCCGTGGTCGAGGATCCTGTCCTGGCGGGGGCGCTGCGCTCCCTGCACGCGGAGCTCCTCGGCTCCGACGCGACGGCCCTGCGGCGCGACGAGCTGCTCACGGCCACGGTCGCGGCGATCGTACGGCGGGCCGCCACGACCCCGATCCACCCGGACGGCAGGCCAGGAAGGTCGGCGAGGGTCGCGCGGCAGGCCAGGCAGCTCCTCCATGACCGTCTCAGGGACGATCTCACGAGCGACGACCTGGCGCGGGCCACGGGCGCCAGCCGCTACGCGGTCTACCGGGCCTTCCACGCGGAGTACGGGCTGTCCCCCAGCGACTACCAGCGGCAGCTACGGCTCAGAGCGGCACGTACGCTGATCGCCGGCGGCACGGCCATCAGCGAGGCGGCCACCGCGACGGGCTTCGCCGACCAGAGCCACCTGACCCGATGGTTCACCCGCTACTTCGGCCTGACCCCGGGCACCTATCGACAGGCCGTCACAGGTGAACGATGACCGTCACGGCCAGGAGCTGTCCTGGTCGGGATCGCCTCCGTCGGAGAGCAACCGCAGATCCGACTCGACCATCATCGCCACCAGCTCGTCGAACGACACGCTCGGCTCCCACCCCAGCTGCGTGCGCGCCTTCTTCGGGTCCGCGCACAGCAGGTCCACCTCGGCGGGCCGGTGCAGCGTCTGGTCGGTCACCACGTACCGCTCCCAGTCCAGCCCCGCGGCCGTGAAGGCCGCCTCCACCAGCTCCCTGACCGACTTCATCCGCCCCGTCCCGATCACGTAGTCCTCGGGATTGGCGGCCTGCAGCATCAGGTGCATCGCCTTCACGTAGTCGCCGGCGAACCCCCAGTCCCGCCGCGCCTCCAGGTTCCCCAGCCGCAGCTCGGTGGCCAGCCCCAGCTTGATCCGGGCCACCCCCAGGGACACCTTCCTGGTGACGAACTCGGCTCCCCGGCGCGGCGACTCGTGGTTGAACAGGATCCCGGACACGGCGAACATCCCGTACGACTCGCGGTAGTTCTGCGTGAGGAAGTGCCCGTACGCCTTGGCCACCCCGTACGGCGAGCGCGGGTGGAAGGCGGTCCGCTCGTTCTGCGGCGTCTCGCTGACCTGCCCGAACATCTCAGAGGATGAAGCCTGATAAAAGCGGATCTGTCGGGAAGCGCCCGAGCCCCGGGACGCCCCCGAGCACACCCGGATCGCCTCCAGCATGCGCAGCACGCCCATCCCGGTCACCTCGGCCGTGAGCTCCGCCTGCTCCCACGACATCGGCACGAACGAGATCGCCCCGAGGTTGTAGACCTCGTCAGGCTGAACGCGTTCCACCGCCGAGATCAGGGACCCCTGGTCCAGCAGATCCCCCCGTACCACCCGCACGTCGGAGAGCAGCTTGCGCATCCTGGACACGCGCGGGTTCGCCTGCCCCCGGGCCAGGCCCCACACCTCGTACCCCTGCTCCAGCAGGTGCTCCGCCAAGTAAGAACCGTCCTGGCCGGTGATGCCGGTGATCAGAGCTCGCCTGGCCAAGGGTCCTCCTGCTATCGCGTATAGCAATCTGTCTGGGACGGAATGTACAGCTAAGCGCCCAGATAGGGCACCAGCCACCTAGAACCCGTTCCACCGAACCACGCTCGGTTACGGTAACGTCGCAGTTCGCACGACGTTTAACCGTAATTGTGAACAATTCCACCCGACCTACCGAATGGTAGCCTTCTCGGACTAAGGTCATCTTCACGGTACACGCCCATCTCAAGGGCCCTACCGGCGGAGAAAGGGGTGTCGTGGAAGAGCCAGCCCGGCGGGATCGAAGGCTGCGAGTCGCGTTGTTGTCCTACCGCAGCAAGCCCACCTGTGGTGGCCAAGGCGTCTATCTTCGCCACCTCAGCCGCGAGCTGGTCGCCTTAGGGCACCACGTCGAGGTGTTCTCCGGCCAGCCCTATCCCGAGCTGGACGAGGGCGTCATCCTGCGCGAGGTGCCCAGCCTCGACCTCTACCGCGACGAGGACCCGTTCAGAACGCCCAAGCTGCACGAATACCGCGACTGGATCGACTTGCTCGAGGTCGGGACGATGTGGACGGCGGGGTTCCCCGAGCCGCTGACGTTCACGCTGCGGGCCTACCGCGAGCTGAAGAAGCGCATCGGCGACTTCGACGTCGTACAGGACAACCAGACCCTCGGATACGGCCTGCTGGGCATCCAGCGGATGTTCCCCGTGGTCGGCACCATCCACCACCCGATCAGCGTCGACCGCCGCATCGAGCTCGAGGCCGCCACCGGCGGGAAGAGGCTGAGCCTGCGCCGCTGGTACGGGTTCGTGAAGATGCAGTCGCGCGTCGCGCCCCGGCTGAGCCCGATCCTGACAGTCAGCGAGTCGTCGCTGGCCGACATCCACCGCGACTTCAACGTCCCCCAGGCGAACATGCGCCTGATCCCCCTCGGCGTCGACACCCGCTACTTCCACCCGCGCCCGGACAAGCCCCGGCGCAAGGGCTCGATCGTGGCCGTGGCCAGCGCGGACTCGCCCATGAAGGGCGTCGCGACGCTGCTGCGGGCGGTCGCGAAGCTGGCCACCGAGCGCGACGTGCACCTCACCGTCGTCAGCCGACCCACCCCCGGCGGCCCGACCGAGCAGCTCGTCCAGGAGCTGTCGCTGCAGGACCGGGTGCGTTTCGTCCACGGCATCTCCGACGACGAGCTGGGCGAGCTGATCGCCACCTCGGAGATCTCGGTCGTCCCCTCCCTCTATGAGGGCTTCTCGCTGCCCGCCGTCGAGCACATGGCCTGCGGCACGCCCCTGGTGGCCAGCCGTACGGGAGCGCTGCCCGAGGTCGTGGGCGACGCCGCCATCCAGGTGGCCCCGGGCGACCCCGAGGAGCTGGCCGCGGTGCTGCGCCGCCTGCACGACTCCCCCGAGGAGCGCGAACGCGTGGGCAAGGCCGGATACGACCGCGTCATGGAGCGCTACACCTGGCACGTCGTGGCCAAGAAGACCGTCGAGGCATACCTCGAGGCCATGGAGAACCACAAGAGGAGAGGCTGACCAGTGCTGACCGTCGACTTCGCCCGGCTTCCCGTCGGCCCCGGCGTGCGCCTGCTCGACCTGGGCTGCGGCGGCGGCAGGCACGCCTTCGAGGCGCTGCGCCGGGGAGCGGACGTGATCGCGTTCGACATGGACCAGGCGGAGCTGGACGGCGTGGCGGCCATGTTCGCGGCGATGGACAAGGCGGGCGAGGTGCCGTCAGGGGCGAGCGGGCAGATCGTCCAGGGTACGGCGCTGGACATGCCGTTCGAGGACGGCAGCTTCGACCGGGTCATCGCGGCCGAGGTGCTGGAGCACATCCCGGACGACATGGCGGCCATGCGCGAGCTCTTCCGCGTGCTCAAGCCGGGCGGTACGGCGGCCGTCACCGTGCCGAGCTTCCTGCCCGAACGGATCTGCTGGGCGCTGGACGAGGCCTACCACACGGCCCCCGGGGGACATGTCCGGATTTATACGTTGGCTGAGCTGTCGGCCAAGCTGAAGTCCATCGGGTTCGAGATCGGCCCCCACCACCACGCCCACGGCCTGCACGCGCCGTACTGGTGGATCAAGTGCGCGGTCGGCGTCGGCAACGACGACCACCCGCTCGCCAAGGCGTACCACGAGCTGCTGGTCTGGGACATCATGAAGCGCCCGGCCGCCACCAGGATCGCCGAAGCCGTGCTCAACCCGATCATCGGCAAGAGCGTGGTCCTCTACGTCAGGAAGCCATGATCTCCCACGCGGAGGTCGTGCGGACGGGCGAGAGCATCGCGACGATCCAGCAGGACGACGGCGGCGTGCCGTGGCCGGAAGGCCACGTGGACGCCTGGAACCACGTCGAGTGCCTGATGGCCATGTCCGTCGCGGGACTCGGCGAGCCGGTACGGCGCGGCTACGCGTGGCTGGCCCGCCACCAGCGCCCCGACGGCTCCTGGCCGATGAAGCTGGCCGACGGCGTGCCCACGGAGCAGGGCGGCGAGAGCAACCACGCCGCCTACGTCGCCGCCGGGCTCTGGCACCACCATCTCGTGACCGGCGACCAGGCGTTCACCGAGGAGCACTGGCCCATGGTCAAGGCCGCGCTCGACTACGTGGCGGGGCTGCAGACCGAGCGCGGGGAGATCGTCTGGGAACGCGACGCGCACGGCGTCGCCTCGACGCTCGCGCTGCTCACCGGGTGCTCCTCCATCCACCAGGGGCTGCGCTGCGGCGTGCTGCTCGCGGACCACCTGGGCGACCCGCAGCCGCACTGGGAGCTGGCCGCCGACCGGCTGGCGCACGTGCTGGCGGCGCATCCCGAGGCGTTCGCGGACAAGAGCCGCTTCTCCATGGACTGGTACTACCCGGTGCTCGGCGGCGCGGTGCGCGGGCCGCAGGCGTTCGAGCTGCTGGAGCGCGAGTGGGCCACGTTCGTGGTGCCCGGGCTCGGGATCAGGTGCGTGTCCGACCAGCCGTGGGTGACGGGGGCGGAGACGTGCGAGCTGGTGCTCGCGCTCGACGCGCTGGGAGACCGGGGGCGGGCGGTCACGCTGTTCACGGACGTGCAGCATCTGCGGCACGAGGACGGCTCGTACTGGACGGGCTGGCAGTTCGCGAACCTCAAGCACTTCCCCCACGAACGGTCCGGGTACACGGCCGCCGCCGTCGTGCTCGCCGCCGACGCGCTGCTGGCGCTGACGCCGGGGTCCGGCCTGTTCAGGGACATCGTGGGGACGTCGGTGTCCGACCCGGAGACCTGCGGCTGCGCCGCCGGCACGGGCCTGGTACGCCGCGACGACCTCTGACCTCACCCCCGCACAAGCGCTTTTGCGGGTTCTTTGCCGCCGAAATCCGGTGCGCCGCCGATGATCGACGCAATGGGCTTACTAGCTTCTGAGTGACTCGTACGAGGCGTCTTCGGGGGAAGCGTGGGCGACACGGGCACAACTTCGTTCTTGGATCAGGTCAGGACCGAGCCGACACTGTCCCGGGCGAGGGGGCTGCGGAGGTTCCTGGTCAAGGATCCTCTGGAGTCCGATCTGGGCCGGCGACGATTCCGGCTCAGAGGAGGAGCTTCCCGAGCGGTCTTCACCGATGCCGAAAGTGCATACGTTTTCGGCTTCAACGCGGTGACGTCCCGGGAGATTGAGAAGGTCGAGGACATATCGGCTGAGCAGCGGCCCTTCGGCTACGAAGGGGCGGCCGCCGCCTGCACCGTACTCGACCTGCTCACGCTGACGCGGGGCCGGCGCCTTCACGAGCTACTCACCGGCCCCGCCCAGCATCATCGCCACGCCGCCTACGTCGGCGCCGGTCGCGGCTACGCCCTGCTGCGGCTGCGGCCCCTGTGGGGCGCGCGGCGCGCGCATCCGCTGCTGCGCTGGCTGGCCGTGGACGGGTTCGGGTTCCAGTGGAGCCTGGCCAGGGCCGACCGCATGGTGGGCGAGCGCACGATGCCCGAT
The DNA here is from genome assembly GCF_040680035.1 of Nonomuraea sp. NPDC052116. NCBI lineage: Bacteria > Bacillati > Actinomycetota > Actinomycetes > Streptosporangiales > Streptosporangiaceae > Nonomuraea > Nonomuraea sp. NPDC052116. Next base: position 92,646 of record NZ_JBFAWA010000033.1, on the reverse strand, counting down.
CTGCTGACCCGGGCGCACTGCGCGGTGTTCGATCAGGGGCTGGGGCGGCTGCTCTGGTACCACGACAGCGCCTCGCCCGACGACATCGCCGCCAGGATCGGTGGATATCCGGCGGGACGTCGGGGCGACCTGTGGAGCGGGATCGGGTTCGCGGCGACGTACACGGGCGGGGCCGACTCCGACGAGCTGTGGTGGCTGACCGAGCACGCCGGGGCCGACGGGTTCCGCGCCCAGCTGGCCCAGGGGTGCGCGTTCGCCGTCGCCGCCCGGCTGCGGTCGGGGACGCTGCCGGACCACACGGCGCAGGCCGTGCCGATCCTGGCCGGGGCCGAACCCGAGGCGGCCGCCTCGTGGACGGACCAGGCGCTCCTCGCGCTCGGGCACGAGGCGCACACGCACGAGGACTTCCAGCGCTGGCAGTCGCAGACCCGCCGGTCCTGGAGCCAGCGCCACCGCTGCTGACTAGATTCCGGGGCCGACGCGCTCCAGCACGCGGAGCGAGCCCTCCACCGACACCTCGCTGAAGGCGCCCGACCGCACCGCCCGCTGGTAGACCCGGTACGGCGCCTGCCCGCCGTCGGCGGGATCGGGGTAGATGTCGTGGAAGACCAGCGCCCCGCCCTCCATGACGTGCGGCGCCCAGCCCTCGTAGTCGCGGGTCACCGGCTCCTCGGAGTGCCCGCCGTCGATGAACAGCATCCCCAGAGGCGTCCTCCAGAGAGCGGCGACCTGCTCCGACCGGCCGACGATCGCGATCACCTCGTCCTCGAGCCCCGCGGCCGCGATCGTGGCCCTGAACGTCGGCAGCGAGTCCATCTTGCCGAACCGGGGGTCCACCAGCGTCGGGTCGTGATGGGCCCACCCTGGCTGGATCTCCTCGGAGCCCCGGTGGTGGTCGACGGTGACGACCACCGACCCGGCCTGCCTGGCCGCCGCGCCGAGATAGACGGCCGACTTCCCGCAGTATGTGCCGATCTCGCAGACGGGGCCCAGCTTCCCGTACTGGCAGGCGGCCTCGTACAGGGCCAGCCCCTCGTTGTGCGGCATGAATCCCTTGGCGTGCTTCGCTGCGTAGAGCAGCTCTGACGGCATCGTCATGGGGATGCAGCCTAGCCGAACCGAATAACATTCCAGGGGACCCTTGCAGCGCCGTTCTGAAACCTGTTCTACTTACACCGTGAATCAGCGCGCTCGCATCGCCATGTCGGACGACGACGTCACCGCCTTCCTGGAGAGCTCGCGCAAGCTGCAGCTGGCCACCATCAACGCGGACGGCACACCCCATTTGGTGACGATGTTCTATGGGCTCGACAAGGGACGCATCACCTTCTGGACCTACGCGAAAGCCCAGAAAGCCCGCAATCTTGCCCGTGACTCCCGGGTGAGCTGCCTGATCGAGACGGGCGACGACTACGCCGAACTCCAAGGCGTCCTGGTGTACGGGAACGCCGAGCGGGTGGACGGCCGCGACCGCGTCATGGACATCGGGATGACGGTCGCCCGCCGGATGACTCCGGGCGTACCGGACGAGCTGCTGCGCCCGTATGTGGAGCAGACCGGGCAGAAGCGAGTTGCGTACGTCGTGGAGTACACCAAAGTGGTCTCATGGGATCACAGGAGGCTCGCATGAGAGTCAAGGTGGACGAGCTGGTCTGCGAGGCCAACGCCGTGTGCATGGGGCTCGCGCCGGAGGTGTTCGAGGTGGACGACGACGACCAGCTCCACGTCCTGCTGCCAGAACCGCCCCCCGAGATGCAGGACCGCGTCCGCCACGCCGTCCGGTCCTGCCCCAAAGCCGCCCTTTCCCTAGAGGAATAGCCCCGCTAGGCACCAGCCGGAGGAGGAACCCCATGCGCGCCGCGATCCTGCACGCCGTAGGCAACGACAAGCTGGACATCCGCGACGACGTCACCCTGGCCCCCGTCGGGCCGGCGGACGTACGCGTACGGATCAAGGCGACGGGCGTGTGCCACTCGGACCTGTCGGCCATGACCGGCGTACTGCCGCAGCCCGTGCCGCTGGTGCTCGGGCACGAGGGCGCGGGCGCGGTGGTCGAGGTGGGCGAGCACGTCACCTCGCTCAAGCCGGGCGACCACGTGGTCATCAACTGGCGGCCCGGCTGCCAGGAGTGCGACCTGTGCCTGGGCGGCCAGCCGTACCTGTGCATCAAGTACGTGGTCGAGGCGTTCAGCAAGGGCAACTTCCGGTTCGGCGGCGACGGGGCGACGGCGTACGGGATGGCCGGGTGCGGCACCTGGGCCGAGGAGATCGTCGTGCCGTGGCAGGGCGCGATCAAGATCGACGAGGACGTGTCGTGGGAGGCGGCGGCCCTGATCGGCTGCGGCATCACGACCGGCGTGGGCGCCGCGATCAACACCGCGAAGGTCCGCCCCGGCTCCACGGTCGCGGTGATCGGCTGCGGCGGCGTCGGCCTGTCGGTCATCCAGGGCGCCCGCCTCTCCGGCGCCCGCATGATCCTCGCGATCGACCCGCTGGAGTCCAAGCACGAGCTGGCCAAGAAGGTCGGCGCCACGCACGCCGTCACCCCGGAGCAGGTCCCCGACACCCTGAACGAGCTCACCGCCGGCGCCGGCTTCGACTACGGCTTCGAGGTGGTCGGCAAGGCGGCCACCATCCAGAGCGCCTGGCAGATCACCCGGCAGGGCGGCGACGTCATCGTGGTCGGGGCGGGCGCGGTGGACGACATGGTGTCGATCTCGGCGTTCAGCCTGCTGTTCGAGGGCAAGAACCTGCTGTCCAGCCTGTACGGCGAGGCGGACGTGCGCCACGCCTTCCCCTACTTCGCCAAGCTCCACAAGGCCGGCAAGCTGGACCTGGAGTCGATGATCAGCGCCCGCATCCGCCTGTCGGACCTGAACGACGCGGTGGCGGCGCTGCGGGGCGGCGAGGTCCTCCGCCAGATCGTCGTCATGGACTGACTCTGTTCCGAGTGAAAGGGGCCGCCGCGGTGGCCCCTTTCACTGCGTCGGCGCCGGCGCGAGCCAGTGGCGATTGAGGTCGCTCACGGCCTCCAGCCAGACCTGCGGCCGCTCTCCGGCGGCGATCGCGTCCGCGGCGCTGTGCAGGACGGTGAACAGGAGCGTGGCCGCGACATGCGGGGCGACCTGGCGGAACGCGCCGTCGTCCATGGCCCGCCGCAGCGCCTTGGCGATGGCGGCGATGATGTCCGGCCCACCATCGGGCGCGGGGTTGGAGTGGAAGACCGCGGCGTGGAGCCCGCCGGGCCGGGCGATGGACTCGACGGCCGCCGCGCATTCGGCGTCGAGGGTGGCCCACCAGTCGATCGGCTCGGTGGATTCGGCGAGCCGGTGGAAGCGGTCCACGTAGTCCCGTAGCACGCGGTCCCGTACCGCGGTGACCATCTCCTCCCAGGAGGAGAAGTAGACGTAGAAGGTGCCCTTGGCGGCGTCGGCTTCGGCGGTGACGGCCTGGACCCAGTTGGTCACGTCCTGCCCGGAGTCCAGGAGCCGAATGGCGGCGTCGATGAGTTCGCCGCGCCTGGCCTCGGGGGAAAGGCGGCGCCGGCTCCTGGAGGTCACCATCGCATCAGGTTAGCCGACCGTCACGTCATCACCCCTGCGTGCGAGATGAGGAGCTCGCTGACGCCGCGAAGGTTGATGTGCTCCCGGTACGGCGGCGGGTCGGCAACCAGCTTGGGCTCCCGTACGCGCCGGGCGAACGCGGCCAGCGCCACCCGGCCTTCGAGCCGGGCCAACGGCGAGCCGAGGCAGAAGTGCGGACCGAAGCCGAAGCCCAGATGCCGCGCCTGCTCGCGGGCCGGGTCGAACCGGTCCGGGTCCGGGTTCGCCTCCGGGTCCCGGTGGGCCGCGGCCAGCAGCAGGATGACCAGGCTGCCCGCGGGCACCTTCGCCTTCCCGACGCTCATGTCCTCTTTGGCGACCCGGGCGGTGAGCTGGACGGGCGGGTCGTAGCGCAGGGTCTCCTCGACGACCGCGGACGCCGTACCGGGGTCGGCGCGCAGGGCGGCGAGGTGGCCGGGGTGCCGCAGCAGGGCGAGCACGCCGTTGGCGATCAGGTTGACCGTCGTCTCGTGCCCCGCCACCAGCAGCAGCACGATCGTGGAGACCAGCTCGTCATGGCTGAGCGCGTCGCCGCCCTCCTGCGCGGCGAGCAGCTCGGAGATCAGGTCGTCCCGGCGCGGGCTCCGGCGCCGTTCGGCGACGAGGTCGTTGACGTACCGGTGCATGTCGGCCATGCCACCCGCCCACTCGTCGTTCCCGTCGCCAGGATTGCCGAACCCGTCGAGCAGCCGGGTGAGCTGGGCGGTCCACCCGTGGAACAGCCGCTCGTCGGCCTGCGGCACGCCGAGCATCCGGCAGATGACCGTCACCGGCAGCGAGTAGGCGAGGCCGGACATCACGTCGAACGCCTCCCCCTCGGCCGCGCGGTCGAGGCACTCCTCGACCAGCCGCGTGACGGAGTCCTCCATCCGGGCGACGGTACGGGCGGTGAACGCGCTGCTGACCAGACGCCGCAGCCGGGTGTGGTCCGGAGGATCCAAGGAGAGGAACCACGGCCGCCGTACCGAGGCGGGAGCGTCCGGAGGGTACGGGTCTGCTGCCCCATCGGGCTGGAAGAACCGCCACCGCTCGGCGCTGAGCCGCGGGTCGCGCAGCAGCGTCTCGCAGTCGTGGTAGCTGGTCACCACCAGCGAGGACATCTCCTCGATCCACAACGGGCCGCGGGCGCGGAACTCGGCGTAGATCGGGTACGGGTCGGGCCTCGACGCGGGGTCGAGCAGCTTGCCGACCAGGTGGAGACCGGACGAGGTCTCGCTGTCCGTTGCCATGGACATCTGCGCTCCTTGAAGTCGCACACTATTGACCTTAGGTCATTAATAATGACCCGAGGTCAATATGTCAATGACGGAACCGTTTCGTACAAAAAGCGCCCGGTTCAGCCGCGCGCCCGCTGGACTCCTGGATGCGGGCGGCGCCCACCTCGCGTCAGCGTGCCGGCCGATCTGCCCTCGCCACCGGGCTCCGCGGGAGGTCGACGGTGACCTCGAGGCCGCCGCCGGTCCGGGCGGCGACCGCGACCCGTCCCCGGTGGGCGAGTGAGACCGCGCGCACGATCGACAGTCCCAACCCCAGGCCGGCGGTACGGACGCGGGTTCCCTGCCCATGCACGAACGGTTCCAGCGGCGTCTCCGCTTCGCCGGGCGGGATCTCGCGGCCGGTGTTGGAGATCCGCAGCACGGCGCGCCCACCCGCCGTACCCGTGTCGACGACCAGGTGCCCGCCTGCCCGGTTGTAGCGGACCGCGTTGTCGACCAGGTTGCCGATCATCCGTTCCAGCAGGACCGGTTCACCGCAGACCGGTGCGGTCCTGAGCCGGGGTTGTACGGCGATACCGGCGGCCGCCGCCCGCGCCGCGGCGGCATCCAGGGCGGCGGCCACCACAGCGGCCAGGTCGACCGGTTCCCGCGCTCCGAGCCCGGCCTGGCTGCGCGCCAGCAGCAGCAGCCCGTCCAGGACGCGCTGCATGTGCTCGACAGCGCCGCGTACGTCGCCGGCCATCGCGAGCAGCTCGGCACGGCTGGGCTCTCCGTCCAGGGTGACGTCGATCGCCGTGCGCGCGGTGGTCAGCGGCGTACGCAGCTCGTGGGCGGCGTTGGCGGTGAACAGCCGCTGGCTGTCCAGGATCCGGTCCCGCTCGGCGACGCCGCGCTGGATGCGGTCCAGCATCCCGTTGATCGTGCCCGCCAACGCCGACAGCTCGTCGGCAGGGGTGGTGACCTGCACTCGCTCGGTGAGGTTCTCGGCCGACAGCCGCCGGGCGGTGGAGGAGATCATGCGGATCGGCCGCAGCACCCGACCGGCCACCAGCCAGCTGAGCACGGCGGCCAGACCGGTCACCACGACGAGCGCCAGACCGGCCTGGGACAGCAGCGCGGACAGGGTGTCGGCCTGCACCCGGTCGGCCAGAGCGCGCAGCCCGTCCTGCGGCGGCGTGTCCGGCGAGGGAGTGCCGGTCGGGTCCAGGTGGGTGAAGAACGCGCGGCGCCGCATCAGCAGGTACGTCAATCCGGTCAGCGCGGCGCCGGCGGTCAGCACCAGGGCGGTCTGCAGCAGAGCGAGCCGGGCCCGGGCGGTCAGCCTCACGGGCCGATCCGGTAGCCGGCGCCGGTGACGGTCTCGATCAGCGGCGGGTCGCCCAGCTTGCGGCGCAGCGTGCCGACGGTGATCCGGACCGCGTTGGTGAACGGGTCCGCGTACTCGTCCCACACCTTGTCCAGCAGGGTTTCCGCGCTCACCACGGCACCCCCGGCGGCCAGCAGCTGCTCCAGCACGCCGAACTCCTTGGGCGTCAGGCGCAGCAGCCGCCCGTCTCGCTCGGCGCTGCGCCGGGCCGGATCCAGGGCCACTCCGGCGGCGCGCAGCACCGGTGGACGGGCCGGCGCGCTGCGCCGTACCAGGGCGTGGACCCGCGCGACCAGCTCGGAGAACGCGAACGGCTTGCCCAGGTAGTCGTCCGCGCCCAGCATCAGCCCGCCGACCCGGTCCTCCACGGCGTCGGAGGCGGTCAGCATCAGCACCCGCGACACCCCCCGCTGGGCGAGCCGGCGGCACACCGCGTCGCCGTGCACGATGGGCAGGTCCCGGTCCAGGACCACCACGTCGTACGGCGTGATCTCGCACTTGTCCAGAGCACTCCGGCCGTCGAGGGCGACGTCGACGGTGAAACCGTGCTTGCGCAGCCCGGCTTCGATGTAGCCGGCGAGGGGCTGCTCGTCTTCGACCAGGAGCACGCGCATCCGGGCAGTATCGCAACGCCCGCATATGGAACACATATGGGCCGCCGATCGGCCACCGATCGGTGCCGGCCGGTAGATGTGATCACCCTCGAAGTCCCGCCAGGAAAGGGTGATCGACCATGACGTCCGCACACCGGAGAAAGACGATCTCAGCAATGGCCGCCGGGGTGGCATGCGCGGTGCTGGCGCTGAGCGTCCAAGGACCCGCGGCCGCCGCCGACCAGGTCAAGCTGGGAGACGTCCAGCAGGCGATGAAGGACGTGGCGAAGACCGACGGCGTGGTGGGCGCCATCGGAGAGGTGTACGTCGACGGCAAGCGGGTCGGCCAGGGGACGGCGGGTTCGCGCCTGCTCAATGGCAAGGGCGGCCGCATCCCCCCGGATTCCCGTTACCGCATCGCGTCCCAGACCAAGCTCATGGAGGCCGCGGTCATCCTGCAACTGGTCGGGGAAGGCAAGCTGAGCCTGGATGACAAGCTCAGTGACGTCCTGCCCGAGATGGCCGAGCACGACTACGTGGATCGGGCCGGGGAAATCACCGTGCAGCAGCTGATCCGGCACACCTCGGGCATCCCCGACTTCATCGAAAGCGGGAAGTTCGATGTCTTCGACTTCACCACCGCTTACCAGCCGATCGACCTGGTGAAGGCCGCACGTACCGTGCCTCGCAAGGGCGAGCCGGGAGAGTACCTCTACTCCACCACCAACTACGTCCTCCTCGGCATGATCATCGAGAGGCTGACCGGCCATGATCGGGCCGGCGAGTTCAAGCGGCGCCTGTTCACCCCGCTCGGCATGAACCGCACCTATCTGGCCACCAAGGTCTCCGACCAGATCAAGGGCCCGCATGGACACGGCTACCACCCCGACGCCAAGGGCCTGCCCCGCGACGTCGACCGGCTCAACGCCACCATCGGCGCCGAAGGAGCGATCTCCACCGCGCACGACGCCAGCGCCTTCTACCGCGCGCTCAACCAGGGCCGGCTGCTGCCGCCGGACCTGCAACGGCAGTTGCCGCGGCCGCGGCCCAGCCTGTGCGGCGGAACGGTCGCGTCGGCCGCGGGCGGCATGCCCGGGATCAACTCCGTCACCTTCTCCTCGGCCGACGGCCGGCTTCAGTTCGCGGTGGCCGCCACGCTGAAGATCGACAACGAGCAGGCCATGGCCGTCGGTGACGCCATCAACAAGGCCGCGGAAGCTGTGCTGTGCCCCAGCCAATGACCGGAGCCATCCGTCGACCGCGATCCCTCCGCGTGAACCGTTCCCTCCTGACCGCGCTGGCCTGCACCGGCATCCTGACACCGGAGACGTCCGGCGCCGAGGCCCTCGCGCGGACCGAGGCGGCAATCCGTCCTTGATCACGGAAACCACCGGCGACCTGCTCCAAGACGACGCGCAAGCCCTCGTCAACGCGGTCAACACCGTGGGGGTGATGGGCAAGGGGATCGCCCTGGAGTTCAAGCAGGCGTTCTCCGAGATGTTCGCCGCCTACGCGCAGGCGTGTGCCGACGGCCGCATGCGGATTGGACACGTCCTTCCCGTACGGCTCGGCGGCGGCGATCGGTGGGTGCTCAACTTCCCGACCAAACGCCACTGGCGGCAGAAGTCCAGGCTGCCGGACATCGCCTCAGGGCTGGACGACCTGGCGCGGCTACTGGTCGAGCTGCGCCTCGGCAGCGTCGCCATCCCACCCCTGGGCTGCGGGCACGGTGGGCTCACCTGGCCGGAGGTGCGAGCGCTCATCTGGGAGAAGCTGGGCGATCTGGACCTCGACATCCGGCTGTACGGCCCCGGTTGAGGGTCGAGCGGCTACCACTCGCCGATGAAAGGATGAGCGGCCTTCCCGCACGGCATCCGAGGTCAGTCAAAGGACGGGCGCATGGGGCGGAGCCTCAAGCCCGTCAGACGCAGCCCGAGCGACAGCGAGGACCGCTCGGCGCGGGCTCCAGCAGGCCAAGCCGGTAATCGGGCAACGGGTGGGCGCGGGGGGCCTGAAGGGAGGCGCTGTCTGGAGCTCCGAGGCGGGCAGCGCCCCCCTTGTGAAAGGCCTTACGTCGTGGAGAAGGCGGCGTCGAAGGCGGTGGCCGGTGGGGTGATGGAGTTGAGCTTGCGGATGTAGCCGAGCGCCTCCCGAGCCCCATCCAGCCGGTCCATCCCCGCGTCCTCCCACTCGATCGAAATGGGCCCTTCGTACCCGATCGAGTTCAGCGCCCGGAAGCAGTCCTCCCAGGGCACGTCGCCCCGCCCCGTCGAGACGAAGTCCCAGCCGCGGCGCATGTCGGCCCACGGCAGGTGCGAGGACAGGCGGCCCTTGCGGCCGTCGCCCACGCGCATGCGCGTGTCCTTGCAGTCGACGTGGTAGATGCGGTCCTTGAAGTCCAGGATGAACCCGACCGGGTCCAGGTCCTGCCAGACCATGTGGGACGGGTCCCAGTTCAGGCCGAAGGCGGGGCGGTGGCCGATCGCCTCCAGGGTCCGCGCGGTGGTGTAGTAGTCGTACGCGATCTCACTCGGGTGGACCTCGTGCGCGAAGCGCACCCCGACCTCGTCGAAGACGTCGAGGATGGGGTTCCAGCGGTCGGCGAAGTCCTGGTACCCGGCGTCCACCATCGACGCCGGCACCGGCGGGAACATGGCGACCGTGTGCCAGATCGACGACCCGGTGAAGCCGACCACCGTGTCCACGCCCAGCAGGGCGGCCGCGCGGGCCGTGTTCTTCATGTCCTCCGCCGCCGCCTGGCGGACCGACTCGGGGTCGCCGGAGCCCCAGATGCGGGCGGGGAGGATGGACTTGTGGCGCTCGTCGATGAGGTCGCACACCGCCTGGCCGACAAGGTGGTTGGAGATGGTCCAGACCTTGAGGCCGTGCTTGTCGAGCTGGGCGTGCTTCTGCTCCACGTACGACGGGTCCGCCACGGCCTGGGCCACGTCGAAGTGGTCGCCCGAGCAGGCGATCTCCAGGCCGTCGTAGCCCCATTCGGCGGCCAGCCTGCACACCTCCTCGAACGGCAGGTCGGCCCACTGCCCCGTGAACAGGGTGACAGGTCGCATGTGTCAGTCCTCCACGTTCATGTAGCGGCTGCCCTCAGCCGCGCTCCGCTCGACCGCCTCCAGCACCCGCTGCACCCGAAGCCCGTCGGCGAACGACGGCGTGGGGTTGGCTCCGGTGGCGATCGCCTCCAGGAAGTCGTTGATCTCGTGGGTGAAGGTGTGCTCGTAGCCGAGCCCGTGCCCGGGCGGCCACCAGGCGCCCACGTAGGGGTGGTCGGGTTCGGTTACCAGGATCCGCTCGAAGCCGCCGCCTCCGGAGCTGAACCACAGCTCGTTCATGGCCTCGAAGTCGAACGCCAGGCTGCCGAGCGAGCCGTTGATCTCGATGCGCATCGCGTTCTTGCGGCCGAAGGCGAAACGGGTGGCCTCGAACGAGGCCAGCCCTCCGCCCGAGAGCCGGCCGATGAACAGGGCCGCGTCGTCCACGGTCACCTGGCCCATGTCGCCGGTGCCGGTGGCCTCCAGGCCCGCGGACGCCGCGGCGACGGGGCGTTCCTTGATGAACGTCTCCGTCAGCGCGGAGACGCCCACCAGCTGCTGCCCGGTGATGAACTGGGCCGCGTCCACGATGTGCGAGCCGATGTCGCCCAGCGCGCCCGCGCCCGCCTTGTCCTTCTGCAGTCGCCAGACCAGCGGGAACTCCGGGTCGACGATCCAGTCCTGCAGGTACGCGGCCCGTACGTGCCTGACCTCGCCGATCCGGCCCTCCTCGACGTACCGGCGGGCGAGCGCGATCGCGGGCACCCGCCGGTAGTTGAAGGCCACCATGCTCTTGACCGAGGACGGCGCCGCCTGCGCGGCCCGGACCATGGCCTCGGCCTCTTCGACGGTGTTGGCGAGCGGTTTCTCGCAGATCACGTGCTTGCCCGCCTGCAGCGCGGCGATGGCGATCTCGGCGTGCGAGTCACCGGGCGTGCAGATGTCGACGATCTGCACGTCGTCGCGCTTGATCAGCTCTCGCCAGTCCGTCTCGACGTCGGCCCAGCCGAGCTGTGCGGCGGCCGCCTCGGTGCTCTCCTTCGACCTGCCGCCGAGCACCGCCATGCGAGGCACCAAAGGCAGGTCGAAGAAGGCCGAGACGCTGCGCCAGGCCTGGGAGTGGACGCGGCCCATAAAGGCGTAGCCGATCATGCCCACGCCGATGGTGGTCTTGTCTGACATGCAACCCCCGATCAGGATTCGAAGCCGAGCGCCAGGTACTTCTCGACGTTGTCCTTGGTAATGGTCTCGGATGCGAGCGTGATGGACTGCGGAACCTGGTTCTCCACCAGATCACTCATGCCCTTCCCCTGCGCGATCAGACGTGCGAGTTTGATCGCCGAGGAGGCCATCGTGGGGCTGTAGGTGACCGTGGCCTTCAGCACCGAGGTGCCCGACTGGATCTCCTTCATCGCGTTCAGCGACCCGGCGCCGCCGACCATGATGAACTCGTTCCGGTTCGCCTCCTTGATCGCGGCCAGCACGCCGACGCCCTGGTCGTCGTCGTGGTTCCAGAGCGCGTCGATCTTCTTGTGCGCCTGGAGCAGCGACGTGGCCACCTGGTTGCCGGTCTCGACGGTGAACTTGGCGTCCTGCTTGGCCGTGACGCTGAACCCGAACGTCTTCAGCGCGTCGGCGAAGCCCTTGCTGCGGTCCTGCGTCAGCGGCAGCGTGGCGATGCCCTGGATCTCGACGATGACGGGGTTGGCGACGCCCTTGTCCTTGAGCTGCTTGCCGATGTACTGCCCGGCCGCGACGCCCATGCCGTAGTTGTCGCCGCCGATCCAGGTCCGGTAGGCCAGCTTGTCGGGGAAGACGCGGTCGAGGTTGATGACCGGGATCCCGGCCGCGGTGGCCTGGAGCGCGACCTGGTTCAGCTGCTGGCCGTCGTTGGGCAGGATGACCAGCGCGCTCACCTTGGCCGCGATGAGCGACTCGACCGCGGAGATCTGCTGGTTGATGTCGTTCGTCGGCTCGACCGGCTTGAACTCCACGTCGGAGTACTGCTTCGCGGCACTCTCGGCGTTCTTGGCGATGGCCGCGATCCAGCCGTGGTCGGCGGCGGGCGCCGAGAACCCGATCGTGACCTTGTCGCCCGGCTGGTCGTTGCCGCTGGCCGCCGGGGCGGGCGCGGGCGCCGAGGCCGAGTTGCCGGTCGAGGCCGCGGGCTCGTTGCTGGTGCAGCCCGTCGCTAAGAGTACGGCTCCGCCGACGAGGAATCCCCTGCGCGCGACGTTCTCACTCATGGTGATCTCTCCTTCAAGTTCCGCCGCTGGAGAAGGACGGCGACGACGATGATCAGGCCCTTGGCGATCAGCTGGTCGCTGGTGTTGAGCCCGTTGAGAATGAACAGGTTCGTGATGAGGGTGAAGATCAGCAGGCCCAGGATGGAGCCCACGATCGTGCCCCGGCCCCCGGTGAGGAGCGTGCCGCCGATGATCACGGCGGCGATGGCGTCGAGCTCGTACAGGTCGCCGTGGGTGGACGAGCCCGTCGTCGTACGCGCCATGATGAGGATCGCGGCGATGCCGCAGCAGAGCCCCGACAGGGCGTAGAGCAGCATCGTGTGCCTGCGCACGTTGATCCCGGCGAGCCTGGCCGCCTCGGGGTTGCCCCCGACCGCGTACGTCCGCCGCCCGAACGTCGTGCGGTTGAGCACGATCCACCCGAGCACCACGACCAGCGCGAAGATGTAGACCAGCAGCGGGATGCCGAGCAGGCGCGTGGTCGACAGGTCCACGATGGCGGAGTTGTCGGACTGGATGAGCTGCGTCTTGCGGTCGGACATGCGCTGCGCCAGCCCTCGGGCGGCGACGAGCATGGCCAGCGTCGCGATGAACGGCACCAGTCGCCCGTAGGCGATGAGTAACCCGTTGACCAGCCCCGCCCCGGTGCCGACGAGGATGGCGCAGATCGCCATCACCACCGGCCCGTACGACTGCGTGGCCAGCGTCGTGGCCCAGACCGAGGCCAGCGCCATGACCGCGCCGACCGACAGGTCGATGCCGCCGCCGATGATCACGAACGTGGCCCCGACCGTGATCACGCCGATCGTGGCGGCCAGGGAGAGGATGCTGACGAGGTTGGAGGCGGTGGCGAAGTTCCCGGGCACGGTGACGAGGCCGACGACGATCAGCAGCGCCAGCGCCGCCAGCAGCCCGAGATGTCGCATTTCTCCGAAACTGGCGCGGAAGCCGCCCGGCGACGGGGGCGACCCCACTCCCGCGAGCGGCCGGTCCGTTGTGGGCTCGCTCATCACGCCGCCCTCCCATTCATGATCATGTCGAGTACGCGGTGCTCGTCCAGGCCCTCGGCGTCGCCCTCGTGGATGACCGTGCCCTCCCGTAACACGAGCACCCGGTCGGCCAGGCCGAGCACCTCGGGCACCTCGCTGGAGACCAGCAGCACGCCGATCCCCTGCTCGGCCAGGTTGCGGATCACCGCGTACAGCTCGGCCCTGGCGCCCACGTCCACGCCTCTGGTCGGTTCGTCGAGCAGGAGCAGCTTGCGGCCGCCGAGCAGCCAGCGGGCGAGCACGGCCTTCTGCTGGTTGCCGCCGGACAGGGTCCGGATCGGGCGTTCGGGATCGGGTGGCCTGATGTCCAACATTTCCGACAGGCGCTTGGCCTCGGCCCGCTCCCGCTTGCGGTCGATCCAGCCGAACCTGGCGAACCCCGGCAGGGTGCCCAGCGTGATGTTGGCGGTGACGCTCTGGTCGAGGAGGAGGGCCTGGGCCTTGCGTTCCTCCGGGGCCAGGCCCATGCCGCGTTTGACGGTGCCGACGACGCTGCGGCGCATGGGAGTTCCGGCGAGCAGGACGCGGCCCGAGGCGGGGCGGGCGCCGTACACGGCCTCCAGGATCTCCGAGCGGCCCGAGCCGACGAGCCCGGCCAGCCCGACGATCTCGCCCGCCCGGACGGAGAACGACACGCCCGAGAAGACTCCCGGCGAGGACAGGTTCTCGACCTTGAGCACCTCCTCGCCCGGCGAGCGGCCGGCCCGGGGCGGGAAGACGTACTCGACGTTCCTGCCGGTCATGAGCGAGACGATCTCCCCGGTGGGGGTGTCCCGCGCGGACAGGCCGACGGCGACCGTGCGGCCGTCCTTCAGCACGGTGACCCGGTCGCCGATCTCGCGGATCTCCTCCAGGCGGTGCGAGATGTAGACCACGGCCACGCCCTGGGCGGTCAGCTCGCGGATGATGCGGAAGAGGTTCGCGACCTCGTCGTGGGCGAGGGCGGCGGACGGCTCGTCCATGATGATCAGGCGGGCGTCGTGGGAGAGCGCCCTGGCCATGGACACGACCTGCTTGGCCGCCGGCGACAGCCGGCCCACCTCGGCCGACGCGCGGATCTCCCCGTGGCCGAGCCGTTCGAGCACCTCGCGGGCGGCGCGCCTGGCGGCCGCCCGGTTGACGAAGCCGAAGCGGGCGTGCTCGTGGCCGAGGAAGATGTTCTCGGCCACGCTGAGTCCGTCGACCAGGTCGAGTTCCTGGTAGATCGTGGCGAAACCGAGCCTGATGGCGTCGATGGGGCTGCTGGGGCGCACTTCCTGGTCGTTGAACAGGATCGTGCCCTCGTCCGGCTGGTGCGCTCCGGCCAGCACCTTGATCAGGGTGGACTTGCCGGCGCCGTTCTGGCCGAGCAGGCAGTGCACCTCGCCCGCCCGTACGTCCAGGTCGACCCCGTCGAGCGCGCGCACACCGGGGAACTGCTTGACGATGCCCTTCATGACCAGCATCGGGGAAAGGTCCCTTTCAGGCGTTGACGATCCGGTTGATGTTGTCCGGCGACAGGTAGTGCTCGATGGCGAGGATCCCCGCCCCGAGCGCGGCTGCGTTGATGCCCGTACGGCTCGGCGTGATCGACAGGTGATGCGTGGCCAGCGGGAGCGACCTGCGGTAGACCGTCTCCCTGATCCCGGCCAGCAGGTGCTCGTGCACCCGCGACAGGGCGCCGCCGATGACGATGACCTCGGGGTTGAAGAAGTTGACCAGGCTGGCCAGCACCTCGCCGACGAGCCGGCCGGCCTCTCTGACCAGCCGCAGCGCCTGGGTGTTGCCCGCCTGTACGAGCGCCACGACGTCGGCGCCCGACTCGGCCGGCAGGCCCAGCTCGCTCAGCCGCCGCGCGATGGCGGCACCGCCGGCCACGGCCTCCAGGCAGGCGCTGTTGCCGCACCGGCAGCCCGCGTCCTCATGGCCGCTGACCCGGATGTGCCCGATGTCGCCGGCCGAGCCCTGGGCGCCCCTGTGCAGCTTGCCCTCGGCCATGATGCCGCAGCCGATGCCCGTGCCGACCTTGACGAACAGCAGGTGGCCGGCGCCGGGGAACGAGTGACGGTGCTCGCCGAGCGCCATCACGTTGACGTCGTTGTCGACCAGCACCGACACGCCGTCGAAGTATTCGGGGATGGGGTAGTCGTTCCAGCCCGGCATGATCGGCGGGTTGTTCGGCCGTCCCGTGGCGAACTCCACCGGCCCCGGCACCCCGACCCCGATGGCGCGCAGCGCCGACCGGGGCCGCCCCGCCTCGCCGAGCAGCTGGTCGAGACGCTGGTCCACGTGGGCGAGCACCTTCTCCGGCCCCTCGCCGATCAGCAGCGAGTCCTCGCACTCGGCCAGCAGGTTGCCCGAGATGTCCATCAACACGACCCGGCAGTGGGTGGCCCCCAGGTCGACGCCCGCGAAGGCGTGGTCCTCGGTGTGCAGGCGCAGCTGGCGCGGCGGCCGGCCACCGGTGGACTCACCGCTCTCGGTCTCCTCGACCAGCCCGCGCTCGATCAGCGCGTCCACGCGCTGGGAGATCGTGGACCTGGCCAGGCCGGTGAGCCTCGCTAGATCGGAACGGGTCGTGGCCGAACCTGCGCTGATCAACGTCAGCACATCTCCGGCAGAGCCCGGCTGGGGGGTCATGCCGCGACAATAAGATCACCGATGCGGCAAATCAAGAGTGAGTATCGACAAAACTCCGGCGACTTCCGCCGAAGATCGAACAAAGCCCGGTTTTTCCGGCTTTTTGGGCATCTATCGCGGCTTCGTACTTCGGCCAAGGTCCTTCGATGAGCGGCCATGCCGGCGTCGCCCTCTGACAGAAGTCCCTCTGGGAGCCTCGCTTGTTACGCCGCGTCATCCACGTCGCCTTGCTGAGCGCATGACGGATCCCCGCCGCCGACGTGGAGTGCCCGGCGGCGGGGACCCGCAAGCGTTAGAGCATCGCCTTCATCGAGTCGGCGGCCGTGAGCACGTAGGGCTGCTCGGCCATGACGGCCTCCCAGTTGCCGGCGACGGCCTCCGGCGTGAGGTCGTCGGTCTTCCAGCCCGGCCCCTCCGCCACGAACACCCGCGCCACCCGGCCGCCGCCCACGCTGAACACCTCGCCGCTCGCCTCGCACGTCTCGTGCACGAGGTACGCCACCAGCGCGCTCACCCGCTCCGGCGTGAACTTGGCCTCGAACTCGGCCGGCAGCAGCGCCTCCGTCATCCGGGTCCAGGCGATGGGCGCGATGGCGTTGGCCTTGATGCCGTTGCGGGCGCCCTCGATGCCGAGCGTCTTGGTCAGGCCGACCAGGCCCATCTTGGCGGTGGAGTAGTTGGCCTGGCCGAAGTTGCCGAACAGGCCCGCCGGGCTGGAGGTGTTGACGATGCGGCCGTAGCCGGCCGCCTTCATCAGCGGGTACGCGGCCTGGCTGACCAGGTACGAGCCGCGTACGTGCACGGCCAGCACCCCGTCGAAGTCCTCGACCGTCATCTTGCCGAACGACTTGTCCCGCAGGATGCCCGCGTTGTTGACGACGATGTCCACCTTGCCGAACGCGTCCACGGCGGCCTGCACGATGGCCCTGGCGCCCTCCGGCGTGGCGACGTTGTCGGCGTTGGCGATGGCCTGGCCGCCGTTCTTCGTGATGAGCTCGACCACGTCGGCGGCGGGCCCCGTGGAGGCGCCCGTGCCGTCGAGCGCGCCGCCGAGGTCGTTGACGACGACCTTGGCGCCCCGCTCGGCCAGCAGGAGCGCGTGCGACCTGCCAAGACCGTGCCCGGCGCCCGTGATGATCGCGACCCTGTCATCGAACCGAAGCATCGAACCTCCCACGCAGGAGAACAACATTCTGTTACGAGCTACGATAGACCGCGTCAGGGCAGGCGCCACAGTTCGGGTTCGCCGGGCTCCCTGCGTACCCGCCCCTTGGCCGCCAGCCACGCCAGGTGGGCCAGCGTCTCGTTGTTGGCCGCGCGCCGCATGAACGGCGGGATCGTCTCCCACGGCCGCGACCACGACAGGCGGGTGGCCACGTCCCAGCACGTGACGCCGTCCAGGGAGCCGACGACCTGCTCGATCTCCGCCAGCCGCTCGTCGTGGTGCGACAGCACGTAATCCACCCGCTCGGCCAGCTCCAGGAACCGGTACTCGTGGGCCGGCAGCACCTCCTCCACGTCCAGCTTGCGCACGGCGGCCAGCGCGTCGAGGTAGTCGGCCAGCGGGTTCGGACCCGACTGGGGGTGGACGGCCACGATGGGCGTGATCTTCGCCAGCACGTGGTCGCCGGAGAACAGCAGCCGGCGCGAGGGCGAGACGAAGCACAGGTGGCCGGGCGAGTGGCCCGGCGTCCAGATCGCCCGCAGGTCCCAGCCGGGCAGGCCGAGCTCGTCGCCGTCCTCGACCAGCCGGTCCGGTTTGGCCATCGAGACCACGTGCCTGATCATCATGGACGCGCCGGCCAGCTCGTCCAGCGTCAGCGGCGGCACGCCGCAGCGGACCAGCAGCGCGCGTTCCCGGTCCACGAGGGAGTCGATGACCTCGTCGTCGTAGCGTTCGCGGATCAGGCGGGCGTCGGCCGGGTGCAGGGCGATCCAGGCGCCGGACATCTCGCGGATGCGCCCGGCCAGACCGTAGTGGTCGGGGTGGATGTGGGTGACGAGCACGCCCTTGACGTCGGTGATCGCGTACCCGGCCACGCCGAGACCCGCGACGAGCGCGTCGTACGCCTCGTCGGTGTTCCACCCGGCGTCGACGATCACCACGCCGTCGGGGAGTTCGAGGACATAGACCAGCACGTACCGCAGGGGGTTGATCGGGATCGGCACCGGGACCGACCACAGCCCCGGACGCACCCGCTCGACCTCGGGGATCGCCCCGCCCACCCACGCCTCCCGCTGCGCCTGGCTCGCGGGAGTCACCACAAATTTCGACACATGCCGAATATAGTTCTGCGTCAGAATCATGTTCTACTGGGGTCATGAAGCTGCGCCGCGAGCTCTCCGAGGATGGCCGGTTCGTACGGCAGCCGAACCGCTTCACCGACCGCCTCGGCCCGCCCGAACCCGGCCGCTACCGCCTCTACGCCTCTTATGCCTGCCCCTGGGCGCAGCGCGTGCTGATCGTCCGGGCGCTGCTCGGCCTGGAGGACGTGCTCGACGTCACGATCGTCGACCCCATCCGCGACGAGAAGGGCTGGCGCGTCCCGGACGGCGACCCCGAGTATCTGTCGGAGCTCTACCACGCGACCGACCCGGACTACACGGGCCGCTACACCGTGCCGTGCGTCTGGGACACCAGGGACAAGCGGATCGTCACCAACGACTTCCCGCAGATCACCCTCGATCTGGAAATGTCATGGGGAACCTCCCCCGACCTCTATCCGGAACGTCTCCGCCCCGACATCGACATCATGAACGACCGCCTCTACCACGGCCTCAACAACGCGGTCTACGAGGCGGGCTTCTCCCGCGACCAGCAGGTGTACGAGGAGGCCGTGGCCCGGGTCTTCACCACGCTGGACTTCCTCGAGGTGCGCCTGGCGGAGTCGGAACACCTCTTCGACGTCCTCACCGACAGCGACGTGCGCCTGTACACGACCCTGGCCAGGTTCGACGCCGTCTATCACGGGCACTTCAAGTGCTCGGTCCGGCGGCTGGTCGACTATCCGGCGCTGTGGGCGTACGCGCGCCGGCTGTACGCGATCCCCGCCTTCCGCGAAACCACCGTCTTCGACCAGATCAAGCGTCACTACTACATCACCCAGACCAACATCAACCCGAGTGGGATCGTGCCCGTGGGGCCGGAGATCGACTGGAGCCTGTAGGCGCGGGCATCCGTACGAACAGCAGGGCCGAGGCCAGCACCACCAGCGCGGCGCCGATCCACGCGACGGCCACGCCCGCCTGCCCGGCCAGCGCGCCGAGCGTCAGGTTGGCCACGACCCCGCCCGCCTGCAGCGACAGCGAACTGGTCGAGGTGACGGTGGTGCGCTCGGCCGCGCTGACCGCGTTGTGGGTCATCTCCAGGCAGAGCAGGCCCGCCACCGAGAGGCCCACGAAGAGCGTCATGTACGCCAGCCCCGCGCTCACCAGCCCAGCCGGGCCCCTTAGCCCCGCGGTCGCGGCGAGCGCCCCGACGGACAGCGCGGCGAGCACGGTGCCGGCCGAGCCACCCGCCAGCCGCGCCACCCGGGGTGCGAGCGCGCTGCCCGCCGCGCTGCTCGCGAACCCGAGCGCCGAGACCACGGCGTAGGCCAGGCTGCCCCGCTCGGCCGTGCCGGCCAGCTCGGCCAGCCGCCCGGGGGTGAGCAGCTCGATGCTGATCAGCACCACGCCGGAGGCCGCCGCGGCGGCCGTCATGCGGCGCAGCACGGGAGCGCCCGCCGCCAGCCGGAGGCCCGCCCCGACCGTGGCCGGCACCTCGCGCAGCACGCCCGCCAGCGACCTGCGGGCGTGCGCGGGCTCCGGCATCGCGAACACCACCACGACCAACAGCACGGCCGCCGCCGTCGCGCCCACCAGCGGCGGCGCGGCCAGCGGGAAGATCACCTGCGCAGGCACCAGGAGCGGCAGGCCGCCGCCCGCCAGCACGCCCACGCACAATGCCACGGACTCCATCGCGCCGCCCCTGGCCAGCCCCGGTTTGAGGTCGGCGTCGCGGCCCTCGATCCCGTGGAGCGTGTCGACGTACCAGGAGGTGGCCGGGCCGCTGGACAGCGCCCTGGCCACGCCCTTGAGCACGCCGCTGATCAGGAACATCCAGAACGTGGTGGAGACGGCGAGCAGCACGAGCGCTGCCACGGTGAACGCGGCGGAGACGGCCAGGACCACGCGCCGCCCGAGGACGTCGGCCAGGCCGCCGGTCGGCAGCTCCAGGGTGGCGGTGACGACCGAGAACACCGTCACCGACAGCCCCACCTCCGCCAGGCCGAGCCCCCGCGCGGTCATGAGCAGCACCATGGTGGCCGCCATCAGGCCCAGGGGCAGCCAGGTCAGGAAGCTGACGAGCATGTAGCGGCGTAAGGCCGAGCGTGCGGTCACGACTCCTCCTCCTGCGATCGCGGTACGGCGCCGTGCCAGGCGTTGACCTGCCTGGCCTCGGGATCGCCGGCGTATTTGGCGACGAGGTCGCGCAGCAGCTCCTCGGCCCTGTCGTTGAACTCGCGCACCCCGGCGGGCGGCAGCGAGACGATGTGGTCGCTCATCCCCGCCACCTCGGCCCAGTCGCGCGACCAGCCGTCGAGGTCGAACTCCTCCATCACCCGCCCGACGAACTCGCCCTGCCGCAGGTGCATGATCCGGACCGCCTCGCGGCCCTCGGCCGTGTCGGACAGCTCGCCGGCGTCCCACGAGGTGTAGCGGTGGCGGGCCCGCCAGCGTCGCTCGCGCCCGTCGCTCCGGTCGTCGTCCTCCTCGATGAGGCCGAACTTGAACAGCTCCCGGAGGTGGTAGCTGGTGGAGCCCGAGCTCTCGCCGACCTTGCGCCCCAGCTCGCTCGCGGTCGCGGGGCCGTCGAGACGCAGCAGGCCGAGCAGGCGCACGCGCAGCGGGTGGGAGATCGCCTTGAGCACCCGCGGGTCGCTGATCTTGTACCGCTCCTTCATGCTTAACACGGTAAACCGCAAAGCTAATTTTGCAAAGAGATTTTTGCGGTCTCGACCGCTTCTAGACTGTGGGGATGCTTGACGACATCTGGGTGGACGACTCCGTCTTCGCACTGCGCCCCGACTTCGCGGTGCTGGTCATGACCGCGCACGGCCTGCGCAACGGGCCCACGGACGACCGGTCCCGGGCCTGGCTGGCGGCGGCCTCCGAGTACGAGGTGCAGACGGACAAGATCGACGCCTGGAAGGACGCCTATCGGGCGTTCGGCGCCAAACCACAGCGGACCAGGCCCTCGGTCGACGCCCTGACCCGCAGGATGCCGCTGCCGGAGATCAACCGGGCGGTGGACGCGTACAACTCGATCAGCGTGAAGCACGCGCTGCCGATTGGCGGCGAGGACCTCGACCACTACGCAGGCCCGGCCCGGCTGCTGCGGGCGGCCGGCGACGAGGCGTCCGAGGAGGCGCTCGGCACGCCCGAGCCGGGCGAGGTGATCTGGCGCGACGACGTCGGCGTCACCTGCCGCAGGTGGAACTGGCGTCAGGTCGCGCGCACCCGGCTCACCGAGGAGACCACCAACGCGATCTTCCTCCTCGAGCGCCTCGAGCCGATGTCACTGGAGGAGCTCAAGGAGGCGGGTGAGGAGCTGGCCGACCTGCTGTCCGAGTTGTCACCAGAGGTACGGATCGCTAGCAGATTGGTGTCCGGCGGGAAATAAACCTCCCGTCGTAGTGTTGATACCAAAGAGTAATAATTGCGGCACCACCCGGATTGACTAGGGGGACGTGACCTCTTTGCACTGTCCTGAGAGGATCGTTCGAGGCGGCACGGCCTCTTCGGCGCGCGCTGCCGGTCCGGGCGAGTAGCCTTGGACAGGTTCTCTAACATCAACGCCGATCTGCGGAAGAGGGCGATTTCCGCCGTGTCGTCAGAGTCGTCGCGGACAAACCCGCTGGCAAGCTTTGGTCAGAACGAGTGGCTTGTCGACGAGCTGTACCAGAAGTACCTCCAAGATCCCGAGTCTGTCGACAAGGCATGGTGGAACTTCTTCGCTGACTACAACCCTGATTCCGGAACGGGCCGGGCAGCGCCGGTCAGGGAGGTGGCGAACGGCACCGTGACCGCTCCCGCTCCCCCCCAGGCGCCGCCGAAGGCACCACCGGCTGCCGAGAAGCCGAAGCAGCCGGCCACCCCGGTGCCCAAGGGCGCCGAGGAGGTCAAGCTGCGCGGCGCCGCTGCCCGCACGGCCGCCAACATGGACCTGTCACTGACGGTCCCGACGGCCACCAGCGTGCGCGCGATCCCGGCCAAGCTGCTGATCGACAACCGCATTGTGATCAACAATCACCTCAAGCGGGGTCGCGGCGGGAAGATCTCCTTCACCCACCTGATCGGCTTCGCGATCGTCAAGGCCCTGAGGGCCATGCCGGAGATGAACTACTCCTACACGGAGGTCGACGGCAAGCCGACGCTGATCAAGCCCGAGCACGTGGGCTTCGGTCTGGCGATCGACGTCCAGAAGAGCAACGGCGAGCGCCAGCTCCTCGTGCCCTCGATCAAGGGCGCCGAGGCGATGGACTTCCGCCAGTTCTGGATGGCGTACGAGGACGTCGTCCGCAAGGCCCGCGCGGGCAAGCTGGGCGTCGACGACTTCGCCGGCACCACGATCTCGCTGACCAACCCCGGCACGATCGGCACCGTCCACTCCGTGCCGCGCCTGATGCCCGGTCAGGGCACGATCATCGGCGTCGGCGCGATGGAATACCCGGCCGAATACCAGGGGGCCGCGCCCGACACGCTCTCGCGCCTGGCCGTCTCCAAGGTCATGACGCTCACCAGCACCTACGACCACCGGATCATCCAGGGCGCCCAGTCGGGCGACTTCCTGCGCCAGATCCACCGGCTGCTGCTGGGCGAGGACGGCTTCTACGACGAGATCTTCGAGGCGCTGCGGATCCCGTACGAGCCGGTCCGCTGGGTCCAGGACGTCTCGGCCTCCCATGACGACGACGTGTCGAAGTCCGCCCGCGTGATCGAGCTGATCCACGCCTACCGCGTGCGCGGCCACCTGATGGCCGAGACCGACCCGCTCGAGTACAAGCAGCGCAAGCACCCCGACCTGGACATCCAGTCCCACGGGCTGACGCTCTGGGACCTGGAGCGCGAGTTCGCCACGGGCGGTTTCGGCGGCCGCGCGCTGATGAAGCTCCGCGAGATCCTCGGCGTGCTGCGCGACTCCTACTGCCGCACGGTCGGCATCGAGTACATGCACATCCAGAACCCCGAGGAGCGGGCCTGGATCCAGGCGCGGGTGGAGAAGCCGCACAAGTCGCCCGAGCGTGCCGAGCAGCTCAACATCCTGTCCCGGCTCAACACCGCCGAGGCGTTCGAGACGTTCCTGCAGACGAAGTTCGTCGGCCAGAAGCGTTTCTCCCTGGAGGGCGGCGAGTCCCTGATCCCGCTGCTCGACTCGGTGATCAGCGACGCCGCCGACGAGGACCTCGACGAGGTCGTCATCGGCATGGCCCACCGCGGCCGCCTCAACGTGCTGGCCAACATCGTGGGCAAGTCGTACGCGCAGATCTTCGGCGAGTTCGAGGGCAACATCGACCCGCGCACGGCGCACGGCTCCGGTGACGTGAAGTACCACCTCGGCGCGACGGGCACGTTCACCTCGCCGAGCGGCAAGACCATCACCTCCTCCGTGGTCGCCAACCCCTCCCACCTGGAGGCGGTCGACCCGGTGCTCGAGGGTGTCGTCCGCGCCAAGCAGGACCTCCTGGAGCGCGGTGAGGAGGGCTTCACCGTCCTGCCCGTGCTCGTCCACGGCGACGCGGCCTTCGCCGGCCAGGGCGTCGTGGCCGAGACGCTCAACCTGTCGCAGCTGCGCGGCTACCGCACCGGCGGCACCGTGCACGTGGTGGTCAACAACCAGGTGGGCTTCACCACCTCGCCCGCCTCGTCCCGGTCCTCGGTCTACGCGACCGACGTGGCCCGGATGATCCAGGCCCCGATCTTCCACGTCAACGGCGACGACCCCGAGGCCGTGGTGCGCGTGGGCCAGCTGGCCTACGAATACCGCCAGGCGTTCCGCAAGGACGTCGTCATCGACCTCATCTGCTACCGCCGCCGCGGCCACAACGAGGGCGACAACCCCGCCTTCACCCAGCCGCTGATGTACGACCTGATCGACGCCAAGCGCTCGACCCGCAAGCTCTACACCGAGGCGCTGATCGGCCGGGGCGACATCACGGTCGAGGAGGCCGAGCAGGCGCTGCGCGACTACCAGGCCAAGCTGGAGCAGGCGTTCACCGAGACCCGCGAGGCGGCGAAGAAGCCGGCCGAGGCCGCCGCGATGCGGGTGCCGCCGACCGAGGTCGTCAAGTGGTCGCACGCCGACACGGACACCGCGATCAGCGACGAGACGCTCAAGCGCATCGTCGACACCCAGCTCAACCTGCCCGAGGGCTTCACGCCGCACCCGCGCCTGGCGCCGGTGCTGCAGCGCCGCGGCCAGATGGTCGAGACGGACACGATCGACTGGGCGATGGGCGAGACGCTCGCCTACGGCTCGCTGCTGATCGACGGCCACCCGGTGCGCCTGGTCGGCCAGGACTCGCGCCGCGGCACGTTCACGCAGCGCCACGCCGTCCTGGTGGACCGGATGACCGGCGCCGACCACACGCCGCTCAAGACCTTCAACCAGGGCACCACGAAGTTCTACATCTACGACTCGCTGCTCAGCGAGTTCGCGGCGCTCGGCTTCGAGTACGGCTACAGCGTCGTCCGCCCGGACGCCCTGGTCGCCTGGGAGGCGCAGTTCGGCGACTTCGTCAACGGCGCCCAGACGATCATCGACGAGTTCATCTCGTCGGGCGAGCAGAAGTGGGGTCAGAAGTCCTCCGTCGTGCTGCTGCTGCCGCACGGCTTCGAGGGCCAGGGCCCCGACCACTCCTCGGCCCGCATCGAGCGGTTCCTGCAGGTCTGCGCGCTCGACAACATGACGGTCGCGCAGCCCTCGACCCCGGCCAACTACTTCCACCTCCTGCGCTGGCAGGTGGAGTCGCAGCGGCACAAGCCGATGGTGGTCTTCACGCCGAAGTCGCTGCTGCGCCACAAGGCGGCCACGTCCAAGGCGTCCGACTTCACCACGGGCACCTTCCAGCCGGTCCTGGGCGACACGACCGCGGACGCGGCCAAGGTCACCAGGGTCGTGCTCACGTCCGGCAAGCTCTACTACGACCTGGCGGCGGAGCGCGACAAGAAGGGCCGCAACGACGTCGCGATCGTCCGGCTCGAGCGCCTCTACCCGTTCCCGGGTGAGGAGCTGGCCGCCGAGCTGTCCCGCTACGGGGCGCAGGCGGAGCTGATCTGGGCGCAGGACGAGCCGGTCAACATGGGGCCGTGGCCGTACCTGGCGCTCAAGCTGGCCGAGGACCCGGAGACGCTGGGCGGCCGCCCGCTGCGGCGCGTCTCGCGCCGTCCCAACAGCTCGCCGGCGACGGGCTCGCACAACTCGCACGACACCGAGCTCGAGGAGATCCTCCACGAGCTGTTCGGCTGATCCAACACCAGAGTGAGCCCCCGGCCCCGGCTGGGGGCTCACTGCCGTTTCAGGAGGACTTGAGAAAGATGTACTTCACCGATCGGGGGATCGAGGAACTGGTCGAGCGGCGGGGCGAGGAGGAGGTCAGCCTGCTCTGGCTCGGCGAGCGGCTGCGCGAGTTCGTCGACCTCAACCCGGAGTTCGAGATCCCGATCGAGCGGCTGGCCACCTGGCTGGCACGGCTCGACGACGACGAGGACGACTGACCCATCCCACCGCGCCCCCTTCCCGGCCACGGCGGCAAGGGGGCCACGCGCCGGTGGGGCCCCAGCCCGCCCCCAAGGAACGACACCTCGACGCGCCAACGCGATACATCTTGAGTTTCCCAAGAACGCGACATATCGTGTTACGTAGGGAGAACATGTCGCCAGAAGGGCGGGGGAACATGCAGCAGTGGACGATCGAGGGCCCAGAACAGCTGACGTTCGGCCAAGTGGAAGCGCTCGACGTGCGCATCGTCGCCGGCCGCCTGGCCGTGCTGGCCAGCGACGGCCCGCCCACAGTCGAGGTGTCCGAGATCGAGTCGGCGTCCCCGCTGCTGGTCACGTACGACGAGGACGCCAAGGAGCTCTCCATCACCTACAAGGACCTCACCTGGGACGGCCTGCTCGGCTGGCTCCGACGCGACCGGCGCAGGACGGTCCTGACGATCACTGTTCCCAAGCACTGCACCGTCAACGCCGGAGTCGTCTCCGCGCCCGCCGTGGTGGCCGGGTTCGAGAGGATGACGCAGGTCAGGAGCGTGTCCGCGGAGATCGTGCTCGACGGCGTCAGCGGCGACGTGAACGCGACGACCGTCTCGGGCCCCGTGGAGAGCCGGGCGATGGACGGCGACCTGGCGTTCAAGAGCGTCTCGGGCGACCTGACCGTGGCCGACGGCACCCCGCGCCGGCTCAAGGCGAACACCGTCTCCGGCCGCATCACGGCGGATCTGGCGCTTCGGCCGACCGGCCATGTGACACTCAACAGCGTTTCCGGTGACATCCTTGTCAGGCTGCCGGAAAACGTGGAGGCGGACGTCAACGTGCGATCCACCTCCGGCAGGCTGGTCAGCACGTTCCACGAACTGTTCAACTCGAACGGCCCCGGCACGAAGTCGATGTCGGGCAGGCTGGGCGGCGGCATGGCGTCGCTGTCGGCGATCACGGTCTCCGGCGAGGTCGCGCTGCTCAAGGGGGAGAAGGAATGAGCCCTGTCTTCGGTCACGGCCGGCTCCGGCTGTACCTGCTCAAGCTGCTGGAAGAGAGCCCGCGTCACGGCTACGAGGTCATCAGGCTGCTCCAGGACCGCTTCCTCGGCGTCTA
Source organism: Nonomuraea sp. NPDC052116 (assembly GCF_040680035.1). Lineage (NCBI taxonomy): Bacteria > Bacillati > Actinomycetota > Actinomycetes > Streptosporangiales > Streptosporangiaceae > Nonomuraea > Nonomuraea sp. NPDC052116. The sequence goes on along the minus strand of NZ_JBFAWA010000033.1, from coordinate 66,047 downwards.
CTCGCCCTCTCCCGGCACGATCTACCCGCGCCTGGCCCGCCTGGAGGAGGAGGGCCTGGTGACGCACGAGGTGGTCGAGGGCAAGAAGGTGTTCTCGATCACCGACAAGGGCCGCGAGGAGCTGAACGCCCGGCTCGACGAGCTCGACGACCTGGAGCAGGAGATCTCCGCCTCCGTGCGCGACATCGCCCGCGAGGTCAAGGAGGACGTCCGCGACACGGTCAAGTCGTTGCGCGACGAGCTCACGCGGATGGCCAAGGACGTTCGCACGGGGGCCCGGGACGACACCCAGCGGCTCAAGGAGCAGCAGAAGGCGGACTTCAGGCGGCTCAAGGAGCAGCAGAAGCGGCAGTGGATGGAGCACGCCACCCACTGGCAGGACGAGGGCGAGCGGCTCAGCGGGGAGTGGCGCAGGATCTGGTCCGAGGTCTGGGCCACGCTGGGCGGCTCGCCGACGAGCCGCGCCGACCTCGACGCGGAGCTGGGCGAGCTGCTGGCCGACTTCATCGCCGAGGCCCGGCAGGAGGCGTCCGAGGCCCGGCTGACGCCGGAGAAGCTGGCGGAGCTGCGTACGGCGCTCGACGAGACCCGCCGCCGCGTCCGCGACATCCTCGAAGGCTGACCTCCGTTCATGCCGACCGGAGATGCCCTTCCAGGCGGCGCGCGCCGCGGGCGGCCTTGCGGGCGCGGTAGGCGATGGGCATGTACCTCAGGCGTTCGGGCAGGCGCGGCGTCAACGCCGCCACCGCATGCCCGAGGTGCCGCAACCGCCGCTCCTCCCGCGCCGTCCACGGCAGCCCCAGCTTCCGCCGAATGGCGGGCGGCAACGTACCGACCGTCACGAAGTAGTTGAACTCCCCCGATCCCACTCCCACAGGCGTCCACAGCCGCCGCAGCGGCCTCGGCAGCCCGGGCGGCGCCGGCGTGCCGCGCAGGGTTGACAGCACGTCGAGCGCCGTCGGGTGCGCCTCCAGCCGGTCGGCCACCATCGCGTCGAAGTACCGCCAGAACGCCTCCAGGTCCGCGGGCATCTCCCGCTCCGGCACCCGCAGGATCGCGCCGAGCTGCCGCGACTCGGCGTAGAGCCGCCGCTCCTGCGCGACGGTGAACGGGGTGCCGAAACAGCGGTTGAGCACGACGAAGCGCTCGAACAGCGACAGGTGCACCCACGCCCACGCCTCGCCGTTCAGCGCGTGGTAGGGCCTGCCGAGCTCGTCCACCCCGCTGATCTGCCGGTGCAGCCTCCTGAGCCGCGCGCCCTCCGCCGGGCCGTCCGCGCCGCCGTACACCCATTTCTGGATCGAGACGAGCGTGCGGGTGAGCCGTCCCCACGGGTCGTCCTTGTACGTGGAGTGCTCGGCGACGGCCGCACCCACGGCCGGGTGCATCGTCTGCATGACCAGCGCGCTCCCGGCGACGAGCAGATTGCGGTATTCGCCGGTGGTGTCCCAGTGCATCGAACCTGGACCGAAGGGCTGAACCTCCATCATCACGGCCTCCCGGGTGAGACAAGCCCACTCATGCTTGTATCACCCGGAAAGCCGGGAAGTAACCCTTTACTTATTCAGACGGTGAAGACGATCTTTCCGAAGATGTCCCCTTCGGCCATGGCCGCGAACCCGTCCCGCGCCTCCGCCAGCGGCAGCACCCTGTCGACGACGGGCCGTACCCCGGTCTGCTCCAGGAAGACCGCCAGCCGGCCGAGCTGTTCCCGCGTGCCCATCGTGGAGCCGACGACGGACAGCTGCAGGAAGAAGACCCGGTTCAGGTCGGCGGGCGGGACCGCGCCGCTGGTGGCGCCGCTGACGACGATGCGCCCGCCCGGCTTGAGCGACTTGAGCGAATGGTCCCAGGTGGCCTGACCGACGGTCTCCATGACCGCGTCCACCCGCTCCGGCAGCCGCGCGCCCGGCTCGAACACCTGGTCGGCGCCGAGTTCGAGGGCACGCGCGCGCTTCTCCTCGGAGCGGCTGGTGGCCCACACCCGGTAGCCGGCGGCCCGGCCGAGCGCGATCAGCGCGGTGGCGACGCCGCCGCCCGCGCCCTGCACCAGCACGGTGGAGCCGGGCTCGAGCCCGGCCTTGTCGAACAGCATCCGGTACGCGGTCAGCCAGGCCGTGGGCAGGCAGGCGGCGTGCTCGAAGCCGAGCCCGGCCGGCTTGGGCACGAGGTTGCGCCGCGGCACGGCCACCCGCTCGGCGAACGTGCCGTCGTGCACCTCGGACAGCAGCGTGCGCTTGGGATCGAGCGTCTCGTCGGCGCCCGTGCCGATCACGGAGTGCACGATGACCTCGTTGCCGTCCTCGTCCACGCCCGCGGCGTCGCAACCGAGCACGATCGGCAGCCGATCCTGTCTGATGCCGACGCCTTTGAGCGTCCACAGGTCGTGATGGTTGAGCGCGGCCGCGCGCACGGAGACGGTCGTCCATCCGTCCGGGACCTTCGGCTCCGGACGCTCGCCGAGCGTCAGCCCGGCGAGTGGGTTGTCGGGGTCGGTCTGTGTGGCGGTTACGGCGAACATGGCCGCACCCTACTTCAGCGTGATCCGAATCCCTTCCAAGGCCCGCTTCCTGAACGACTGTGGCCCCGTGACGGCGACCAGCACGTCGCCCCTGCACACCGAGCCGGCCGGCCGCCCGCGCCCCACGATCACACTCGGCATCCCGGCCTTCTTCTTGCAGCCGGGCGTGGGCGCCAGCACGACCATCTCCCCCGCGCCGCCGCCGAACCACAGCTGCGGCCCCAGCGGCTGCCCCTGCGCCGTCTCCCCCGGCCTGGCCAGCCGCAGGGGCGACTTGGCCGACAGCACGAGGTAGCCGTCCTTCGTCTCCCTGCCCTTCAGCCCTCGCGCGAGCGCCACCCGCTGGTCGAACGTCAGCCCCTGCCCCCGGTCGTACATCGCCAGCCGCCACCGCCCGAACGTGAACAGCAGCACCTGCCCGTAGTAACCGCTGCCCGCCCGGCGGGGCCAGAGGGTGACGTTGGGCGCGTAGTTCCTGATCGCCTGGCCACCCGCGGTCACCTCGAACTCACCGTTGTACGGGGCGGACAACTGCCGATACTGCCCGTCGATCCAGACTCCCTGGTAGGGCCGCGACCCCATGGCGGCCAGACCGAGCTCGGCCGGGTATCGCACCTCGGCCCGCACCCCGTGCGGGAACACCACCTCCATGACCTCCTCACCGCCCTTGGCCGCGGGCCGGACGGTGAGGGCGTTGGGGGCGCTGTCTATCTTGGTGAGGGACCTGATGGGCTCGGAGGTCGGCCCCGCCGGCGGCGCAGGCTCGGGATCCCGGCTGGTGAGCAGGCTGACGACGGGGATCAGGAGGAGCGCGAGTACCACCACCAGCCCGACCCACCGGCGGCGACCGCGCTCGCCTACCTCGATGACGTCGAACCGGTCAACCACGACGGTTCCTAGCCGAGTAGTGCGGGCTTGCGCCCTTTCATCCAGTTCAGTTGAGCGGCGACCGCCAGCGCAAGCCCTGGAACCTGGCGAAATCCTTGTCGCAGGTCACAAATTCACAACCGTGCTCGATGGCGAGTGCGGCGAGATAGGCGTCGGGGACGAGGTTGCCAACGGCGCCGGCTTGCTCGCACAGCTTGACGAAGATCTCCCAGTGTCTCGGGCCGGCGTGCACCACCACCGCATGGGGTTGGTGGCGGACGATCTCGGCGAACGTCCGCGCGGTCTCGAAGGAGGTGGGGCGCGGGATACGCGTCGCCACGCGGATGAAGCCGTTAAGCGCGAAGTCGCTGACTGCATAGGCCTCGTCGCCGTTCAGCATCTCGGTGAGCACGACATGGCACTGCTCGTGGTGCTCCATGTCACGCCGGTGCGCGTTGACGAGCACGTTCGTGTCAAGCATCCGCATGGCAGGTCCTCATAACGCGCTCGATGTCTTCCTGCTCGAGGATCTCCTTGATCTCGGCCCAGGTCAGCCTCGGTCCTGACGCGGATCCGGAGACGGGTAGCTCGATGCGCGGCCGTTCGGCCACCTCCGTGGAGCGGTTGAGAAGTTGCCTCAAGGCGTCCTCCATCACTGAGTTGAGACTGCGTCCGTTACGTGCCGCGTACGCCTTCGCCTCGTTGAGGAGCGTCTCGTCGATGCGCACCGTTGTCCTCCGCATGACTCCAGCGTCCGCCGCTGACATCAAAATGTCAACTCCAGATAGTAGTCGTACGGTCACGGTCTTTGCATCAACTTTGAGTCACCACGCCGCCACGTTGACCTTCCCGTCAGAAGACACCCGCACCACCTGCCCCACCAGCTCCCGTGACTCCGCGTCCGCCAGCAGCCCGGCCTCCTCCACCACCGCATAGGCCCGCCCGCCCGGCACCTCCACCACCAGCACCCCCCTCTCGGCGACACCGTCGCGCCCGTGCGCCACCGTGTACCCCGCCACCACCCCCTCCCCCGCCCAGGCCCCCACCAGAGGCACCTCCTCGGCCACGAACACCGGCGCGGCGCTCCCCAGCCGCCCTCCCGGCTCGCTGGACCACACCGCGTACGTGTGCTTGGTCAGATGCATCCCCACCCCGCTCACCAGCCCGTGCCCGGACTGGGCCCGCAGCAGCCCCGCCATGGTCGCCGTGGAGTGCAGGACGTAGTCGCTGGCCGGCCCGCCCGCGTACGGCAGCCCGCCGGTGACCGTGAGCCCGCGCCGGTCCAGGGGATCGAGCCCGATCGCGTCGCACGCCTGCCGCAGCGCCACCGCGAAACAGCTGTACAGGTCGAGCGCGTGCATGGCGCCGAGCCCGAGCCCGGACCGCCGGAAAGCGGCCGCCGCCACGTGGGCGATGGCCTGGGAAGAGCCGAGTTCGGGCCGCGCGGCCACCTCCCAGGTGTCCTCCCCGTACGCCCACCCGCGCAGGTAGACCCGTCCTTCGGCCGGCACCCCGAGCCGGTCGGCCAGCCGCGAGCTGGCCAGGATGACGGCCGCCGCCTGGTCCACCTCCAGCACGGCCACCGTGTCCCTGGTGTAGGGCCAGCCGACGAAGCGGTCGCCCTTCGCGAGCTCGTCGGGGGTGCGGACGGTCCGGCGCCAGGCGTACGGGTTCGCGGCGGCCACCTCGGTCATGGGCGCCATCAGCCGGCCCCTGTCGCGCATCTCCTCCGCGATCGTGAGCCCGGACGCCGCCCGCCGCGCCGTCTCCATGATCGCGTAGGTGTGCACCGGCATGAAGAGCCCGTGGGCCAGCGCGTACGGGTGCGGCGGGCGCTCCCATCCGTACGGGGGCTTGGGCACGGCGGGGTGGCTCCACGGGACGTGCTCGCCCGCCCGCCGGTACGCCCGGCGCGTCGCCAGCGCCTCGGCCCCCGTGACCAGCGCGGAGTCGAGGTCGCCCGCCGCGATCCTGGCCGCCGCCTCGCCGATGAGCAGTTGCGGGGCCGTACCGCTGACCTTGGAGTACGCACGGTGGCGCGGCGTCGCCCCGAGGCGCTCGGCGAGGCGGCCGACCGGCGAGTCGTACTGCCACGAGTCGGTGTGGACGATCTGGATCGAGTCCAGCCGCTCGACGGGGAGCCGGGCGTCCTCGGCGGCCGCGCGCGCCGTCTCCTCCCACAGATCGAGCGGTTCCGGGCCGGGCTGCTCGCGAATGGTGCGTTGTGCGATGCCGATGAGGCAGGGGGTGCGAGGATCCATGAATCCATCTAACCAGAACAAGATTCGGTTGATAAGAAGTGGCATTTGATAATGCCTGTTACCACTGTTGCGCAAGACAAAAAACGGACGGCGCGACCTGCGGGGATGCCAATTACGAATACATGCGGTTTCGCTATTTCTATAACGGAATGGAACCGGGCCATGCTTTTTCGCGTCGTTTCATGGCCAGCCCCCTGCGCCATTCATTAGCGTTCCGATCGTTTTCCTGGCCCACCGGGGCGCAGTACCCCGCTCTGGGCCGCCGAAAGCCGAAAGGAGCTCCATGTTTTCCCGAGCAAGGCGCATCGCGTTCCCGCTCGCCGGCCTGATGGCCGTCGGGCTGGCCGCGGGCATGGTCGGCGGCACCCCGGCCAACGCCCAAGCACCCTCCGACGTCGTGTCCCAGAACTCCGCCACCCCCGCCGAGCAGGCGGTCCAGTTCTGGACCCCCGACCGCGTCAAGCTGGCCACCGACTACGACGACGGCCTCGGCCTGACCTCCAAGGGCGTCAAGGGCAGCAACGACGCACCTGACGGGCCTCCGGGATCCGTCCCGCCGATCGGCGAGGAGAAGACGAAGGCCAAGAAGAGCAAGCACGTCAATCTGCCCAACACGGTCGGCCGCGTGTTCTTCACGCTGCCCAAGGCCGACCCGCGCGACCCGAGGAGCTGGCGCTACTGCTCGGCCAGCTCGGTCCAGGGCAAGTACCGCAACCTCGTGGCGACCTCGGCCCACTGCGTCTACGACACCAGCAAGAACACCTTCTACGACAACTGGATCTTCATTCCGTCGTACTGGGACGGCAACAATGTCTGGGAGGGCAAGGCGCCCTACGGCATTTACGCCGCCAAGACGTTCAACGCGCACGACGACTTCGTGGTGAAGGAGGATTACGACTTCGACTACGCGTTCGTCAACGTCTACAACGGCATCAAGGTCAACTGGGAGAAGGTCGGCAACCGCTGGCAGTGGACGGTCAAGAACGTCGGCCGCCTCGGTGACAACGTCGGCGGCCAGGGCTTCACCTGGAACAGGAGCACGAAGCTGGACGTGTTCTCGTTCGGGTACCCGGCGGGCGAGCACCCCGACGGCGACAAGCCTTACACGGGCCGCACGATGAAGTTCTGCTACGGCAAGACCCGGCCGATGCCCGAGGCCAGGAAGTACAACCTGCAGGAGCACATCGGCTTCAAGTGCTCCTTCACCGCCGGCGCGAGCGGCGGGCCGTTCATCTACAACTACAAGAGCGCGTCGCGCACCGGCTACCTGGTCGGCGTCAACAGCGTCGCGTGGGACACCGACGCCAACGACCGCTACGACTACATCTCGTCCCCGTACTTCAACACCGACACGTACAAGGTCTACAAGGCCGCGGCCAACCGCTGGACCGGCAACTTCCGCTGATCGAGGTGGCTTCCGAGGCCCCGGTTCCCCTGGGAACCGGGGTCTTCCACTGAGGCGTACATCACTGGAACAGACGTGGAATGAGTGGAATTCAACAAGCGCCTACACCCACTCTGACCTGCGGAAACGCCCCTTACCAATGATCATTTAGAGATCTGTCTGACGGTGTCCTTATAGTGCACAGAGCACTCTTGATCAGGTAACGAATCTCTATCCTGGCTGCAATACCACCAGTACATCTGGAAAAATCCACCCTTACGACCCCAAGAAAGGCTAATTCATGATCCCCCGGGCCAGGCACTTGGTGGCGGCTGCGCTCAGCAGCGCGCTGCTGATGGCGCCCGCCTTCACGGGGATCGCGAACGCCGCGCTCGACAGCAACGCCGTGCTCGACAGCAAGGTCTTCGCCGTCTCGCTGGCCAGGACCGCGGTGGACGTCAAGCGGGTCGCCGACTACTGGACACCCGACCAGCTCAAGCAGGCCGACAGCTACAGCCCCGCGACGCCCGGCACCCAGGCCGCCACCCCGGCGCCGTCGGCCTCCGCGCAGGCCTCCAACCCCGCCACGCAGGCCGCGACCACCGTCACGCGGGCCGTCGCCGCGCAAGCCGTGTCGCCCGTGCTGCCGCGCAAGGGCTCGGTCGCCAGGACCATGGGCAAGGTCTTCTTCCGGTTCGGGGACAAGGAGTACTGGTGCTCCGCCAGCGCGGTCGCCGCCAGGAACCGCAGCGTCGTCGCGACGGCCGGGCACTGCGCGTACGACTCGCGGCAGGCCAAGGCGGCCGACTACTGGATCTTCGTCCCCAACCCGGGGCCCAACGGCGAGACGCCCGACGGCATCTACGTGGGCTCCTCGATCAGCATGCACGAGGACTGGTCGGGCAAGGGCGACTACGACTTCGACTACGCGTTCGTGACCGTGCACCGCGGCTTCAAGTGGGAGGCCAAGGACGGCCGCTACGTCATGAAGGACGTGGGCCGGCTCCAGGACAACGTGGGCGGCCAGGGCATCGAGCTGAACAAGAAGCCGACCACGTACACGGTGGCCGCGTTCGGCTACCCGGCGGGCGCGCAGCCCGACGGCACCCGCCCGTTCGACGGCAAGCGCCTGGAGATGTGCAAGGAAGGCCCCACTCGCTGGACCTCCGCCGTCAGCCTCGATCTGCAGAAGGGCGTGCAGCTGCTCAACTGCGACTTCAGCCCGGGCGCGAGCGGCGGTCCATGGCTGATCGGCTTCAACAAGGACCGCTGGACCGGTTACCTCAACGGCGTCAACAGCCTGACCTGGAACAGAGACGCGAAGGGCTGGTACGACGCGGTGTCGTCCCCGTACTTCGACACCACCGCCGGAGCGGTCTACCGACGCGCCGCCGCGCAGACCACTCCGCCAAATGTGACCTAAATCACTGCAACCGTCCGGTCACTGGTGGTGATCAGCGCATCCTTTGTCTCAGCAAGGTCACGACGCCCCGTTGGAACGCTGACATGATCTACCCGAAATTCACATAGGCATTGTCAAACCGGTAAGTTCCGGGCTGTCCGTTTGCTGAGTTATGGGGGTGCACCAGGCGCCTCATGTCAGCGCAACCTGGAGTTACCTTGAAGCGAATCCTTCTGCCCGTCGGCGGTGCCGTCCTCGCGACCGGCCTGCTCGCCGTAGGTCTGACCGGTACGGCCCAGGCCGACGGCGACGTTTCCAACGACCCGATGGCCAACAACACCTCCGAGGCCGCCTCCGTCGCCTCCTTCTGGCTCGCCTCGAACGGGGCCGCGCTTCGCCAGGCGACCCAGTACACCTGGGACGCGAAGGAAGTCCGGAAGGTCGTCTCCAAGGGCGGCTACAGCCCCGACGGCAAGCCCGGCACCACGGCGCCGACCGGTGAGACGAAGTCGACCGGCAAGGCCCAGAACGTGAACATCCCCAAGACCATCGGCAAGGTCTTCTTCGTCGACGGCTCCGGCAAGTTCCGCTGGTGCTCGGCCACCTCCATCCAGTCGAACTACCGCAACCTGGTCTCCACGGCCGGCCACTGCGTCTACGACACGGACAGCGACAAGGCCCTCCTCGACAACTGGGTCTTCGTCCCGGGCTACTACCAGGGCAAGACCCCCTGGGGCATCTACGTGGGCAAGCAGGCCTTCACCCACTACGACTTCGACACGTACGAGGACTACGACCGCGACTACGCGTTCGTGACCGTCTACAACGGCATCCAGTTCAACGGCGTGAAGCAGGTGGACCGCAAGGACTACCAGGGCTTCACCGGTCCGAAGCGCGCGTGGGGCGGCCACTACTACATCCTGCTGTCCAAGGACGCCGGTCGTCTCGGCGACAACGTCGGCGGCCAGGGCTTCTCCTGGAACCAGCCCACCGGCAAGCCGGTCCGCGCCTTCGGCTACCCGGCCGCTCCGCACCCGGACGGCAACAAGCCGTACAGCGGCGTCACGCCGAAGAACTGCTACGGCACGACCACCGCCAAGGCGGTCGGCGCCCCCTGGCTCAAGATCGAGGAGCACATCGGCCTCAAGTGCGCCGTGACCCCCGGTTACGACGGCGGCCCCTGGCTCCAGAACTACAGCAACGGCAAGCGCCTCGGTTACGTGAACGGTGTGACGAGCACCTTCGCCGACCAGGACGGTAACGACCGCGTCGACTACATCACCTCGCCGTACTTCGACGGCGAGACGGCGGCGGTCTACAACGCGGCCAAGAACGTGTGGTCCGGCAAGATCGTCGGCCCGAACGGCGAGCTGTACAAGTAAGCCCTTCCAGGGGAAAGGCGAGGGTCTCGGCATTCCGAGGCCCTCGCCTCATCTTTTGTCGGGGTAACTTCCGAAGACGAAGATCTTTTTTGGATCTGCTGACACAGAGTGTTTACCTTGTCACGATGGGCACATGCATCGTGGCGATCTGACGAACGCCGAATGGGAACGGCTGGCATCGCTGCTACCCCCCGGCGACACCCTTGGAGACCGGTGGGACGAGCACCGGATGATGATCAATGGGGCGCTCTACCAAGCCAGGACCGGTCTGCGATGGCGTCATCTGCCCGGGCGGTTCGGCTGCTGGGTGACCATCTACCGGCACCACCGCCACTGGACGGCCGACGGCACGTGGCGACGGCTGCTGAGAGCGATCGAGACCGCCCAGGACGACACGCCCACCGATGACGGCACCGCACCGCCACAACGCCCCGTGCCCGCCCACCATCCGCGCCACGATGCCCTCGCCCGCGATCCGGTGCTGCTGAGCCTGCGCACTCATCTGGCGGCAGTCGTCCGGCAGAGGGACATCTAAGCCAAACCTGGCGAACCGACCCGTTCGCCCTTCCTCCGACGGCCGAGGAGCACCCCTCCAGCTCCCCGCCCGCCATCACGCACGCTGAGGCGCTCAAGGGCACCCCAGTCCGCATAGGCCAGGCGCAGGGGACGACCCCACGCCTGGCGCTCAACAGCCGTCCTCGCCGCCCCTCCTCCCGGCGAGGGCGGCTTCTTTTTGGCCCCTATAACCCGAACCTGAAGATCACCTGTGAGGATTGGAGCGAGTTAGACGGATTAGGCGCCAATCCGGTTCCTGTGATCTAAGTCACGTTTCGCCGACTACAGAACGTGGCGATTGACTAACGACACTCCAGTCCCATCAGTAATAACCCCTCCATACCCTGCGAAAACGTAACTATCCAATCACCGCCCGCAAAGATCTCTGACAGATAACAGCACGGTAACGGCGGTAGGGGCGCCTACCGGATCGTCCGAAGCGGGTTCCACCTGCGGAGATCACCACGCTATGTTCCTTGCTATCCCTTTACTGACGCATGGGACGCATGTTGCGACCCACGACAGAGCAAGGAGCAGTTCCCTTGAAGCGCATCCTCATCCCCGCCGGTGGTGCCATCGTGGCTACCGGCCTTCTGGCCGCCGGTCTGGCCGGCACCGCCCAGGCCGAAAGCGACGTCGCATCTGACCCGATGGCGACGAGTGCGGCGAACGCCAAGGCCATTGCAGAGTTCTGGGCCGACAACAACGGCGCCGCCCTCCGGGCCGCCAAGGAGTCGAACGTCTGGGACAAGGGCGACGTCGCGAAGCTGCAGAGCAAGGGCGGCTACAGCGCCGACACCAAGCCCGGCTCGACGGCTCCGATCGGCCAGGAAAAGAAGACGACCGTCAAGGTCCAGAACGTCAACATGCCGAAGACCATCGGCAAGGTGTTCTTCGTCAACAGCAAGGGCGAGAAGAAGTGGTGCTCCGCCACTTCGATCCAGTCCCAGTACCGCAACCTGGTCGCCACGGCCGGTCACTGCGTGTACGACACGGCGACCAACTCGGACGTCCTGTCCAAGTGGGTCTTCGTCCCCGGTTACTACCAGGGCAAGTCCCCTTGGGGCATCTACGTGGGTAAGCAGGCCTTCACCCACTACGACTTCGACGTGTACGAGGACTACGACCGCGACTACGCGTTCGTGACCGTGTACAACGGTGTCAAGCTCGGTGGCGGCACTCCCAAGCAGGTCTCCAAGGCCGACTGGGACAAGTACACCGGCATCAAGGACGCCAAGGACGTCGAGATCAGCCGCGAGGAGTTCCTGAAGGGTCAGCTTGACCCGACGAGGACCGAGGCGTACTGGGTCAAGGAGGGCACGGCGCCTGAGGCGACCGGTCCCGACTACCCCGGTGCCGCGGTGGGCAAGGTCGAGACCACCGAGGGCGTCTACAATGACGCCAAGGTCGGCAAGGGCAACGGTTTCAAGTTCGGTGAGCCTGTCACCGAGATCGTTACCGACGCCGAGGCCGCTGCCTACAAGGCGAAGCAGGGCGACAAGCCCACCGACAAGTACCCCGCCAAGGTCGTCAAGGACGAGCGCGGCAACTGGACGATCACGCACTACTACGTCCAGCAGTGGTACAAGGCGGGCTCGGAGGCCAAGTACTACAAGACCGTCTTCTTCACCGTCGAGGGCTTCGCCAAGGACGCGGGCCGTCTCGGTGACAACGTCGGCGGTCAGGGCTTCGCCTGGAACCAGCCCACCGGTAAGCCCGTCCGCGTGTTCGGCTACCCGGCCGCCGCGCACCCCGACGGCAACAAGAACTACACCGGCGTGACTCCGAAGTGGTGCTACGGCACCACGACGAAGAAGCTGCAGGGTTCTGCTGCCAAGAAGATCGAGGAGCACGTGGCCCTCAAGTGCGCCTTCACCGAGGGTGCCGACGGTGGCCCGTGGCTGTACAAGTACAGCAACTCCAAGCGTCTCGGTTACCTGAACGGTGTCGTGAGCACCTTCAACGACCAGGACGGCAACGGTCGCGTGGACTACATCTCCTCGCCGTACTTCGACGGTGAGACCAACGTGGTCTACAAGTCCGCTGCGGCCTCGTGGTCCGGCAAGATTGTCTAAGGTGACGGACAGCGACCGGTCTTAGACCGTTCGTATAACCGTTTCCTGCGAAGGGCCCGGCATCCTGCCGGGCCCTTCGGCGTTCCCGCCGAAAGTGAAGGGCGGTTGGACGCATGGGACGCCCAGACGGTGCCATCAATCCAATGTGATCTGCATCACATAGCCTCTTCGACCGCGATCGAAGGGACACGCGGACCCCGGGAACCGCACTGACAAGTCCCTTATGTTGATCAGGGCAAACGGTCCCGAAGCGAGCCTTCCTCGACTCCTGCGCATCAGCCGTTTAAACATCACAGAACGGTCACGCCCGTCTTGTCGCCTCTTTTCCTGTCAAAGCGGCTACCCGCGAGCAAGATCCACACTGTATGTTCCTGGCTATCCCTTTACTGACGCATGGGACGCAAGAGGCGTTCCACGACAGCGCAAGGAGTTACCGTGAAGCGCATCCTCCTCCCCGCCGGTGGCGCCATTCTGGCCACTGGCCTCCTGGCCGCCGGCCTGGCCACCACGGCTCAGGCTGACGACACCGTTTCCGCCGACGTGCTGGCGAACCAGCAGAAGGCGGCCGAGACCCTGGACTTCTGGACCAAGTCCAACAACCAGGCGCTCAAGAACGCTGTTGCCTTCAACCCCGACGCGCTCGAGGTTCAGAAGATCTCCTCCGGTGGCGGCTATACCTCGGACACCAAGCCGGGTTCCACCGCCCCCATCGGCGAGGAGAAGAAGGCGGCCGTCAAGGTTCAGAACGTGAACCTGCCGAAGACCATCGGTAAGGTTTTCTTCGAGGGCCGCGACGGCAAGCTGTACTGGTGCTCCGGCACCTCGATCCAGTCGCAGTACCGCAACCTGGTCGCCACGGCCGGTCACTGCGTGTACGACATCGCCGGCAACGACGAGGTCGTGTCCCGCTGGGTCTTCGTCCCCGGTTACTACCAGGGCAAGGCTCCTTGGGGCGTGTACGTGGGTAAGCAGGCCTTCACCCACTACGACTTCGACGTCTACGAGGACTTCGACCGCGACTACGCCTTCGTCACCGTCTACGACGGCATCGGCGGCACGCTGAACAAGCCCAAGCTGGTGGACTGGGCGACCTACAAGGCGTACCAGGGCGAGAAGTTTGTCAAGGACGTCACCGTCTCCAAGGACGAGTACGACAAGGGCAAGCTCGACCCCAAGACCACGGACTACTACGACGTGGACCCGGGCAAGGCCGACGAGGCCACTGGTCCGGACTACCCCGGCGCAGTCGTGGACCGTGTCGAGGTTTCCGAGGGCACCTACAAGGACGCCACTGTCGGCCAGGGGAACGGCAAGAAGTTCGGTGAGCCCGTCACCGAGATCGTGACCGACGCCGAGGCCGCCGACTACAAGGCGAACGCTGCGAAGGACGCGGCCAAGTACCCGGCCACGGTCGTTCAGGACCCTCGCGGCAACTGGACGATCACGCACTTCTACGTCCAGAAGTGGTACAAGAAGGGCAACGTCGCTCGTTACATCCGTCTCGAGCCGTACACCGTCGTCCACGAGGTCAAGAGCGTTGGTCGCCTCGGCGACAACGTTGGCGGCCAGGGCTTCGCCTGGAACCAGCCGGCTGGTGGCTACGTCCGCACCTTCGGCTACCCCTACGGCCCGCACCTGGACGGCAACAAGCCGTTCACCGGTGTGACGCCGAAGTGGTGCTATGGCAAGACCGCGAAGAAGGCCCTGCTCATCCCCTCGAAGAAGGTCGAGGAGCAGGTGTCGCTGAAGTGCACCGTTACCGCTGGCTACGACGGTGGCCCCTGGCTGTACAAGTACAGCAACGCCAAGCGTCTCGGCTACGTCAACGGTGTCACCAGCCTCATCGCGGACACCGACGGCAACAAGCGCTACGACACGATCACCTCGGCTTACTTCGACGGTGAGACCAACGTCGTCTACAAGGCCGCTGCGGCTGCGTGGAGCGGCAAGCTCATCCCGTAGTTCGCTGCGGATCGGAACGAAGACTTGTTCGTCGTTCTCTAGCAATACCGAAGGGCTCGGCATCCTGCCGGGCCCTTCGGCCTTTTTGCTGAGAAATCTGGCAACCACCCTTACCAGAGGGACTAAAGGGTCGATAGTGTCTTTACACCCTTTTTGACAACTGTGGAGCCTCCCGTGAAGCGCCTGCTCGTCCCCCTAGCCGCCGCCTGCCTGAGTGCCGCTGCCCTCGCCGTCCCAGCCACCGCCGCACCGAGCTGGGCCACCGATAATCTCCAGCCGAAGCCGGCCGACGCGTACGGCGACGCCTTCTTCTGGCTCGACTCCAACGGAGCCGCCCTGCGCAAGGCCACCCAGTACAACCTGGACGTCAAGAAAGTCTCCAAGCTGGTGTCGGCCGGCAGCAACGGCGCCACTGACGGCAAGCCGGGCATGACCGGCCCGAGCACCACCGCCAAGGCGACGGTGTCCAAGAACGTCAACCTGCCCAAGACCATCGGCAAGGTGTTCTTCCTCGACAAGGCCGGCAACTACCGCTGGTGCTCGGCGACGTCCATCCAGTCCAGGAACCGCAACCTGGTCGCCACCGCGGGCCACTGCGTCTTCGCGAACGGCAAGGACGACGTCTACGACAAGTGGATCTTCGTGCCCGGCTACTACCAGGGCAAGGCCCCCTGGGGCGTGTATGTCGGCGCCTACGCCTTCACGGCGTACGACCTGGACACCTACGACGACTACGACGGCGACTTCGCGTTCGTCGCGGTGCACAACGGATTCTCGCTGGCCGGCGAGAAGGAAGTCTCTCGCAACGACTTCAAGGCGTGGGCCGGCGACAAGTGGGTCAAGCCGCGCGAGATCAGCTCCGTGGAGTTCCTCAAGTGCCAGCTGACCCTCGGCGACTGCTGGTCGGAGGGCGAGGACAAGCCGGCCGACCTCGTGGGCCCCGACTACCCCGGCGCCGTCCTGGAGAAGGTCGAAGTCAGCGGGGACGCGTACAAGGACGCGAAGGTGGGCAAGGGCCAGGGCTTCAAGTTCGGCGAGCCCATCGTGGAGCAGGTCACCAAGCCTCAGCAGGACGCCTACCAGGGCCCCGGCGTCAAGGGCACCGACAAGCTGGGCAACTACACCATCACCCACTACTACACGCAGAAGTGGGTCAAGCCCGGCACGTCGCGTAAGTACTACGAGGCCCGCTACGTCCTCGGGATCGCCAAGGACATGGGCCGGCTCGGTGACGTCGTCGGCGGGCAGGGTGTGGCCTGGAACCAGCCCCTCGGCCAGCCGGTGACCGTCTTCGGCTACCCCTCCGCCCCGCACCCCGACGGCGACCGCCCGTTCACCGGCGTGACGCCGAAGTGGTGCTCCGGCAAGACCGCCACCAAGAGCTACCAGGTCAACACGTTCAAGGTCGAGACCCACCAGCTGCTCAAGTGCTCCATGACCGCCGGCGCCGACGGCGGCCCCTGGCTCATGAAGTACGACAACAACAAGCGCACCGGCTACGTCAACGGCGTGACCAGCCTGTTCCACGACAACGACGGCAACGGCCGGGTCGACTACATCAGCTCGGCGATCTTCGACGGTGAGGTGGCCGACGTGTACAACAAGGCCAACTACGCGGAGACCAAGAAGATCGTCGGCCCGAACGGCGAGCTTCTCCAGTAGACACGACAGCATGTAGACGGCAGCACGAAGAACGGCCCGGGTGACAAGCACCCGGGCCGTTTTCGCGTCATACCGGCGTGAGCTCCCGCGTCCGTGCGCGCAGCGCCAGCACGGCCCGCTCGTTCTTGTACGGCTCCAACCGCCGCCGCAGGTCAGCTGCGTACGACCGCGACCGGGTCGACTGCAGCTCCCCCGCCAGCGCGAAGGCGGTGCCCGCGACCGAGCACGCCTCCTCCAGCTCCCCGCACTGCAACAGCCCGGCGGCCAGCAGCGACAGGTTGAACATCCGCCCGCGGACATAGCGGGAGTCCATGTCAAGGGAACGCCGGGCCTGTCGCACGGCCCGCTCCCCCTCCCCCAGGTCACGGAAGCAGTGGGCGAACTTCGCCGACAGGTAGGCCTCGTCGAAGTAGCTGAGCCAGACGGGCTCGTCGTCGGGCTTACGGGCGTCGAAGGCGGACTCCGCCTCGTGCAGGGAGACCCCGCAGGAGCGGGCGTCGCCCAGGCCGGCGTGGGCGTGGGCCTCCAGGACGTGCGCGGAGGCCAGCAGCGTGTGCACGCCGGCGCGGCGGGCCGCCATCTGGGCGGAGCGGGCCAGGTCGAGGGCGTGGGAGGGCTGGCCCATGTAGATGGCCTGGTGGGCCATTCCGGCCAGGATCTCGCCGCCCAGGGTGTGGTCGTCGGCGCTCCTGGCCAGGCGGAGCGCCTGGATGAGGTAGCGCTGGGCGAGACCGTGCTGCTCCATGTCGTACGCCATCCAGCCGGCCAGGCGGGTCAGCTCGGCGGCCGCGGCGGCCAGGCGGCGGCCGGTGGACTCGCCGTACAGGCCGTCCTTGAGCAGTGGCGAGACGGCGGTGTCCAGATATTTGACCACGGACGAGCGGACCCGGCCGCTGCCGAAACGGTTGTCGAGCTCACCGAACGATCGGGTGACCTCATGGATGGCGGCGATGTCGGCGCGGCCCACCCGCCGCCCGCCCGTACCGCTCAGCTGTCCCCCGGGTGGGGACGTCAGCCAGCGGATGGCTCCCACGGAGCCCGCTCCTATCGCGAAGGTCGAGTCGATCAGGAACCTCCGTCTCTCCACGTCGGCCCGCCATAGCGCAGTCACGGTCGCGACCCCCTCCTGCCACGTGTGCGTGAACTCCTGCCCGAGATCGAGGGGTGTGAGGATCGCCGGCATGCCCAGGTCCTCCGAGGTAACCGGTCGGCCCAGCCGCATCGCGAAGATCTCCGCGAGCAGGTAGGGCACCGGGTCACGTGGCCTCTGACCACCGATCCAGCGCAACACGGAGCTGTGGTCGTATTTGAGGCCCGGAGTGCCACGGGCGGCTCCCCAATCGTTCAGGCACCTGGCCAGTCCTTTGTGGGAGAAGCCCGCTTCCGCGATGAGCTGCTGAAGCAGTCGGTTCGGCTCGCGTTCCATCGCTCTCCTCGTCACAGGAGTTGGGCGCCCACACCTTACAGAGAGCTACTGTTATAGCACCTTGAGTAAAGGTTTCAGGGCGGTTCTCAAAGAGACCACCAACTCCACGACGAAAACGGGAGCCTCCCTGATCCAAGGAGGCCCCCGTACGAGGAGGTCAGACGCGGGCGACGCCGTCCGCGCGGGCCTGGGCCGCGACCGCGGCGGTCACGGCGGGCGCGACGCGCTCGTCGAACGGGCTCGGGATGACGTACGTCGGCGAGAGGTCGTCGCCGACGACGCCGGCCAGCGCGTTGGCGGCGGCCACCTTCATGTTCTCGGTGATGGCGGACGCGCGCACGTCGAGGGCGCCCCTGAAGACGCCGGGGAAGGCCAGCACGTTGTTGATCTGGTTGGGGAAGTCGGAGCGGCCGGTGGCCACGACCTTGGCGTGCCGGGCGGCCACCTCGGGGTGGACCTCGGGGGTGGGGTTGGACAGGGCGAAGACGATGGCGTCGGGCGCCATGGAGGCGATGGCCGCCTCGGACACGGTGGACCCGGACAGCCCGACGAACACGTCGGCGCCCGCCAGCGCGTCCTCCGTCGAGCCGGTGTGGCCGGCGCGGTTGGTGTCGCGCGCGAGGGCCTCCTTGACGGGGTTGAGTCCCTCACGGCCCGCGTAGATCATGCCCTTGGAGTCGGCGACCGCGATGTCGCCGATGCCCGCCTCCAGGAGGATGCGGGAGACCGCGACGCCGGACGCGCCCGCGCCAGCCACGACGGCGCGCAGGTCGCCGAGCGAGCGCCCGGTCAGGCGGGCGGCGTTCTGGAGCGCGGCGAGCACCACGATGGCGGTGCCGTGCTGGTCGTCGTGGAAGACGGGGATGTCGAGCAGCTCCCGGAGCCGGTCCTCGACCTCGAAGCAGCGCGGGGCGCTGATGTCCTCGAGGTTGATGCCGCCGAACGACGGCGCGAGGCGCACGACGGTCTCGACGAGCGCGTCGACGTCGGTGCAGTCGAGGCAGATGGGGACGGCGTCGACGTTCGCGAACTGCTTGAACAGCAGCGCCTTGCCCTCCATGACCGGCATGGCGGCCGAGGGCCCGATGTCGCCCAGGCCGAGCACGGCGGTGCCGTCGGAGACGACGGCGACCACGTTGGAGACCCAGGTGTAGTCGTTGACCAGCGCGGGCGTCTCGGCGATGGCGGTGCAGACCCGGGCGACGCCGGGCGTGTAGGCGAGGGAGAGATCGTCCGCGTCGCGGACGGGAACGGTGGAGCGGACCTCGAGCTTGCCTCCGCGGTGCAGCGCGAAGGCCGGATCGAGATCGAGTTGCTCGACGGGAACGGAAGCAGAAGCGGGCGTGACAGCCACAGCGACCCCTGTAGTCATCGGGAGCGGAAGAAACCTTCGGCGGGCGAGCGCGAGCGGGCTGGCCTCGGTAGCTGCCAGGATCCCCTCGTCGGTCGTCTCAGAGGGGTACGGGGGTCACCCGTCTCCCTATCGTGCCACATGGTGAGATGGACTCGGTGTCAGTGCCGACGCCGTTCCGTTGACGCATCGTTAAATGTCTGATGGCTGACCGGTGCAAAACCCCATTTAAACTGCACAAAACGCAAGTTTCCTGGCTTTTCACATCGAGGAGGCCGTACATGGCCCTCAGCCCCAAGGGCCGCCGTGGCTATGCCGCCGGCGTGCTCGCGTTGACCGCCGCACTGGCGCTGACCGCGTGCGGGAGCGGCGGCAACAGCTCGAGCTCCGCCACGACCGGCGCGAGCGCCTCCGCAGCCGGCGGTGTTCAGCTGGTGCAGCCCGGCAAGCTCACAGTCTGTACGAACATCCCGTACGAGCCGTTCCAGTTCAAGGACGCGAGCGGCAAGATCGTCGGTTTCGACGTCGACATCGTCGACCTGGTCGCGAAGAAACTGGGCGTGACCCAGGAGATCGTGGACATCGACTTCGCGGTGATCAAGAGCGGCGCCGCCATGGCGGCCAAGAAGTGCGACCTGGCCGCCGCCGGCATGACGATCACGCCGGAGCGCAAGGCGAACATCGACTTCTCCGACCCGTACTTCGACGCCACCCAGGCGCTGCTCGCCAAGAAGGGCACCGGGGCGACGTCGCTGGCCGACGTCAAGGCCAAGAACCTCAAACTGGGCGCCCAGGCCAGCACCACGGGCCTCGACTACGTCAAGAAGCAGGGCTTCGACCCGACCGAGTACGCCGACTCCGCCAAGGAGCTGCTGGCCCTGCAGGCCGGCCAGGCCGACGTGATCGTCCAGGACCTCCCCGTGGTCCTCACCTGGCTGAAGAAGCCGGAGGTCGCCGCGAAGTTCGAGCTGATCGGCAGCCTGGACACCGGCGAGCAGTACGGCCTCGGCCTGAAGAAGAACGCCGACCCGGTGCTGCTCAAGACGATCAATGAAGAGATCGCCAAGGCCAAGCAAGACGGCACCTACGAGAAGATCTACGTGAAGTGGTTCGGCAAGAAGCCCGGCGAGCTGGGCTGATCCATGGCCGACCAGCCGAAGACGGCTGAGCCCGCGCGCGCCGGGCTCAGCCCTCGGAAGAAGCAGCAGATCAGCCGCGGCATCCAATATGCCGTCCTGGTCATCGTGCTCGGCCTCCTCGTCCTGTACGCGGACTGGGGCAGCCTCGCACAGAACTTCGCCAAGCCCGAGGTGGCGAAGGAGACGCTGCCGGAACTGTTCACCATCGCGCTGCGGAACACGGTCATCTACACAGTCACCGGATTCGTCCTCGCCTTCTTTGTGGGACTGCTGCTCGCGCTCATGCGGCTGTCGCCGGTCCGGCCCTACCGGTGGATCGCGATCGTCTACATCGAGATCTTCCGTGGCCTGCCCGCGCTGCTGATCTTCATCATGATCACCTTCTTGCCGCTGGCGCTGCCGGGCTTCCAGGTGCCTTTCGGCACATACGGCCAGGTCGCCCTCGGGCTCGGGGCGATCGGCGCGGCCTACCAGGCGGAGGTGTTCCGCGCGGGGCTGCAGGCCGTCCCCAAGGGGCAGGTCGAGGCCGCAAGATCGCTGGGCATGTCCGCCACCCGCGCCCAGTTCACCGTGGTGATCCCGCAGGCCCTCCGCATGGTCATCCCGCCGACCACCAACCAGTTCGTGGCCCTGCTCAAGGACTCCTCGCTGGTGCTGTTCCTCGGCGTGTCCAGCGAGTATGTCGAGCTCGCCAAGTTCGGCAACGACCTGGCCTCCCAGCACTCCAATGCCACGCCCATCATGGTCTCCGGCCTGACGTACCTGATCGTCACGATCCCGCTGGGATATCTGGCGACCCGGCTGGAGGGACGTAAGGGGAGGAACCGATGACGCACGCGATCGAGCTCGCGGACCTGCACAAGTACTTCGGCAACAACGAGGTACTCAAGGGCATCCGCATGACCGTCGATCCCGGGCAGGTGGTCTGCGTCATCGGGCCGTCGGGCTCCGGCAAGTCCACCCTGCTGCGCTGCGTGAACCTGCTGGAGGCGCCCACCAAGGGCAAGGTGTTCGTGGAGGGCGTCGAGCTCACCGACCCCGACGTGGACATCGACGCCGTACGCCGCCGCATCGGCATGGTCTTCCAGCAGTTCAACCTGTTCCCGCACATGACCGCGCTGCAGAACGTGATGATCGCTCAGCAGCGGGTGCTCAAGCGGGGCAAGAAGGAAGCCGAAGTCGTCGCCAGGGAGAACCTGGACAAGGTCGGCGTCGGCGCCAAGTGCGACGCCTACCCGGCGCAGCTGTCGGGCGGCCAGCAGCAGCGGGTGGCGATCGCCCGGGCGCTGGCCATGAACCCGGACCTGATGCTGTTCGACGAGCCCACCTCGGCGCTCGACCCCGAGCTGGTGGGAGACGTGCTCACCGTCATGCGGAAGCTGGCGGAGGAGGGCATGACCATGCTCGTGGTCACCCATGAGATGGGGTTCGCGCGGCAGGTGGCCGACCGGGTGGTGTTCATGGACGGCGGCGTGATCGTCGAGGACGGCGAGCCGGCGCAGGTGATCGGCGACCCGCAGCAGGAACGCACGCGCGCCTTCCTCCACCGGGTCCTGCACCCCGAGGAGTAGGCCCGGCAGGCACGGCGGGGCGCATCCGCCCGTACCACCGTACGGAGCGCCCCGCCCACCGGGACTCAACGCGCCATATACGCCTCGAAGCGCCGCCCAGGGCTCTCTTTACCCGGCGGCGCGCACGGCCCCTGAAACGCCTTCTCAGCCGCGCCTGAGCGCACTCCCCGCCGGAAGAACCGGCCCCGATCGGCGTGGCCCGTGATGTAATACACCCGCATGGACCTCACCTCTTACGCCGAGTGGGCCGTCCGGCTGGTCAACGAGCCCGACCCGCCGCCGGAGCTGAGGCCGCTGCGCGACGAGCTGGCCGCCGCCTTCGACGAGGCCGACGACGAACGGGCCGTGGCCGCGCGGCTCAACGCCCTGCTCGTGCGCTATCCCGTACGCCCCCAGCTCACCGACCACGACGGCGGGGGCTGGCACCTCCACCTGGCCGAGGACTCCGCCGCCTGCGCCGTGATGGGCCTGGCCGCGGTCGTGGCGGAGCTGGGCGCGGACCGGCTCGGCCGGTGCCAGGAGCCGCGCTGCGGCAAGGCGTTCCTGGACACCTCGTCCAACCGTTCGCGCCGCTACTGCTCCTCCCGCTGCGCCAGCCGCGCGAACGTCGCCGCCTTCCGCGCCCGCCGGCGCAACGGCTCCTAACGCCGCCGCAGGAGGGGCCAGTAACGCAGCACGACCCGTCCCACGATGTCCTGGACCGGCCCGAAGTCCCAGCTGTCACGCCGACCGCTGGCCCGCTGGTTGTCGCTCTCCAGCCACCATCCGTCCTGTCCGTGCCACTGCGCCCGTTTCACGATGAGCTGCTCGGGATCACCGGGAAGTCTCGCCACCACGAGATCTCCCGGGTGGACGGTGGCGCCCCGGCGTACGAGGAGCCAGTCGCCGGGAACCAGCGCGGGGCGCATCGAATCGCCCTCGACACGCACTCTCATGGGCTGTGACCCCCTACTCCGCAGGCGTTGGGACCCGAGTAAGGTCGGTTGTGGACCAAGCTGATTCAGCATCAAGGAAGGACTTTCTGATGCTCGCACGACTGCTACGACCCAAGCATGTCGCTTCCGCACACTGCGACCTGCCCTGCGGGGTCTACGACCCCGCTCAGGCCCGCATCGAGGCCGAGTCGGTCAAGGCGATCATGGAAAAGTACGCGGCCAACGAGGACGCGGTCTTCCGCGCCCGCGCGCTGTCCATCAAGGAGGAGCGGGCCGAGCTGGTCAAGCACCACCTGTGGGTGCTCTGGACCGACTACTTCAAGCCGCCGCACCTGGAGCAGTACCCTCAGCTTCACCAGCTCTTCTGGGACGCCACCAAGCTCGCGGGCGCCGCCGGCGCCAAGGGCACGGTCGACGTCGCCAAGGCCGAGGACCTGCTGGGCAAGATCGACGAGATCTCCAAGATCTTCTGGGAGACCAAGGCCGCCTAAAACGGCACATAAGGCTCTGTACGGCAGCAGCCGTACAGAGCCTTTTCCGTTGATGGCGAGTCTGAATCGTCCAAGCACCTCCCAGGGGCGGTAAGTTGCAGTTGGCGTCGGAAACGCGAGGAGGAACGTGACCGAGGAAACCGAGACGCGCGCGGAGGGCGTGGCCGGCATCCGCGACGTGGTGAGCATCAGGCTCCCCGCCGCCAGTGCCTACCTGTCTGTGCTGCGTACGGCTACCGCCGGGCTGGCGGCGCGGCTGGACTTCACGCTCGACGAGATCGAGGATCTACGGATCGCGGTCGACGAGGCGTGCGCCATGCTGCTGAGCGAGGCGGTGCCCGGCACCGACCTCACCGCCGAGTTCGAGCTGACCGGGCATGAGATGCAGGTCAGGGTCGAAGTGGCCACGGTCGGAAGCTCCGCGCCCAAACGCGATGACTTCGCCTGGATGGTGCTGACCGCCTTGGCCGACGACGTCGACGCGGTGACCGACTCCCCAGATCGCATGGCTATCGTCCTGCGTAAGCGCCGAGGCGCAGCGAGGCCGGCGTGACGGAAAGGACTGGAGCCATGGCCACCAGCGAACACGCCGTGCCCGACCGGGTGCGTGCCCGCATGCTCTTCGCCGAGCTGGCCGAGCTGGGCCCCGAGGAGCCGCGCCGCCAGCGCATCAGAGACGAGCTGGTCGAGCTTCACCTTCCCCTGGTCGAATACCTGGCCCGCCGCTTTCGGAACAGGGGCGAGTGGCTCGACGACCTGACCCAGGTCGCCACCATCGGCCTGATCAAGTCCATCGACCGGTTCGACCTCAACCGCGGCGTGGAGTTCTCCACGTACGCCACGCCCACGATCGTCGGCGAGATCAAGCGCCATTTCCGCGACAAGGGCTGGGCGGTCCGCGTCCCGCGCCGGTTGCAGGAGCTGAAGCTCTCGCTGACCAAGGCGATAAGCGATCTCTCGCAGCGCGAGGGCCGCGCGCCGACGGTCGCCGAGCTGGCCTCCTACCTCAAGATGACCGAGGAGGAGGTGCTCGAGGGCCTCGAGTCGGCCAACGCCTACTCGACCGTGTCGCTCGACGCGCCCGACTCCGGCGACGACGACGCCCCCGCGGTGTCCGACTCGCTCGGCATCGTGGACGAGTCGCTCGAGGGCGTCGAATACCGCGAGTCGCTGAAACCGCTGCTCGAACGGCTGCCGCCGCGGGAGAAGCGCATCCTGTTGTTGCGCTTCTTCGGCAATATGACGCAGTCGCAGATCGCCACCGAGCTGGGCATCTCGCAGATGCACGTCTCGCGCCTGCTGGCCCGCACCCTCGCGCAGCTGCGCGAGGGTCTGACCGCCGAAGACTAGCCGTCTCCGTAGAGGGCGTGCGTGGTGGGCGGCGCCAGCAGCGTCGCCAACCCCGCCACCGCGATCACGATCAGCGGGATCCCGAGCTGGGGCTGGCCTGACTGGATGAGCGTGACGGAGATCGGCACCATGAAGATCTGCGTCAGGACGCCGGGCGACCGCCCCCACCGCTCCATCCTGAACAGCCCGCCCCACGCCACCCAGAGCAGCCCCGCTCCGACCAGCACGCCGAACGCCGACTCGGCGATGGCGGTGGTCAGGTTGCCCGGGGTGCTGACCAGGGTCTCCACGGCCACGTAGATGCCGAGGCCGAGCGCCACCAGGCCTTCCAGGGCGACGATGGCGGCGGCGATGACGAGGGTGACCGGACGACGACTCACGCCCGTACCCTACCCCTCGGGTCACCCGGTCCGAGAAATAGGACGTTCGGCCGATAACGCCCACAAGTCCAGCGGATACGCTGGCGATATGCGCGCCATGCTCTTGGTGAATCCCAAGGCCACCACCACGAACGCCCGTACGCGTGACGTGCTGATCCGCGCGCTCGGCGCGGCCGTGGAGCTGGCGGTGGAGGAGACCCGCTACCGCGGGCACGCCGCGGCGCTGGCCGCCACCGCGCGGGCCAAGGGATACGACGTCGTGGCGGTGCTCGGCGGCGACGGGACGATCAACGAGACCGTGAACGGCCTGCTCAACCCGGTGAACGGCGGCGACGTCCCGCCCGGCAGCGAGGGCCGGCCCGCGCTCGTCGTCATCCCCGGGGGCAGCGCGAACGTGTTCGCCCGCGCGCTGGGGCTGCCGAACGACCCGGTGGAGTCCACGGGGGCGGTGCTGGAGGCGCTCAGGGACGGCCGGCGCAGGACCGTGGGTTTGGGGCAGGCCCTATGGGAAGGCCAGAGCCGCTACTTCACCTTCTGCTCCGGCATGGGGTACGACGCAGAGGTTGTACGGGCTGTGGAAGGCCTCAGGGGAACGGGCCGTAAAGCCACGCCTACACGGTACGTGAACACCGCTCTACGGCACTATCTGGCCACGGACAAACGGCATCCGGCGATGACCCTGACCGGCCCGGGGATACCGACGGCCCGCGGGCTGTTCATGGCGATCATCTCCAACACCTCTCCATGGACGTACGTCGGCACCAGGCCCGTGCACCCGACCCCGTGGGCGAGCTTCGAGACCGGGCTCGACCTTCTCGGGCTGCGCCGGATGGGACCGATGTCCATGGCGTCAGTGATCCGACAGATTCTCACGGAGAGTGACGCCCTTCCGGGCGGCCGGCACCTCGTACAGCTGCACGACGAGGCCGAGTTCACGCTCACCGCGGAACGCCCCGTGGCCTTCCAGCTGGACGGGGACTACCTGGGCGAATACGAAACCGTAACATTCCGGTCTACACCGAACGCGTTACAAGTTTTGGTCTAGGTGGTTACATTCGGTCATTGTGTGACGCATCCGACAGCCATAACACCCAAAACTTCCCGTCAACCCTCTTGCGTGCACTCAGCGTGGCTGACAGTCTCAACATTGACGTCGGAACGTAGGACCTTTAACAACCCCAAGGTTCTCCGAGTGTCAGCGAGCGATCCCGGTCCTCACAGGTCCGGGTCTTGTTCGCGCGAGTTAGTGAAACTCTTCACAAAGTAGTAGCCGCACGGAGCCGACCAGAGGCTCCATCTACTAAGGAGTGGACGCATGGACTGGCGCCACCGAGCTGCCTGCCGTGACGTGGACCCCGAGCTGTTCTTCCCGATCGGCAACACCGGCCCGGCACTCATGCAGATCGAAGAAGCCAAGCAGGTCTGCCGTTCCTGCTCGGCCGTCGAAGCCTGCCTGAAGTGGGCGCTGGAGTCCGGGCAGGACGCCGGCGTCTGGGGTGGCCTCAGCGAGGACGAGCGCCGCGCTCTCAAGCGCCGCACCGCTCGCCACCGCGCCCGCCTCACCGCCTGACCCGCCACCGTCATCTGATCTCCACCGTCTGACCCCGCGTCGCCCGAGCCCCGATCGGCTCGCGCGCCGCCGCACCCTCCTCGCCCCGATGCGTCGCCGCCCGGCCGCCGCGCCACCCGCCGGACGCGCCACCGCCCAGCCGTCACCCCGGCCGACGCACCGCCGCCGTTCGACATGCCCGCACCCGACGCGCCGAGCCCTCGTACTCCCGTCGAACCCCGACGGACGCGTACGAACCGGGATCAGGCCGCCGGGAGCGGGATCGACAGCGTGACCTCCGTACCCCCTTCGAGCCGCGGCTCGATGGACAGCCGGCCGGAAAGCTCCCCTTCGACCAGCGTGCGGACGATCTGCAGCCCCAGGCTGGTGGAGGTGTCGAGGTCGAAGCCGGCCGGAAGCCCGCGGCCGTCGTCCCACACCGTGACGTTCAGCCTGTCGGGCTCGGGCTCGACCACCACTTCGAGCCGCTTGGGCCGCCCGTGCTGCATCGCGTTCTGCAACAGCTCGGTCAGCGCCATGGCCAGCGGCGTGGCGATGAGCGAAGGCAGCACGCCGAAGCCCCCGACGCGGCGCGGCGTGACGGCCACCTCCGCGGCCGAGACCTCCCCCGCCATCGCGAACACCCGGTCGGCGATCTCGTCGAAGTCCACGAACTCCTCGGGCGCGTGGGACAGCGTCTCGTGCACGATCGCGATCGACCCGACCCGGCGCACCGCCTCCTCCAGCGCCTCCCGGCCCTCCGGCACCTGCAGCCGCCTGGCCTGCAGGCGGAGCAGCGCGGCCACGGTCTGCAGGTTGTTCTTCACCCGGTGGTGGATCTCGCGGATCGTGGCGTCCTTGGTCATCAGCTCGCGCTCGCGGCGCCGCAGCTCGGTCACGTCCCTGATGAGCACGAGCGCGCCGATGCGGCCGCCGCCGACGATCAGCGGGATGGCCCTGAGCTGCACGATCGTGCCGCCCGACTCGACCTCGGTCTCCTTGGCCGCGCGCCCGCTGGCCACGATCATGAGATCTTCGTTGATCGGCTCGTCGGAGTAGCAGAGCGTCGCGGTGACCCGGCCCAGCTCAGCCCCGACCAGGTCGGCGTGCAGGCCGAGCCGCCGGTAGGCGGACAGGGCGTTCGGCGAGGCGTACGTGACGCGCCCGGCCCGGTCGAGCCGCAGCAGGCCGTCGCCGACGCGCGGCGAGCGTACCAGGATCGGCTCCTCTCCCGAGAACGGGAACCGGCCCTCGGCCACCATCTGCGCCAGGTCGGAGGCGCTCTGGAGGTAGGTCAGCTCCAGGCGCGACGGGGTGCGGGCGGAGGAGAGGTTCGTGGAGCGCTGGATCACCGCCAGGAACCGGCCCTCGCCGCCCTCGACGGTCCGCCGCACAGGGATGGTCTCCTCGCGCACCGGGACGCCCGTGGACCAGTCGGGGTCGCCCTCGCGGCAGATGCGCCGCTCGTTCCAGGCGGTGTCGATGAGGTGGCGCTCTCCCTTGGCGGCGACGCTGCCGACGATGTCGTCGTGGTAGACGGTGGGGCCGGTGGTCGGGCGCATCTGCGCGATCGCGATCCAGCCGCTCTCCCCCAGCAGCGGCGCCCACAGGATGAGATCGGCGAACGACAGGTCGGCCAGCAGCTGCCAGTCGGAGACCAGCGAGTGCAGCCAGTCGAGATCCGCCTCGTCGAGGGCGGTGTGGCGGGCTACGAGGTCGCTGAGAGTCGGCACAGGTGCATCATGCGTGCTTTTCCCCGCAACAACCAAACCGGCTCCCTGGCTGAATGCGCGCCCGGATACGCGGGCAGGACTCCGCATGGCACGGCCGCACACCCGCCCATTCGCACAGTGACGGCATATACGGCATCGTGCACCCAACTCGACATATCGGGAATCTCATATTGTGAGAACCGTCACACCATGAGAGCTGCTCGAACCGCAGACGGGACGAGTCGGAGGTGATCGGCACGGGCAGGTGGCTCCACCCCGACACGGATCAC
Organism: Nonomuraea sp. NPDC052116; assembly: GCF_040680035.1. Taxonomy (NCBI): domain Bacteria; kingdom Bacillati; phylum Actinomycetota; class Actinomycetes; order Streptosporangiales; family Streptosporangiaceae; genus Nonomuraea; species Nonomuraea sp. NPDC052116. Next base: position 37,782 of record NZ_JBFAWA010000033.1, on the reverse strand, counting down.
GGACCGGCCTCGGTTGCGATCGCGCTCACCGCTGTGGATATCCTTCACAATCAGCCTGAGCTGCCCGGATCCGTGCGAGCCGGCTACCGTGCCCGCCCGGTGCCGGTCGGCCGCCACAGCCCGCGGTTGACCGCTCGGGCTGATGTGAGTTCCGATGATCTCGCGGTGATCAGACACGCCTTCACCGCCGTGGCAGAAGTGAAGGTGAGAGCGTGACAGACGACAGCCCCCGCGTGCCCAAGTACTACGACGTCAAACGCAGCCTGCTCGAGCTCACGAAGACCCTGCCCGCCGGCGCGGCACTGCCGCCGGAGCGCACGCTCGCCGTACGGTTCGAGACCTCCCGCACCACGGTCAGGCAGGCGCTGACCGAGCTCGTGGTGGAGGGCCGGCTGCTGCGCATCCAGGGCAAGGGCACCTTCGTGGCCCAGCCGAAGGTGGCGCAGGTGCTGCAGCTCACCTCGTACATCGGCGACCTGCGCACGGCGGGCCTGGAGCCGGACACCAAAATACTCGAGATCGGCTACATCACCGCCGACGAGGCCCTGGCCAGGCGCCTGGCCATCAACCCGGGCGGCCGCGTGCTGCGCATCCACCGCCTCCGGCTGGCCAACGGCGAGCCGGTCTCCATCGACACCACCCACCTGTCCGCGCGCCGCTTCCCCCGGCTGCGGCGGGAGCTCGAGGTGCACGCGTCCCTGTACGAGACGCTGCACAACGCCTACAACGTCCGGCTTACGGACGCCGAGGAGATCATCGAGACCGTCCTGGCCACCCCGTACGACGCCAAGGCCCTCGGCGTCGACGTCGGACTCCCCATGCTCCTCCTCACCCGCCACGCCTTCGACGCCGACGGCAACCCCGTCGAGTGGGCCCAATCCCTCTACCGCGGCGACCGGTACAAGTTCGTCACCCGCCTGCGGCGCCCCTGAGCACGCCGGTCCGGCCGTGATCAGCCGTGATCTCTTACGGTGCTGCTCATAGGCTGGTGACATGAGCGTCATCGTCATCACCGGCACCGATACCGGCGTGGGCAAGACCGTCGTGACGGCGGCGCTGGCGGTGCTGGCCAGACGGCGGGGGGCCTCCGTGGCCGTGGTGAAGGTCGCGCAGACCGGGGTCGCGCCCGAAGAGGCCGGGGACGTGGATCAGGTGATCCGGATGTCCGGGGTCGGCACGACCTTCGAGGTGCGGCGGTTCGCCGAGCCGCTGCCGCCCGCCGCCGCCGCCCGCGTCGCCGGGGTGCCGCCCGTGTCGCTTGCCGAGGTGGGGCGGCTCGTACGGGAGCTCGCCGAGAACAACCGGATGGTGGTCGTGGAGGGCACCGGAGGGTTGCTGGAGCGGTTCGACGAGGACGGCGGGACCATCGGGGACCTCGCCCGGGCCCTGAGCGCGCAGGTGCTCGTCGTGGTCCGGCCCGGCCGGGGGGCGGTGAACCACACCGCGCTCACCCTGGAGGCGATGGCGAACCGGGGGCTCGAGCCGACGGGGATCGTCATCGGGCGCTGGCCAGGTGAGCCCGGGATCGTCGAGCGGAGCTGCGTGTGCGACCTGGAGATGCTGGCCGCGCGGCCGCTGGCCGGGGTGCTGCCCGAAGGGGCCGGGGGGATGGGCGGGGAGGAGTTCGCCGAGGTGGCGCGGAGAGGGTTGGGTGCGATGTTGGGGGGCTCGTTCGATCCCGCCGGATTCAAGGCGACGCTCTGAGGGTGGGGAAAACCCCACCATTCATCAGCACACCAGGGCTATTTCGCGTCTCACCCGCTGCTCAATACCGTTGAGCCATGAAAGTCCCCCGTCCGTGGTCGGCGCGGGCGTGGCTCGACACGGCCCACGTGATGATCGGTCTCCCGGTCGCCGTGCTGCTCGGCGGGCTGACGCTCGTCCTCGCCGTGTGGCCACCCCTGCTGATGCGGAGCGTGCCGCGGTTCACGCGGGTGCAGCGGTCCAGGTTCGAGGCGTTCCTGGGCGCGCACATCCCGCCCGTACGCTCCCCGAGCAGCTGGCGCAGCCCGGCCACGTGGCGGCAGATCAGTTATCACCTGCTGTCGCCGTTCGTGGGGTTCGCGGCCGCGGTGCTGGTGGCGATGGCATGGGGAGGGGCGATCGTGGGGTTGCTGTCGTTCCTGCCGCAGAGGTTGCAGCCGCCGCCGATGGAGTTCGAGGAGTTCGACCTCAGGGACGGCAGGGTCGTAGCGATCTACCTGGTGATCGGGCTCGTGCTCCTGCTGCTCGCGCCGGTGCTGGCGCGCGGCATGGCGGCGCTGGACCTGTCGGTGGCGCGTACGCTGCTCGGACCCAGCCGTTCGGAGCTCGGCCAGCGGATCGAGACGCTGACGGAGAGCCGGGCCGGGGTGATCGACGCGGCCGACGCCGAGCGCCGCCGGATCGAGCGCGACCTGCACGACGGCGCCCAGCAGCGGCTCGTCTCCCTCGCCATGAACCTCGGCCTGGCCAGGGCCACCCTGACCGACCTGCCCGAACCGGCCCGCGAGGCCATCGCGCAGGCGCACGAGGAGGCCAAGCAGGCGCTCAAGGAGCTGCGCGACTTCGTACGGGGCCTGCATCCGGCCGTCCTGAACGACCAGGGCCTGGACGCGGCGCTGTCCGGCGTGGCCGCCCGCGCGCCGTTCCCCGTGAAACTCCACGTCGACATCGAACGGCGTGCCACTCCGACCATCGAGGCGGTGGCGTTCTTCATCGTGTCCGAAGCACTGACCAACATCGCCAAGCACGCGGCGGCGACTAAGGCCGAGGTGAGCGTGCGGCGCGAGCGCGAGCGCCTGTACGTGCTCGTGTACGACGACGGCTGCGGCGGAGCCCGGCCGGACGGCGGCACGGGGCTGCGCGGCCTGGCCCAGCGGGTCGACGCGGTGGACGGGTCGCTCCGGCTGTCCAGCCCGCTGGGCGGCCCTACGACGATCGAGGTGGACCTGCCGTGCGAGTAGTGCTCGCGGAGGATTCCGTGCTGCTGCGCGAGGGGCTGATCAGGCTCCTGGACGCCTCCGGCATGGAGGTGGTGGCGGCCGTGGACGAGGCCGAGGGGCTGCTGCGGGCCGCCGCGGAGCACAAGCCCGAGCTGGTCATCACGGACGTCAGGATGCCGCCCACGCACACCGACGAGGGCCTGCGGGCCGCGCTCGTGCTGCGCCGCCAGCAGCCGGGCCTGGCCGTCCTGGTGCTCTCGCAGTACGTCGAGGAGCGCTACGCCGCCCAGCTCCTCGCCTCGGCCGCGACGGGCGGGGTCGGCTACCTGCTCAAGGACCGGGTGGCGGACGTGGCGGAGTTCATCGACGCGCTGCGCAGGGTGGCCGCCGGCGGCACCGCGCTCGACCCCGAGGTCGTGGCCCAGCTCCTGCTGCGCGGCAACAGCGACCCGCTCGAACGGCTCACGCCCAGGGAGCACGAGGTGCTCCAGCTGATGGCCGAGGGCCGTTCCAACGCCGGCATCGGCCAGTCCCTGGTGCTCAGCGAAGGGGCGGTCGGCAAGCACATCGGCAACATCTTCAGCAAGCTCGACCTGTCGCCGGCCGAGGGCGACCACCGGCGCGTGCTGGCAGTCCTGCAGTTCCTCAAGATCAGGAGCCTGCCGTGAGAGCCGCCTGGCTGGCGGCGGGAGCTGTGGCGACCGCGATCGCCCTGCTGCTCTCCGTCGGGGGGCTCTGGCGCGGGGTCGCGCGGGCCAGGATGCCGGAGGAGCACACGCAGAGGTCCATCGCCTTCGAGCACAAGAACGTACGCATCAAGGCGGGCAAGGGCACCCAGGTCGACCTGAGAATCCTGCCGGGCAGGGCGGGCGAGCTGCTCATCGCGAGGTCGCTGCGCTGGTCGAGGAGCCGGCCGACCATCAGCGAGGACTGGGACGCCCGTTCCAGCACCCTGCGGCTCGACGCCGTCTGCCCCGGCGGGGAGCAGCCGAACGGCCCCGTCTGCTGGACCGACTACGTGATCTACGTGCCGCCGGAGACCGACGTCGAGGCCGGCACGGGCAACGGCCGGCTCAGCGTCACCGATCTCTTCGGCAAGGTCCGCCTGTCCTCCGTCGCCGGCGACGTCCAGGTCGACAACCTCTCCGGCACCCTCTGGGCCAGGAGCGGCACGGGCAACGTCAACGCCACGGATCTCGACGTCGAGGCGGCCGACGTGGAGATCGGCTCGGGGGACGTCAACCTGTCCTTCGTCAGCGCCCCCACGACCGTCAACGCGGTGGTGCGGACGGCGGGCGACGTCAGCCTGGACCTGCCGAAGACGGCCTACGACGTGACGGCGGAAGGGATCGACACCAACGTCGACGTCGATCGGAACTCCACCTCACCGCGGAAGATCGTCGTGCGGGCGCCGAAGGGCAGGCTGTCCGTCTGCTGCGACTGAAGATCCTTAAGATCTGTTTACTCTGGTGACTGGTTGGTAAGTTCCCGGCATGGAGTCTGCGAAGCACGCCGGTGACGCCGCTGTCGCCGTTTCCAAGGCCTACGGCGTCGAGACCATGTTCACGCTGTCGGGAGGGCACGTCTTCCCCCTTTACGACGGCGCCGTACACGAGGACATGCGCATCCTCGACGTACGCCACGAGCAGAGCGCGGTCTTCGCCGCCGAGGCGACCGCCCGGCTGACCAGAAGACCGGGCCTGGCCGTGCTGACCGCGGGCCCCGGCATCACCAACGGCGTCAGCGGCGTCGCGACCGCCCACTTCAACGGCTCCCCCGTCGTCGTCATGGGCGGCCGGGCGCCCCAGTCGCGCTGGGGCAGCGGCGCCCTCCAGGAGCTGGACCACCCGCCGCTGCTCAAGCCGATCACCAAGCTGTCGTTCACCGCGACCGACGCCGAGTCCATCGGCCAGGACGTCGAGATGGCCTTCCGCACCGCGGTCGCACCCCACCGCGGCCCGGTCTTCCTCGACTTCTACATGGACCACCTGTTCTCCCCCTCGCCCGCGCACGAGGTGCGGACGCAGACGCCGTCGCCGCTCGAGCCCGATCCCGACGACCTGGCCGCCATCGCGCGGCTGCTGGCCGAGGCCGAGCGGCCCGTGCTGGTCTACGGGTCCGACGTGTGGATGGACCGGGCCGAGGAGGCCGCCCGCGACTTCGCCGAGACGTGGCGGCTGCCGGTCATCCCCAACGGCCAGGGCCGCGGCGTCCTGCCCTCGGGCCACGAGCTGCTGGTCACGCGGGCCCGCGGCCTGGCCCTCAAGCAGGCCGACCTGGTCATCGTGATCGGCACGCCACTCGACTTCCGCTTGGGCTACGGCTGGTTCGGCACCAAGGACGCGCTGGCCCGGGTCGTGCACATCGCCGACGCCCCCTCGCAGCTGGCCACCCACATGCAGCCGGCCGCGTCCGCCGCGGGCGACCTGTCCGTGGTGCTCTGGAGCCTCGGCACCGCCTGCGGCGACGCCGGGGTCAAACCCGACGCGTACGCCTCCTGGGTGTCGAAGCTGGCCGACACGGCCGCCGCGGCCATCGCGGGCGACGCCGAGCTGCTGGCCTCCGACTCCGACCCGATCCACCCCATGCGCGTGTACGGCGAGCTGGGCAAGGTCCTGGCCGACGACGCCGTGGTGATCGGCGACGGCGGCGACTTCGTCTCCTACGCGGGCAAGTACGTCGAGCCGAAGCAGCCGGGCAACTGGCTCGACCCCGGCCCGTACGGCTGCCTCGGCACCGGCCTGGGCTACTCCGTGGCCGCCCGCCTGGCCAGGCCGTCCTCGCAGGTGGTGCTGCTGCTGGGCGACGGCGCCGCCGGGTTCTCGCTCATGGACGTCGACACCCTCGTCCGCCACAGGCTGCCCGTCGTCATGATCTGCGGCAACAACGGCATCTGGGGCCTGGAGAAGCACCCCATGCAGCTCCTGTACGGCTACGACGTGGCCGCCGAGCTCCAGCCGCAGTGCCGCTACGACCAGGTCGTGACCGCGCTGGGCGGAGGCGGCGAGCTGGTCACCAAGCCGTCGGAGATCGGGCCGGCGCTGCGCAGGGCGTTCGACTCCGGCATCCCGTACATGGTGAACATCGCCACCGACCCGCAGGTCGCCTACCCCCGCAGCACCACGGGGGTGTGAGAGCTACGGCTTCGGCGTGGCGCTGGGCGAGGGGCTGCCGGTGCTGTCCTCCGGGCAGACGCCGTCGACGATGACCAGCGTGACCGGTTTGGTCACCTCCTGCACCGTCCCGGCCCCCGGCGCGGTCCGGAGGACCCTGCCGCAGCGCATGCCGTTGGAGGTGGAGGTCCGGTCATCGGGGATGATCTCCTCGAAGCCCGCCGCCTCGACCATCTCCTGCGCCTGCAGGAACGCCATCCCGACCACCTTGGGCACGCGAGCCCTCTTGACGTCCGACGTCGGGGTGCTCGTGGGCGTCTTGGTCGGCGTCTTGGTGACGCTCGGCGTGCTGGAGGGCGTCTTGGTCGGCGTCTTCGTCGGCGGCTTGGCGTCCTCGGTCTCCGCGGGCCTCGGCCTCTGGGTCGTCGGCTCGGGGTCCGGAGTCGGCTCCTCCACGTGGGTCTTCGGGGGCTTGGTCTTGGGGGGCTTGGGACTGCTCAGGTTGGCCACTGACGAGGCGGTGCTCGTCGGGGCAGGCCCGCTGGGGGTCATGCCCGTCAGCGCGACCGCGGTGGCGCCCGCGCCGAGCACCGCCGCGACGGCGATGCCCGCGATGAGCCCGGTCCTGCGCGGCGCCTTGGCCGCGCGGCGGCCGCCCGGACGCCGGTCGGCCATGGTCGTCGTCTCTTCGGCGGGACGCGCCTGATGGGCACCCGTCTGGTACGCCTCCACCGGCGGCGCCATGGTGGCCCCGGTGGCCGGCGCCGGCTGTTCGGGAGCCGGGGCGGGAGTCTGCCCGCTCGCGATGGCCTTGGCCGCCTCGGCCATGGCCCTGGCGGTCGGGAAGCGCCTGGCCGGGTCCTTCGACAGCGCGACCTCGACCAGCGTGCGCACGGCCTGGGGAATGTCGGCGGGCAGCGGCGGCGGGGCCTCGCGGATGTGCTTGAGCGCGATCGTGACCGCGCTGTCGCCGTCGAACGGCCGCTGCCCCACCAGGCACTCGTACGCGACCACGCCGAGCGCGTAAATGTCGACCGCGGGCGTGACAGGGGCGCCTTCGGCCTGCTCGGGGGCGCAGTAGGCGGCCGTGCCGAGCACCATGCCGGCGTCCGTCAGTCGGTTGGCCAGGTCGGAGCGGGCGATGCCGAAGTCGGTCAGCACCAGCGTGCCGTCGCGCTGCACGAGCAGGTTGCCCGGCTTGACGTCGCGGTGCACGATCCCCTGATCATGCACGGCCTGCAGCGCCGACGCGGCCTGCGCGATCAGCTCCATGGCCGCCTGCGGCGGGATCCTCCCCAGCCTGGCCAGCAACCGGTCGAGCGGCTCGCCGTCGACGAACTTCATCACCAGGTAGACGGTGTCGCCGCTGATGCCGTAGTCGTAGACGTCGACGACGCCGCCATGGTTGATCGTGGCCATCGCCCGTGCTTCCCCCTGAAAGCGAGCGACGAACCCGGGGTCCTGCGTACGACCGGGAAGCAGCACCTTGACGGCGACGGTGCGGGCCAGGACGATGTCCTCTCCGCGCCACACCTCGCCCATGCCGCCGGCGCCGATGCGGGTGTCCAGCCGATACCGCCCCGCCAGCGTCGTTCCTTGGGCCACCATGACTCCCCCGTTACCCCCCTAAACCAGTAACCTCTTGCACCCCGCGGCTCTCCAACAAAGCGAACTTTCGTCGCGGACAGGTCACACAGTGGTCACGGAACTCAGAGAGTGTACGACCCACCTGTTTCACATGCCACTCAAATGTCTTAAGCCGTACCACACCCTATCCTGGGGCCTTATGCCCGCACTTGTCCGCGTTTCCGGGAAGTCAGCTGACCCGTTGGACAGGTGCGACCGCCGTAGGCTGACCCCATGACGCTCGCTCCGGGTCTGCGCGCCCAGTTGCTCATCATGGTCGAGGTGGAGGACACCGCGAAGAAGGTCGGCAGCGGGGACGTGCCGGTGCTCGCGACGCCGCGACTGCTCGCGCTGGCCGAAGCGGCGACCGTACAGGCTCTGGACAAGCACCTCGCGCCGGGCGAGACGTCGGTCGGCACCAGGGTCGAGCTCGAACACCTGGCCGCCAGCCCGCTGGGCACGCACGTGCAGATCGGCGTCGAGCTCACCGAGGTCGACGGGCGGCGGCTGGTCTTCGCCTTCGAGGCCCACGACAAACACGCCGTCGTGGGCCGCGGCACCATCGAACGCATCGTCGTCGACCGCGCCAAGTTCTTGGCTCGGTCGCGCCGCCGCCTGGACTGAGGAGCGGCGGGAGCGAAGCGACCAGAGCGACGAAGGAAGGCGGCGGCGCCCCAGCGACCGAGCCCGCCTCCACGGAGTGGAGGCCATGAACACGACCTACTCGATGACGGCGATCAGGTCGCCTTCCTGGATCACGTCGCCCTCGGCCACCTTGAGCTGCGCCACGACGCCGTCTTCCTCGGCGAGCACCGGGATCTCCATCTTCATGGACTCGAGGATGACCAGCGTGTCGCCGTCGGAGACGGTGTCGCCCTCCTTGACGACGACCTTCCAGACGTTCGCGACCATCTCAGCGCGTACCTCAGCCACCGGAACTCCCCTCTGTCATCAATGTACTCACCTTAGGCCCGCATCCGCCCAACCAGACCAGTGTCGTAGACACCAGTGACAAACTCCGCGTTGTCCAGCAGCTCCGCGCAGAACGGCAGATTGTTCTTGGGCCCTTCGACGACGAACGCGTCCACCGCCTTGCGCCCCTTCTCCAGCGCGTCGGCGCGGGTCTCGCCGTGGACGCAGAGCTTGGCCAGCAGCGGGTCGTAGAACGGGGTGACCGTGTTGCCCGCCGCGTAACCGGAGTCGACGCGTACGCCCGCTCCGTCCGGCTCCACCCATGCGGTGATCGTGCCAGGTCCGGGGAAGAACCGCTGGGGATCCTCCGCGTAGACCCTGAACTCGATCGCGTGCCCGGTGGGCGCGGGCCGCACCTCGGGGCTCTCGCCGGCCGCGACGCGCAGCTGCAGCTCGACCAGGTCGAGCCCGGTGACCAGCTCCGTGACCGGGTGCTCCACCTGCAGCCGGGTGTTCATCTCCAGGAACACGAAGTCCTGCCTGTCGGAGTCGACCAGGCACTCGACGGTGCCCGCGCCGAGGTAGCCGACGGCCTCGCCGGCGCGCACGGCGGCGGCCAGCATGCGCTCGCGCAGCTCGGGGGTGATGCCCGGGGACGGCGACTCCTCGACGACCTTCTGGTGGCGGCGCTGCACCGAGCAGTCGCGCTCGCCCAGGGCCACGACCCGGCCGTCGGGCAGGCCGAGGATCTGCACCTCGACGTGGCGGGCCCGCTCGATGTAGCGCTCGAGCAGCACGGCCGGCCCGTCGAGCGCGTCGCCCGAGAACCTGGCGGCCGCCCTGGCCGCCTGCTCGAACGCCTTGGCCAGGCCCTCGTCGTCGTGGGCCACGCTCATGCCGATGCCACCGCCGCCGCCCGCGGTCTTGACCATGACCGGGTAGCCGATGGCGTCGGCGGCCTTGAGCGCCAGCGACAGGTCGGTGACCGGCTCGCGGGTGCCCGCGGCGACCGGCACGCCGGCCTTCTCCATGAGGTTCCGGGCGTTGATCTTGTCGCCCATCTTGTCGATGGCCTCGGGCGCGGGACCGATCCACACCAGCCCGGCGTCGATCACGGCCCTGGCGAACGCGACGTTCTCCGCGAGGAACCCGTAACCCGGGTGAATCGCCTTGGCGCCGGTCGCGCGGGCCGCCGCCAGCACCTTGTCGGCGTCGAGGTAGCTCTGCGCGGGGTCGGCCGGACCGATCAGCACGGCCTCGTCGGCCTCCCGTACGAACGGCAGGTCGCCGTCGGCCTCCGAGTGGACGGCGATGGCACGCAGCCCCAGCCGCTGGACCGTGCGGATGACCCGCCGCGCGATCTCCCCTCGGTTGGCGACCAGAACGGGTCCGAGCGTCTCAATTAACACGCCGACCACACTAAAGCCGCGACCGCCGCGACTCCTTCCCCCTAAACCACCGATCCGGCGATCATGATCTGTAGGAACCCCACAATTCCGTACGGGCTAGACCCGCCCGCGGTCGATCACCCGGGTGAGCGCCTCGATCGCGTGGGGATCGTACGCGCTGCCCGACGACAGCCGGATGCGCTCCAGCGCGGCCCCCGCGCGGTCGCGGTCGGTCGAGGGCCCCACCAGGTCGTCGTAGGCGTTGGCGACCTTGATGATGCGGCTCGACAGGGGCGGGTCGTCGGTGATCGGATCGCACTGGCGCCGCACCACGTCGGCCACCCGGTCGAGCACGCCGGTCTGCCTGATCACCTCGGCGCCCAGCTCGGCGATGCGCCGCGCCTGGTCGGGCTCGGTGAGGACGGTGGCGCCGCCGGGGATCGGGTCGCGCAGCGAGAGCTGGCCGATGTCGTGCATCAGCGAGGCGTACTCCAGCTCCAGCAGCTCGGGCTCGGACATGCCCAGCTCTCTGCCGATCGCCACGGCCAGGCGGCTCACCCGGCGCGAATGGCCGGGCTCGACGTAGCCGCCGACCTCCGTGACCCGCGACAGCGCGCGTACGGTCTGCAGGTAGGTGGCGCGGATCCCGGCGTACTTCCTGAAGGCCACCTGCGTGACCAGCAGCGGCGCCGCGAACACCAGCAGCGCCACCAGGTCCATGCTGTGGGTGGCCAGCGCGAGCAGCACGCCCGACGAGGCGACGGCCGCGCCCAGCGGGAAGGCCATGTTGACCTCGTCGCGCACGGCCACCCGGAACGAGGTGCGCAGCCGCTCGGCCCGCAGCAGCGCGGCGATCAGCACGTCGATCAGCAAGGTGATCGCGATGAGCGTGACCATCACCGCGAGCGCCGGCCACCAGGTGCTGGTCGGCGGTTTGGTCAGCAGGTAGAGCGGGTCGGCCAGCGGCCGGAACGCGAAGGCCAGCAGCGCGCCGGTGAGCAGCCGCCGTGCCATCGCGTCCAGCCGCGGCGGGCGGCCGACCGCCAGGTGCGGGAGCGCGCCGGCCGCCATGCCGACCGCGATCACGGCGACGACCTGCAGGGCCGAGTGGCGCAGCGGGTTTTGGCTGAGGTCGAGCAGCAGCGTGTAGCCCAGCGCGGCGGCGGCGCCGATGGGCGCGACCTCCCTGTTGCCCGGCATGGTGAGCCTGGCCAGCTCGCCGACCGCGATCAGCGCCCCGAACCCGACCGCGATCTCCGTGCGATCGAGCCCGACGGCCGCGGTGTGGGCGACGCCAGCGATCGCGACCAGCCCCGCCGCGCAGATGAGCAGCAGCTGGCCGGAGTCGAGCCGGCGGAAGACCGTGTTCGCAGAGCGTTCTGCGCGCCTCGGGCGCTCCGTGGTGATCATTGGCCGGTCACGACCTCGATGGGCATGGTCGGGTCGTCGTGGTCCTTGATCGGGGTCTCGTCGGGCGGCGGCGCCTCGACCTTGCGCGGCGGCTGCCACGGCTCCCGGTCGAGCACCCGGATGAAGGCCGCGACCATGACGGGGTCGAAGTGGGTGCCCGCGGTCTTGCGCAGCTCCTCGAGCGCCTCCGGGACGGGCCTGGCGCCCCGGTAGGAGCGGTCGGAGGTCATCGAGTCGAACGCGTCGGCCACCGCGATGACCTTGGCGAACTCGGGGATCTCGTCACCGGCCAGCCCCATCGGGTAGCCGGTGCCGTCGTGGCGCTCGTGGTGGTGCATGATCCCGGCGTAGGCCTCGTCGAGGAAGCCGATGCCGCGTACGATCTCCAGGCCCCGCATGGGGTGGAGCTGGATCGCGGCGAACTCCTCCTCGGTGAGCGGCCCGTCCTTCTGCAGCACCTTGGTGGGCACTCCGAGCTTGCCCACGTCGTGCAGCATGCCCGCGTAGCGGATGGCCCGTACGCGCTCGGGGCCCATGCCGATCTCCTGGGCGATCATGGAGGAGGCGAGCGAGACCCGCGTGCAGTGGCCCCGCGTGTAGTAGTCCTTGGTCTCGACGGCCTGGCAGAGCGCGGCGATCGTGGCGTCGTACGAGCGCTGCTGCGCGTGATACTGGCCGAACGCCCACCGCGCCACGAACAGCGGCAGCAGCACCAGCACCGCCGAGATCGACTGCACGGTCGCCCAGAGCCCGGCCACCAGCAGCCCGAACGTGCCGTACCCGAGATAGGACAGCAGGAACTGGGCCATGCCGCGCAGCGGCACCTCCGTGGCCCGCACCCGCGTGGCCAGCCCGATCATGGTCAGCGTGAGCACGATGTTGAGCGGCACGAAGACCGCCATGGCGGCGGCGTAGGGGCCGATGAGATCGTCGAAGGCGTTGACCTGGGGCACGCCGACCTGACCGTGGAGCGCCTCATACACCCACCCGGACACGTAGCCGCAGATGGCGAACTGCGCCCCGTTGAACAGCCGCTTGATCAGCGGCAGCCCGGGCCGCACGCTCACCATCGCGGTCAGCCCCACCAGCGCCGCGCCGTCGGGCCCGATCAGCACCACCGCCGCCAGCGAGGCGGAGAAGCTGACCGACACCGCGAACTGCTCCACGTTGAGCAGCGTCGGCATCGACTCGCACACCAGGAACAGCAGGGCGAGCACGAGAAGGACGTCGAGGTCCTCCGGGGCCACGGGAGCCCCGGAGACCATGACGCTGCGCACCATGAGAGCGACCGCCGCGCCGATCACGGCGACCAGATAGACCCTTGCAGGCCACGGCAGATCACGCATTGCGGCCCCCTACGGACATCAGGTCCAGGACACCCCTGGGGGAAGCACTCCCCCAGCGATCAGCATGACCACAGGAGTGAGCATGACGACGGCCGTGAGCAGTCGGGCGACCATAGACTTGAACATCCACATGCCTCCACGTCGAGTTCTGGGGTTCAACGCTACAGAAGACGACGTCGCCGCATGGGCGGAGTCGGAAATCGCAAGCAAAGCGTAATCAAGCCACTACTTCACGCGACGATTTCGGGCCCATTCGACGGTTTTCTTCACACCTGTCGGCAGGTCCGTACGCGGCTGCCAGCCGAGCCCTTCGTGGGCCGGCACCGGATCGACCGCCATCGCGGGCAGGTCGCCCACGCGCGGCGGCGCGAATCCGGGCTTGTCCTGAGCGCCCGCCGCGTCGGCGATGAGCGAGTGGAGGCGGCGGTCGGTGGTCTGGATGCCGGTGCCGAGGTTGAACCTTTGGCCGTCGCCGCGCTGCCCGAGCGCCTGGACGAAGCCGTCGACCACGTCCTCGACGTAGATGTAGTCGCGGGTCTGGGTGCCGTCGCCGTAGACGACCGTGGGCGTGCCGCTGAGCAGCGCGTCGGTGAAGATCGACACCACGCCCGCCTCGCCCTCGGGCGACTGGCGCGGGCCATAGACGTTGGAGAGCACCAGAGTGGTGTATTCGATGCCGTGGAGCGCGCGGAAAGCGGCGAGGTACGTCTCGCCGCTCAGCTTCGAGGCGGCGTACGGCGAGCGCGGGTCGGTGGGCGCGTCGCCGGGCACGGGGATCGTGCCGGGCCTGCCGTAGACGGCCACGGACGAGGCGAACAGCACCTTGCGGGCCCGCCCTTCGTGGGCCGCGGCGAGCACGGACGCGGTGCCCTCGACGTTGATCCGGGCGTCGCGCCTGGGCTCGGCCACGCTCTTGCGCACGCTGATCTGCGCGGCCAGATGGCAGACGACCTCCGGCTGCAGCTCCGCGACCAGGCCGGTCAGCGCGGGGTCGAGCACGTCGAGCACGTGCAGCCGGAAGTGATCGCTGGAGGCGGCCCCTGCCAGGTTTTCCCTGGACCCCGATGACAGGTCGTCGACCACGTCGACCTCATGCCCCTCAGCGAGGAGGCGATCGACGAGATTGGACCCGATGAACCCGGCACCCCCGGTGACCAACACGCGCATGGGGGAATCCTAGTCGGCCAGCTCCGCTCTCACCTGTGCGATGCGGGCGAGCACTTTGGAGCGCAGATCGCCGGGGACCGGGTCACAGCCGCAGTGCTTGTGCACGAGCGCCTTGATCGCCTTGTCCAGGTCGTATTCCTGGAGGCACGGGCCGCATTCGTCGAGATGCACGCGGATCTCGACGATGTCGGTCTCGGTCAGCTCGCCGTCGAGATAGGCGTAGACCTTGTCGAGCACTTCGCGACAGTCGGTGTCATGCGGGTTGCCACAGCTCATTTCGATCCCTCCGCCGGGACCAGACCCCGCTCACGAGCATAGTCCTCAAGGAGGCCCCGGAGCTGCCTGCGTCCTCTGTGCAGCCTCGACATCACGGTGCCGATCGGAGTGCCCATGATGTCGGCGATCTCTTTATAGGGGAAGCCCTCGACGTCGGCCAGGTAGACCGCGATCCTGAACTCCTCCGGCAGCGCCGCCAGCGCCTGCTTGATGTCGCCGTCGGGCAGATGCTCGAGTGCCTCGACCTCGGCCGACTTCAGCCCGCTCGAGGTGTGCGACTCCGCCCGCGCGAGCTGCCAGTCCTCGATCTCCTCCGTGCCGGACTGCTTCGGCTCACGCTGCTTCTTGCGGTAGCTGTTGATGAACGTGTTCGTCAGGATCCGGTAGAGCCACGCCTTGAGGTTGGTGCCCTCCTGGAACTGGTGGAACGACGCGAACGCCTTGGCGAAGGTCTCCTGCAGCAGGTCCTCCGCGTCCGCGGGATTCCGGGTCATCCGGAGCGCGGCGGAGTAGAGCTGTTCGAGATACGGCATGACATCGCGCTCGAATCGCTCGCTTCGCTGCTCCAGCGTCTCCGCGCCTGTCGCGGGCACCGGACCCACCCCCCTAAGATCACCGGTGGCCGGCTGTTGCGGAACACCGTACTCAGGGGAGGATACCCGCTGGCCGGTGCCTTGCCGGTCAGTGGGGAGGGGTCTTGCCATAGTGAGCATGCTCGTCGCAACACGCCCGCGCACTTGTCTGTTCCCGCAAGATAGAAGGTACGAAGGACCCGGTGCGGGGAACGTCCATACGTACCGGCTGGTAGCCCTTTACCCGGAACTCAGGAGTCGCGTGTGCTGCCCATTCCGGCCGAGGAACTGAACGGCTCAGGGACGCTTGGGCCGTACTGGACCTTCTACCGCGCCGTCGCCGCCGAACAACTCAACCGCTGGCTCCCCGGCCAACCCTCCGTCGTCCTCGATCTCTCCGGCGGCCGCGGGCGTTGGTCCGGCCAGGTGGCCAGGGCAGGGCACAAGGTGATCGAGGTGCTCGACTTCCGCCGCACCGTCGACGGGCGGTCCGGCCTGCGGGACGCCGACCGGGTCCGGCACGTACGCGCCGACGATCTGGCGTTCCTGCCGGACGCGAGCGTGGACGCCGTGCTCGCGGAAGAACGCGTGATGTCGATCGAGCTGATGGCCGAGTCGGCGATGAGCGACGTGGCCAGGGTTCTGCGGCCCGGCGGGCGGGCGCTGGTGTGCGTCGACTCGCTGGTGCTGGGCATGGCGATCCTGGCCGAGCAGGAGCAGTGGCAGCACCTGCGGCAGACCGGCGAGGTCATGCTCGTGCCGTGGCCGGACGGCAGCATCACGCGGTGCTTCAGCAGCGGGCAGCTGCGCGAGCTGCTGATGGGCGCCGGGCTCGAGGTGGAGTGGATGCGGCCGCGCACGGTGCTGTCCCCGTCCACGGTCGATCACGTGCTCGGGGCCGACGCACGCGCGCTCAACTACCTGGTCCGTACGGAGCTGGAGGCCCATCCGGACGACGACGACACGGTCGGCATCCATCTGGTCGCCAGCTGCCGCAAAAGCTGACTCCGCCTGGCTGTAGAGAGGTGTGCCGCCGTTCTTCGTGTCCGGCGGCATCCCGGCTCGCTCAGCGGCGCCGCTCCCGCTTGCCCTGGCACTGCACGCACCGCGCGGCCTCCGGACGGGCCTCCAGCCGCCCTTCCGGCACCGGCTTGGCGCAGTCGAGGCACCGGCCGTACACGCCTTGTTCCAGGCGCTTGATGGCCTCGACCACGGCGCGCCGCTGAGATGTGGCCACGGTCAGCATGGCCTGGGCCCGATCGGCGTCGGTCAGGTCAGAACCCGCGTCGGCCGCCGAGTGCTCGCGCACGGCGACGGGGTCGCCCTGGAGGACCCCGATCGATCGGTCCAGTTCCGCGAGCATGTCTTCCAGCCGCTCACGAGCGGTCGTGACGTCCACGAATCCGCACCTCCGGGTGAATCACGGCAACCCGCGGCTAGGACTCCCCGGTTGTCCCGCCCGGTGCAATTAGGGGCATTTATGGCGGTGACACCGAGTAAACGGATGCATCGCTTTCCTCACCGGATGCCCACTTACCGTGCTTCTTACACCTTTAGAAAAGTGCGGTTTCCTCCTCTTCCGGTAGAGGTTTGATGAGGTCCGGGCCATTGTTTCTGACGTTGTTGACGTCCGTGGAGACCGGATACGCCGTGAGCCGCCCCTGCTCGGCGGGCACCAGCAGCCGCGTGGCCTGCCCGACGTCGGTGACCTTGGGGTCGAGCCACTCGGCCCAGCGTTCGCGCTCGATCATCATGGGCATCCTGTCGTGGATGCGGCCGAGCTCGTCCTCGGCGTCCGTGGTGATGACGGTGCAGGTCACCAGCCATTTGAGGGGATCGTCATCGGCCCGGGACGGGTCTTTCCAGAACTCGTACAGGCCCGCCATCGCCAACACCCCGCCGTCCTCGGGATGGATGAAGTACGGCTGTTTCTTTTTCTTCTCGCCTTCGACCGGCATCCACTCGAAATAGCCGTCGGCCGGAAGCAGGCACCTGCGCTTGGCGAACGCCTGGCGGAACGACGGCTTCTCGGCCACCGTCTCGATCCTGGCGTTGATCAGCCGTGACCCGATCGACGGATCCTTCGCCCAGGTGGGCACCAGGCCCCACTTCACGACCCTGAGCTGCCGCACCGCCCGCTGGGCCTCCTTGGGCACCCGGCTCAGCACGGCGTAGACGTTCTTGGTCGGCGCGACGTTGTAGTCGGCCCCGAGTTCCGTGTCGGGGTCGCCGTCCTGTTCGACCTCGAACTCCTCGAGCAACTCGTGTTTCTTGCGCGCCGACGCGTATCTACCGCACATAACCCCACACTGCCACGTACGGTACGGCTTTCGCTCGCCTGCCCGCCTCGGGGCGTCTATGGAAACAGGAAGCCCACCCCCGCCGGCACACCTGATGACCGACGTTGTCCACAGGCGCGACGGCACGCTCGCCGCCATCCACAGGCTGTGACCCTCGCCCTACCACTCCCAGTACTCTTTGACCATGCCCGCTCCGACCACGCCCACGCCGCACTGGCCCGCGCCCACGGCGACCTCTCCGGTCACCGCCACCGTCCCGCTGCCCGGCTCCAAGTCGGTGACCAACCGCGCGCTCGTCCTGGCCGCGCTCGCCGACGGCCCCGGCGTCGTGCGCCGGGCGCTGCGCAGCCGCGACGCGGACCTGATGGCGTCGGCCCTGCGGGCCCTGGGCGCCACGCTGGAGCCCGCCGGCGAGAGCGCCGCGGGGGTCGACTGGCACGTGACGCCGGGCCCGATCCGGGGCGGCGCGAGCATCGACGCGGGCCTGGCCGGCACGGTCATGCGGTTCGTCCCACCGGTGGCCGCCCTGGCCGACGGCCCGGTCGCCTTCGACGGCGACCCGCACGCCCGCAAGCGCCCGATGGGTCCCATCCTCGACGCCCTACGCTCGCTGGGCGCCAGGATCGACAACGACGCGCTGCCGTTCACGATCAGCGGGCCGCTGGCGGGCGGCGAGGTCACGCTGGACGCGTCGGGCTCGTCGCAGTTCGTGTCGGGGCTGCTGCTGACGGCGGCGCGGTTCGAGAAGGGCATCACGATCCGCCACGTCGGCCCGCCGGTGCCCTCGCAGCCGCACATCGAGATGACCGTGGAGATGCTCAGGGCGGTGGACGTCACGGTCGACGACAGCGAGTCCGACGTGTGGCGCGTCGAGCCCGGCCCGATCGCGGCCAGAGACATGACGGTGGAGCCCGACCTGTCCAACGCGGCCCCGTTCCTGGCCGCCGCCCTGGTCACGGGCGGCACCGTGACGATCCCCACCTGGCCGGAGCGCACCACGCAGCCCGGCGACGCCCTGCGCGGCCTCCTCACCGCGATGGGCGCCACCGTGACCCGCTCCCCCGACGGAGCCGACCTGGTGGTCACGGGGCGGCCCACGGGCGAGATCACCGGCATCGACGCCGACCTCCACGAGGTGGGCGAGCTGACGCCCACGATCGCCGCCCTCGCCGCGCTCGCGACCACGCCGAGCCGCATCCGGGGCATCGCCCACCTGCGCGGCCACGAGACCGACCGGCTGGCCGCGCTCGCCACCGAGATCAACCGGCTGGGCGGCGACGCCGAGGAGACCGCCGACGGCCTGATCATCCGCCCCCGCCCGCTGCACGGCGGCACCTTCCACAGCTACGACGACCACCGCATGGCCACGGCCGGAGCCGTGATCGGCCTCAGGGTGCCCGGCGTGGAGGTGGAGAACATCGCGACGACCGCCAAGACCCTGCCGGAGTTCGTCCGGATGTGGGCCGGCATGTTGGAGGCCCGGTGACCCGGCGGTACCTGCCCTCGGGCGCGGGTTTCGCACCGGAAACGCCGGGCACGTCGGAAAAGGGCGGTCCGTGAGGGTCCGCCGCCTGTACGGCGAGGAAATGATCCACCGACACGACGCCACCCCGGCCTGCCCGCGGCGGCGTCAGATCCCCCATCAGCACCGGCCGGCCGACGACGCGTCTCCGGCCTGACCGGGGGCGACCGCGCAGGTCATCGAGCGAAAGCGAGCGAGGACATGGGAGCAGACCGCTGAAGAAGCGGGAGTACGACGAGGACGACGTACGGGTCAGGCCGGGCAAGGGCTCCAGGCCGCGGACCCGGATCCGTCCTGCGCACGAGGACGCCGTCCAAGGCTTCGTGGTGGCCGTGGACCGCGGCCGCTACACGACGCTGGTCGAGCCCGAACGCCCGAAGGGGTCCGCGCAGAAACGCAAGCAGCAGCCGCAGCGGCGCCTGGTGGTGGCCATGAAGGCCCGCGAGCTGGGCCGCAAGGGCATCGTGGTGGGTGACCGGGTGGCCCTCGTCGGCGACGTCTCGGGCCGCCCCGACACGCTGGCCAGGGTCGTCCGCGTGGAGCCCCGCACGTCGATGCTGCGCCGCTCGGCCGACGACACCGAAGACACCGACGGCATCGAGCGGCCTGTCGTGGCCAACGCCGACCAGCTCGTCATCGTCACCGCCCTGGCCGACCCGCCGCCCCGGCCCCGCATGATCGACCGCATCCTGGTGGCCGCGTTCGACGCCGAGATCGACACCCTGCTCTGCCTCACCAAGTCCGACCTCGCCCCGCCCGACGAGCTGGTGGCCCTCTACGAGCCGCTGGGCGTCCCGCACGTCGTCGTGCACAAGGGCGGCTCCCTGGAGGAGCTCCGCGACCACCTGAAGGGCCGCGTCAGCGTCCTGGTCGGCCACTCGGGCGTCGGCAAGTCCACCCTGGTCAACGCCCTGGTCCCGGACGCCAACCGCGCCGTCTCCCAGGTCAACGCCGTAACGGGCCGCGGCCGCCACACCTCCACCTCGGCCGTGGCGCTGGAGCTGCCGGAGAGCGGCTGGATCATCGACACCCCGGGCGTACGCAGCTTCGGCCTGGCCCACGTGTCCATGGAAACGGTCCTGGCCGCGTTCCCGGACCTGGTGGAGGGCACGGTCGACTGCCCGAAGGGCTGCACGCACCTGGGCCCGGAGTGCGCCCTGGACGCCTGGGTCGCCGCCGGCAACGCCGACCCCACCCGCCTCAAATCCCTCCGCCGCCTCCTCTCCAGCCGCGAAGGCACACTCGACGACACTCCCTAACGCGCGCAGACGCGCCCGGCGACGCCACACGGACCTCCGCGCACCGACCAGGACCCGCCCGCCGACGCCGCAGACGCCCTCTGCACACCGGCCACGGCGCTCCCGAAGGCGCCGCCGCCGTCCCGCCACCCCGCACCCACCACCGAGCACCCCGGCCGGTGAAACGCCGTGCAGCGGCGCACAACGCGACGCACCCGCCGACGCCCCCTTGTGCGCCGGCCACGGCGCTCCCTGAGACGTTGCCTGACCGCCACTCGCACGGCTCGCGCCCGACCGCCAAGCGAAGCGCCCTGGGGGTGACGCAGTGCACCGCGGTCGGCGGTCGAAGGGCTGCGTTGCCATCGTCGCCGGCCCCGCCGTTCGCCGAGAGAGGGCCCGGTAGCAATCGCGGACAATCCAACGAACCCATCTCTGTGTGCTGAAGGCGCGAGAGGGTGCGATGGCCCTGAGCGGTTCGTCATCAGTGGATCGCTTGGTCACGGCGTCGGCGACCTTGTCGTCCAGCAGCGCGTAGAGACGAGGGCAGAGCCGCAGAGGGCTGCTCTTCCTGAGCTGGAGCGAGGGTGGTACCCCTACCGAAAACCGAGACTTCCACAGCGGACAGACGGGCGTGGGTCAGCCTCCGCTTCGGCGGCGGAGCGCCGGGCCGAGCGCCTGCTGGGCGGCGAAGAGAGCGATCCCGGTGATCGCGCACGCCGCTGCCAGAGCCGTTCGTCCGGCATGGTCGAGCAGTACGGTGCCGGCCAGCGGGCCGAACACGGCACCGACGCTCCAGGTGGCGGAGGCGATGCCCATGTACCTGCCGCGCAGGTCCGCCGGTGCGAGGTCGGCGAAGGTGGCGCCGAACATCACGGCGATGCCGATCTGGCCGAGGGTCCAAACCAGGACCGATCCCGCGTAGCCGACACCACTCTCTACGAGGGCGCCCAAGCCGACGCCGGCACCGGCCAGGAGCATGGACACGGCCAGCACCGAGCTGGGGTCGCGACCGGCAAGCAGCCGTACCGCCAGTGGTTGGCCTACCACGATGACGATCCCGTTCAGAGCCAGCACGGCGCCGTAGGTCGCGGGGCCGTGACCGTCTGCCGTCATGACGAGCGGTAGCGTCGCGAAGGTCTGCAGGAACAGGGTGAAATAGGCGACGTAGACCAACACCATGACGATCATCAGCCGGTCGCGCAGGAGCACCGGCAGCAGCGCTCGGCGGGGCTGATTCGGTGTCGCCGGCCGGGTCTCGGGAATCCGGCGCCAGACGATCAGCGCCGCGATGATCAAGGCCGTGGCATTGATCCAGAACAAGAGTCCATACCCATACCGGGCCAGGACCCCCGCGGCGATCGTGGCGATGGAGAAGCCGAGGTTGGCCGCCCAGAACAGCAACCCGAAGGCCCGGACCCGCTGGCTCGGATGGAGGTCCGCCACCACAGCCGACCCAACCGGGCGGAACAGGTCCGCCATCAGCCCGACACCGAGTGCCGCCGCCCAGATCACCGGCACCGTGTCGGCCGAGCCGAGCGCGACAAGCGTCACGGCGGTTCCCAGGAACCCCACCAGCATGGTGTGGCGTCGTCCGATCCGGTCGCCCAGCCAGCCGCCGAGCACCTGGGATCCGATGCCTCCGGCTCCCGTCGCCGCCACCACCGCGCCGGCGGTCGTCGGCGTCAGCCCTTGCTCCTGCGTCAGATAGAGCACGAGGAACGACTGCGCGACTCCGCCGGCGCGGCTCACGAAATGAGTCGCCGCCAGGGACCAGACCAGGCTGGGCAGGTCCGATCGCAGGCGGGACAGTCGGCGGCCGAGCGGTATCGCGGTCGGAGCGGGCGTGTCGTAGGTCGTCATGCCGATGACACTAAGATCACCTAGGACATCAAGAAAAGCGATTACTTTCGATCAAATCAATCGCGATTCACGATAGTCTGACGTTATGGCTGACGTTGAGCTGCGCCACCTGAGGACGATGGCCGCTATCGCCGAGGAGGGAACGTTCGGCCGAGCGGCGGTTCGCCTCGGCTACACCCAGTCGTCGGTGAGCCAGCAGATCGCCGCGCTGGAGAAGGCCGTCGGTGGCGCCGTCTTCGACCGGCCCGGAGGTCCCAGGCCGGTACGGACCACTCCTCTTGGCGAGGTGGTCCTGGCCCACGGGCGCGATCTGCTCACGAAGTCGGAGGCGCTGGCCGACGCCGTCGATCGCTTCAAGGCGGGCAACGGCCGGATCGACATCGGCACCTTCCAGGGCGCGACCAAGCTGATCCTGCCGGCCGTCGTGCGCCGGCTGCTGAGCGAGCACCCCGGCTGCGACATCCGGCTGTCGGAGGTGGGACCGGAGGATCCGAGGATCGGAGATCTTGACCTGCTGTTCCACTACGATCGGATCGACGGCGACGTCGAGCACGTCGAGCTGCTCGACGAGCCGTACCTCCTGGTGGCCGGCGCAGGTGCGTTCCCCGATGGTCCGGTACCGGTGAAGCTGCTCGACGACGCTCCCATGGTCGCCTGGCCGCCCAACGTCCACCAAAGATGGCTGGAACGGGAGCTCGCCGGCGCGGGCGCCCGGCCGCGGATCGTGTTCCGAACGGCCGGTCACGACACCGTCGTGTCGATGGTGCGGGTGGGCCTGGGCTCAGCGGTGTTGCCCTGGCTCGCCCTCCAGGGATCCGATGTCTGGTCCGACGACCGGCTCAGCATCCATCGACTGCGACCGTCGCCCGCCTGCACGTGGTACCTGTACTGGCCGGCCGGACGCACCCAGTCGCCCCTCGCGGCCCGAGCCATCGACATCGCCGTCGAAGCCGCCACTGAGCTGGCCGGCCAGATGTGACATCGGACGAGTCGCGGGAGTGCGCGACTCTCGCCGCGTGGAAGGGCTCAGCGACAGCGCATATATCGCTGCAAGCGATTGATTCAATCGAAAATCATGGCTTTTCGCGATGGGTCCGCGAGGCTTAGCGTGCCGGACATGAACGGTCATCAAGATCGCCCCGAGCAACTCCTCAAAATCAACGGCGTAGAGCTCTGCGCTCAGACATTCGGCGACCCTGCCGCACCCGCCCTGCTGCTCATCGGCGGCGCCGAGGCGTCGATGGACTGGTGGGACGATGAGTTCTGCGAGCGCCTCGCCGCCGGCGGGCGGCACGTCATCCGGTACGACACCCGGGACACCGGCCGCTCCACGACCTTCCCGCCCGGCGCACCGCCGTACGGAAGCGACGCCCTGCTCGACGACGCCGTCGGCCTGCTCGATGAACTCGGCATCGCGGCCGTCCACATAGTCGGCGTCTCCATGGGCGGCGGCATCGCCCAGCACCTGGCGGTGCACCACCCCGGCCGGGTCGCCTCCCTGACGCTCATCGCCACCAGCCCGGGCGGGCCCGGCCACCCCGATCGCCCTGACCTGCCGCCGATGAGCGCCGAGCTGGCGAAGCGGTTCGCCGAGGGCGGTGACGAGGCGCCCGACTGGTCCGACCGCGAGGCCGTCATCGCGTACTACATCGAGGGTGAGCGCACCTTCGCGGGCGCCATCCCCGTCGAGGAGGAGCGGCTGCGCCGCGTCGTCGGCCGTGTCTGGGACCGCAGCCCGTCCCCGGCGTCGGCGCAGAACCACTGGCAGCTCGCCGGCGGCGAGCCCGTCCGCGCCCGCCTCGGTGAGATCGCGGTGCCCACGCTGGTATTGCACGGCACCGCGGACCCGCTGCTCCCATACGGGCACGGCGAGGCGCTGGCACGGGAGATCCCGCAAGCACGGCTCGTCCCGCTCGAAGGCATGGGGCACCAGATGCCGCCGCCGGAGCTCTGGGACATCGCGATTGCAGAGATCCTTTCGGTCTCCGAAGGAGAGCACCCGTGAACCGGCTGCGCTCGGCACTCTGGCTGCCGCTCTTCGACGAGCTCGCCGACCCGCGGGCGGTGGCGAACCTGGCCGCCGAAGCGGAGGAAGCCGGGTGGGATGGCTGCTTCGTGTGGGATCACCTGTCCTGGCGGGCGCCGGTCCAGCAGGTCGCCGACTCGTGGATCGCGCTGGCGGCGATCGCGACCGCGACCGAGCGGCTGCGGCTCGGCCCGATGGTGTCGACGCTCGCCCGCCGGCGGCCGGCCAAAGTGGCGCGGGAGACCGCGACACTGGATCAGCTGAGCGACGGCCGTCTCACCCTCGGTGTCGGTCTCGGAAGCGACCGGTTCGGCGGCGAGCTGTCCAAGACCGGGGAGCAGCTCGACGACCGGCAGCGGGGGCGGATGCTCGACGAGTCCTTGGCGATCCTGGCCGCCGCCTGGTCCGGCGAGCCGGTGCGCCATCGCGGCGAGCACTACACCGTCGACGACATCACGTTCCTGCCGCGGCCGGTTCAGCGGCCCGGTGTGCCGGTGTGGGCCGCCGGATTCCCCGGCAACGTCAAGCCGATCCGCCGGGCCGCCCGGCTAGACGGCTTCTTTCCGATCAATCTGGAGCACCCGGACCAGCTCGCCGAGGTCGTCGGCACCCTCACCGAACTGCGACATGGCGAGATGGCCTCGTACGACATCGCCATCAGCCTGCCCTCCGACGTCGACCCACTGCCGTATGCCGCCGCCGGCGCGACCTGGTGGCTGACGGAGTTCGACCCGGGTGTACGGCTCGACACGGTGCGCGGTGTACTCCGCGACGGCCCAGCGAATCCGGGCGCGTAGCTGCCTATCCGCCATGGGACGGCCACGCCGTTCGCCAAGAGTGCGCCACCGCCCCGCACCGCATCATCGCGCTCCACACCGCCGCGCCATCGCCACCGTCCTGCCGCACGCCGCCGCACCGCGTCGCACCGCCACACCGCACCCCCGTCGCCGCGCCGTCGCCGCGCCCCCACACTGCGCCGTGGCCCCACCACCCACCGCCAGCCAGCCCCGCCCCAGCCCGGCGGGCGCCTCACCCCGCGCCGTTCCGCCGTACGGGGTGGTGGCGACACGCGCGAGATGGACACCGTTACCAGAAAAGGGGTGTTGGTGACTGATGTTCTGTATGGCGGACACGGTAGCGTGGGCGACCGTGCAGGGTTACAACGATGATCTCCGGCTGGCCCACGTCATGGCGGACGCCGCCGATGACCTGACCATGCGGCGGTTCAAGGCGGTCGATCTCAAGGTCGACACCAAGCCCGATCTGACGCCGGTCAGCGACGCCGACCGCACCGTGGAGGAGGCCATCCGGGGCACGCTGCGCCGCGCCAGGCCGCGCGACGCCGTGGTGGGCGAGGAGTTCGGGAAGACCGGCTGGGGCGCCCGTTCCTGGATCATCGACCCCATCGACGGCACGAAGAACTACGTGCGCGGCGTCCCCGTCTGGGCGACCCTGATCGCGCTCATGGAGTACGGCAGGGTCGTCGTCGGCCTGGTGTCGGCCCCCGCGCTGGGCCGCCGGTGGTGGGCGGCGACCGAGGGCGGCGCGTGGACCGGCAAGAGCCTGACGAAGGCGTCCCGGATGCGGGTGTCCTCCGTGTCGAGCCTGGAGGACGCGTCGTTCTCGTACTCCAGCTTCGGCGGATGGGAGAAGACGGGCAAGCTCGACAACTTCCTCGACCTCAGCCGAGCCTGCTGGCGCACCCGGGCCTACGGGGACTTCTGGTCGCACATGATGGTCGCCGAGGGATCGGTGGACCTGTCGGCCGAGCCCGAGCTGTCGCCGTGGGACATGGCGGCGCTCACCGTGATCGTCGAGGAGGCCGGCGGCAAGTGGACCGACGTCTCCGGCGTGAAGGGCCTGGAGGGCGGCAGCCTGGTCTGCACGAACGGCATCCTGCACACCGAGGTGATCGACCGCCTCAACGGCACCTCGATCATCTCCTGAGTCCCGCCCGGGACTGGATGGCGGCGGTGGCGGCGTCCAGCGCGGCGCCGTCCTTGATCGTCACGTTGTCCTCGTAGCGGACCCCGCTCGGCGGGTTGTCGTGGCCGATGGGGTCGGCGTCCCAGAAGTTGCCCCGGTAGATCACGTTCTCCAGCGGCGGCCCGACCTCCAGGACGGAGGTGTTGTCGGCCCGCATGACGACGTTCCCCTCGACCGTCACCCACGAGGCGCCGTAGTCGGTGTAGAGCCCGAAGTTGTACGGCGTCCGCGTGTCCTTGATGACGTTCCCCTGGACCAGGGCCTGGTTGTCAGCCGAGTCACCCTGCACCCCGGACAGGTAGATGCCGCCCCCGTCGGCCAGCGTCCCCATGGTGTCCACGGTGAGGTTGCGCAGGACCTGGATCCCCTCCCCGGGGCCGACGGTGATGCCGCAGTGCGGGACGTCCGTGACCTCGTTGTTGGCGACGACGCATCCGTACGTGCCCATCACGCCGATTCCCGGTGAGCCGCTGTATTCGAGCCCGATGTGGTGAACCTTGTTGTCCTCGACAGCGGCGTTCCGCGTTCCGGACATCACGATGCCGCCGCCCGACAGGGTGTCGAAGTCGCAGGTCCGCACCACGACCTCGGCGCCGCCGGAAACCCCCAGCCCCGTCGCCCCGAGCCGGGTGAACCGGCAGCCCTCGACCTCCGCCCCGACCGCGTCCTCGAACGTCACGCACGCGGGAATCGTCACGGACGCGGTCGGATACGTCACGGACGCACCCTCGCCGAGCACCGCCGTCTCGACACCGCCGCCCTCGTAGTAGCCGTTCCCGTGATAGTGCAGGAACCCCTCCGGGCGGCTCGGCCGCAGCCACGTCGCGTCCGCGAACACCAGCCCCCTGAACGCCACGTCCCGCGCCCCCGCCACGCTCACCAGCGTCTCCAGGACCGGCGCCACCACCCACGTACGAGCGGGATCCTCGTCGGGGAGGGGCAGGTAGAGCAGCACGTGGCGCCCGGGCCGCGAGCGGTCGAGCACGAAGGTCCCGGGCTCGCGCAGGAAGCTCGGGTCGTTCTCGATCCTGGTCGGCAGCCCCGGACCGCTCGACGTCTGCCCCGCCCAGACCGAGTTGTACAGCTCGGCGGCCCACCCGAACGCCGGCTGCGCCATCGTGACCACCGTGTCCCCGGACACCGACGCCACCCCGCAGCGCGCCTCGGTCCACGGATAGACGCCCCGGTGGACGAACTCGACGTCCCCCGGGCTCCGCCACCCGAGCGGCTCGTCCGTGACGTAACCGGTGGCGGTCGCCCGAGCGTCGCCGGGCAGGCCGGCGATCCAGGCGCGCTCGGCCCGGCGGCCGTCCACGTAGAGCTGGCGGGTGTCGAGGTCGCCGACCTCCGCCGTCCAGACGCCGTCCCGCACCTGCCAGCCCGTGATCGGCCGGCCGCCGCTCACCACCGCCTCCTCCTGCTCGGGAGCGCCGTAGCCGTACGCCTGGTAGACCGTCCCGGAGTCGGCCTCGCCGAGCGAGAACGGCTCCGTCAGCACGTGGGTCCCGCCCCGGAGGTGGACGACGGCGCCGCCGGCCGCCTCCCGGGCCGCGGAGCGCGCGCGTTCGAGGGTGGCGAACGGGTGGTCGGCCGAGCCGGGACCCGAGTCGTCGCCGGAGGGTGCGACGTGGAAGTGGAACATCACAGACCGCCTTTGCTGTTTATGCCGTACACGTAGTAGACACCATAAACAGGAGGAGGCGACATGACAACCGACCCCGAAGTCGAACTGCTCTGGCGGGAGGAGGATCGCGAGCCGCGACCCGGCCTGAGCCTGGGCAGGATCGTGCGCGCCGCCATCGAGATCGCCGACGCGGAGGGCCTGGAGGGCCTGTCGATGCGCAAGGTCGCCGACCGGCTCGGCTTCACGACCATGTCCCTCTACCGCCACGTCCCCGGCCGCGACCAGCTCGTGGACCTGATGGTCGACGAGGCCTACAGCGAACAGGCGAGCACCCCCGAAGAGCCCGGGACAGGGCAGGGATGGCGGGTGCGACTGGAGACCGCGGCCAGGCAGGGCTGGCAACTGCGCCGGCGGCACCCCTGGGTGGCCGAGGTACGCGGCACCCGCCACCTCCCCGGCCCCAACGCCATCGCCTACTACGAGCACACGCTGAGCACCCTCACCGGCACCGGCCTGCGCCCTTCCGAGGTGATCGCCGTCGTGGGCATGCTGGGCCGGTTCGTGGACGCCGAGGCGCTTACCCTGGTCGAGACCCGGCGCGAGGAGCGCCGCAGCGGCGTGTCCGAGCAGGACTGGTGGGGCAGCCGCGACGCCCTCTACGAGCGCCTCAACAGTTTCCCCACCCTTTCCCGCCTCTGGATGGAGGGCGGTTGGGACCACCCCGAGGACTCGTTCGAGTTCGGCCTGCGCCGCCAGCTCGACGGCGTCGAGGCCCTCATCCGAGAGCGTGACGAAAGTCGTGATGAAAGCTCAGGATGCCCCGAGTGCGGCACCCCGCTGGAGCCGGCGCCGTCCGGCCGCCCCCGCGTCTACTGCTCCCGCGCCTGCCAGCAACGCGCCTACCGCAGGCGCAAGAACGGCTAGAGCGCGAGCACGGCCCGGACCGCGTTCATCAGCCCGTCACGATAGGACCCGCCGAACAACACCACATGAACGAGCAGCGGATGCAGCTGGTGCAGCGGCACCCGCCCCCGCCACCCCTCCGCCAACGGAAACTCCTCCTGGTAGGCCCCCAGCACCCGATCGAGGTACGGCAGCCCGAACAGCGCCAGCATGGCCAGATCGGTCTCCCGATGCCCGCCATGGGCCGCCGGATCGATCAGCACGCCCGACCCGCCCGACCACAGCACGTTCCCGTTCCACAGGTCCCCATGGATCCGCGCCGGCGGCTCCGCAGGCCCCGCGACCTCGGCGAACCTCTCCATCGCCCGCTCGACCAGCGCCGCGTCAGAAGCAGGCAGCCGCGCCTGCCGCAGGAAAGGCAGCACCCGCCGGGAGGCATAGAAGCCTGGCCAGTCCGGGCAGGGCGAGTTGTCCATCGGCAGGTCGGCGATGAACCCCGGCCACGGCGCGCCGAAGCCGGCCGCCCCCGCCCGGTGCAGCCGGGCCAGCGAACGCCCGAACCGCTCGGCCGCCGCCGCGCTGGGCGCCTCCTCCCGTACCCAGGACAACACCAGCCGATCGGGCCCCACCTCCACGACCTCGGGCACCACGGTGGCCTCCCCCAGCCACCGCAGCCCGGCCGCCTCCGAGGCGAACACCTCGGAGGCGGCCCCGGTCTTGGCGAACACCTCGCGCCCGTCGTCCAGCACGCCCTTCAGCAGCCGCCGGCCGTGCGACGAGCCGAGCTCTTCAGCTGATCTCATCGGCGATGTGCTTGGCCAGCCCCTCGGAGGCCGACTCGACCAGCGCGAGCACCTCCTCGAACCCCTCGGGGCCCCCGTAGTACGGATCGGGCACCTCGGCGCCCTCCTCCGCCGCGGGATCGAACGACCGGAACAGCCGCACCTCCGCCCCCACCGGCGCCATCCGCCGCAGATTGGCGAGGTTGTCCTGGTCCATGGCCAGCACCAGGTCATACCGGTCGAACCAGTCCTTGGTGAACTGCCGGGCCCGGTGCGCCGAGCCGTCATAGCCGTGCTGTCCGAGGATGGCCAGCGCCCGCTCGTCCATGGGGTCCCCGGCGTGCCAGCCGCCCGTTCCGGCGCTCTCCACGGTGACGCGGTCGCCCAGCCCGCGCTCGGCGAGCGTCTGGCGGAGCACCACCTCCGCCATGGGGGATCGGCAGATGTTGCCCATGCACACCAGGCATACGCGATAAGTCATAACTCCCATCATGGGGGCGACCGGGCCCGTTCACCGAACGTTCACCCTTGTCAGGGGGCTGCGGTCACCTTCGGTGCATAGCTTTCTTAGCGACTAAGGACCAAGTGGGAGGAAACCCAACCGTGAAGTATGCAGGCCGGCTCGCCGCCGTAGCCGTTGTCGGCGCGCTCTCCCTCGCTGCGTGCGGCACAGACAACAATGCCCCCGCTGGCAGCACGACTTCCGCCAGTGCACCCGCCGCGGGCAATGACAATGGTCTGAGCGGTACGATCAACGCCGCGGGCTCCTCTGCCCAGGCCAACGCGATCACCGAGTGGACGAAGAACTTCACGGCCACGAACCCCGGTGTCACCCTCAACTACCAGCCCAGCGGCTCCGGCGCGGGTGTGCAGGCGTTCATCCAGGGCACCGTGGCCTTCGCCGGCTCCGACTCGGCGCTGAAGGATGACCAGCCCGCGCAGGCCGACGCCCGCTGCAAGACCGGCAAGGCCATCAACATCCCGATGGTGACCGGCCCCATCGCGGTGGTCTACAACCTGCCCGGCGTCGAAGGCCTGCAGCTGTCGCCGAAGACCCTCGGCGGCATCTTCGACAGCAAGATCACCAAGTGGGACGACGCCGCGATCAAGGCCGACAACCCCAGCGCCAAGCTGCCCTCCACCCCGATCCAGGCGTTCCACCGCTCGGACGAGTCGGGCACCAGCGACAACTTCACCAAGTTCCTCAAGGCCACCGCCGGCTGGGCCTACGAGCCCGCCAAGGCGTGGCCCGCCGAGGCCAAGGGCCAGGGCGCGAAGGGCTCCGACGGCATCGCCTCCTCCGTGAAGGACACCGAGGGCGCGATCAGCTACGTCGAGCTCTCCTACGCCGAGAACTCGTCGCTGCAGAAGGCCAAGGTCTCCAACGGCGCCAACGAGTTCGTCGAGCTCACCCCCGAGAGCGCGGCGAAGACGATCGAGACCGCCACGATCAAGGGCACCGGCAACGACCTCGCCCTGTCGATCGACTACGCCACCAAGACCCCGGGCGCCTACCCGATCGTCCTGGTGACCTACGAGATCACCTGCGAGAAGGGCCTGTCGGCGGAGGAGACGAAGCTGGTCAAGGGCTTCCTCACCTACACCGCCAGTGACGAGGGTCAGGCGGCCCTGAAGGAGCTGGGTTACGCCCCGCTGGCCGGCGACCTGCTCACCAAGGTCCGCACCGCTGTCGAGGCGATCTCCTAGCCACCGATGGCCAACGATCTGAAGACCCGTGACGGCGGACCGGCCATGAGCCGGTCCGCCTCGCGGCGCAGCCATGGTGAAGGCCCCTTCCGCTTCCTCTCCACGGCGGCGGGCGTCCTCCTGCTGGCGATCATGGCGGCCATCGCCGTGTTCCTCATCAGCGAGGCGATCCCCGCCCTGCAGGCGAACAAGGCGTCCTTCTTCACCGAGCTGACCTGGGACCCCAACGGCCAGAAGGTGTTCGGCATCGCCGCCCTGGCGTTCGGGACCGTCCTCAGCTCGACACTCGCGCTCGTCATCGCCACCCCGATCGCGGTCGGCGTCGCGCTGTTCATCTCCCACTACGCGCCCCGCCGCCTGGCCTCGGGGCTCGGCTACCTGGTCGACCTCCTCGCCGCCGTGCCCAGTGTGGTCTACGGCCTGTGGGGCCTGGCGTTCCTGGTGCCGCTGATCCGAGAGCCGTCCCAGTGGCTCAACGAGACCTTCGGCTGGTTCCCGCTGTTCGCCGGAGAGGGCGCCATCGGCGGCAAGACCATGCTCGCGGGCTCGATCGTGCTGGCGATCATGATCCTGCCGATCATCGCGGCGATCTCGCGTGAGGTGTTCCTCCAGGCGCCGAAGATGAACGAAGAGGCGGCATTGGCGCTCGGCGCCACCCGCTGGGAGATGATCAGGATGGCCGTGCTGCCGTTCGGCCGCCCGGGCGTCATCAGCGCCGCCATGCTCGGCCTCGGCCGCGCCATGGGTGAGACCATCGCGGTCGCGCTGATCTTCCCCGCGACCTTCGACATCACTTTCGAGATCCTCACGCCCCACGCCAACAGCATCGCGGCGAACATCGCCAACGGCTTCGGCGAGGCGACCCAGATCGGCCGCGGGGCGCTGATCGCCTCCG
This sequence comes from Nonomuraea sp. NPDC052116, assembly GCF_040680035.1. NCBI lineage: Bacteria > Bacillati > Actinomycetota > Actinomycetes > Streptosporangiales > Streptosporangiaceae > Nonomuraea > Nonomuraea sp. NPDC052116. The sequence goes on along the minus strand of NZ_JBFAWA010000033.1, from coordinate 6,205 downwards.
GTCTGGTGCTGTTCGTCATCACCCTGCTGGTGAACATGGGAGCGCGCCTGATCATCAACCGCCGCAAGGAGTACTCGAGGGCCGGCGCATGACAGCAATCCAGCACATCTCGACCAGCCGCCGGGTCAAGGACAAGATCGTCCAGGGCCTGGTCTACCTGGCGTTCGGGCTTGCCGTCGTGCCGCTCATCTCGGTGCTCTGGCTGGTCATCTCCAACGGCCTGGCCCGCTTCGACCTCGAGTTCCTGACCCACTCGATGCGCGGCATCGGCGCCCGTGACGCGGGCGGCGGCGCGTACCACGCGATCATCGGAACGCTGGAGCAGGTCCTGCTCGCCTCGGCCGTCTCGGTCCCCATCGGCCTGCTCACCGCGATCTACCTGGTCGAGTACGGCAACGGCGGCCGGCTGAGCCGGTCGATCAGCTTCTTCGTGGACGTCATGACCGGCATCCCCTCGGTCGTATCCGGTCTGTTCGTCTTCGCGTTCTGGATCCTCGTCCTGGGCTTCCAGTTCTCCGGCTGGGCCGGCGCGCTCGCGCTGTCGATCCTGATGATGCCGACCGTGGTCAGATCGGCCGAGGAAATGCTCCGGCTGGTGCCCAACGACCTGCGAGAGGCCTCGTACGCGCTGGGTGTGGCCAAGTGGCGCACGATCATGAAGGTCGTGCTGCCGACGGCGCTCACCGGCATCGTGACCGGCGTCATGCTGGCCGTGGCCCGCGTCGCCGGCGAGACCGCGCCGCTGCTGATGACGGTGTTCTTCACCAACTCCATCAACAGCGATCCGTTCACCGGACCGCAGATGGGCCTGCCGCTCTTCGTGTTCGACCAGGCGGCCCGCCCGAACGACACCGCCATCGACCGGGCGTGGACCGGCGCCCTCACGCTCATCCTGATCGTCATGCTGCTCAACCTGGTGGCGCGCCTGATCGCCTGGTGGCGTGCGCCCGCCAGGGGCCGATAGGGGGTAACCGCCGCAATGTCCAAGCAGATCCAGGTCTCGGGTCTCGACGCGTACTACGGGTCGCACAAGGCGATCGAGGACGTGTCGATGACCATCGAACCCCGTTCGATCACCGCGTTCATCGGCCCGTCCGGGTGCGGCAAGTCGACGTTCCTGCGCACGCTCAACCGCATGCACGAAGTGATCCCGGGCGCCCGGGTGGATGGCAAGGTCCTGCTCGACGGCGAGGACCTGTACGCCCCCACCGTCGAGCCCGTCTCGGTACGCCGGATGATCGGCATGGTCTTCCAGCGCCCCAACCCGTTCCCGACGATGTCGATCTACGAGAACGTGGCCGCCGGGCTCAAGCTCAACGGCCGGGTCGGCAAGTCGCAGCTCGACCAGGTCGTGGAAGAGTCGCTCAAGGGTGCCAACCTCTGGAACGAGGTCAAGGACCGCCTGAACAAGCCGGGCGCCGGCCTGTCGGGCGGTCAGCAGCAGCGTCTCTGCATCGCCCGGGCCATTGCGGTCAAGCCGCAGGTCCTGCTGATGGACGAGCCGTGCTCGGCGCTCGACCCGATCTCCACGCTGGCCATCGAGGACCTGATGGCCAAGCTCAAGGACGAGTACACGATCGTCATCGTCACCCACAACATGCAGCAGGCCGCCCGGGTCAGCGACAGGACCGCGTTCTTCAACCTCGCCGAGCAGGGCAAGCCCGGCAAGGTGATCGAGATGGACGAGACGTCCCGCATGTTCACCAACCCGTCCCAGAAGGCAACAGAGGATTACATCACGGGGCGCTTCGGCTGATGACCCAACAGCAGGCGGCATCCACGGTGTTCGGGGACGCGCGGACGAAGCCCGTACTGCTCATCGCCGACCCCGACGGCGCGGTCGTGGAAGACCTCACCACGGCGCTCGAACGGGAGGGCGTGTCCGTCACAGGCACGCCCGACGGGGCTCAGGGCCTTCTCCAGGCGGGAGCCCTGCAGCCTGACGTGGTGCTCGTCTCGGCCACGCTGCCGGTCATAGACGCGGTGGAGTTCGTCCGCGCGGTACGGCTGGCGCGCGCCGTACCCGTCCTGCTCGGCGTCGGCGAGGGCCACGCCGAGCAGGCGGTACGCGCGCTCGCCGCCGGCGCGGCCGCCTGCGTGGCCCGGCCCTACCGGGTGGCGGAGCTGCTGCCGTTCATCCAGGCGGCCTCGCCCGGCGCGCGCCAGGTGCTCGCCGTCGGCGGGGTCGAGTTGGACGTGCAGGCCTATCAGGTACGGGTGGGCGGCCGAGCGGTCCACCTGCCCCTGAGGGAGTTCGAATTACTGCAGTACCTGATGCGCAACGCCGATCGCACGGTGACCCGCGAGCAGATCATGCGCCACGTGTGGCACGCCGCGGCCAACACCTCGACGAACACGATCGCGGTGCACGTCAAACGCCTGCGCGCCCGGCTGGGCGACGAGGACGACCAGCTCATCCAGACCGTCCGGGGCGTCGGCTACCGTCTGGTCACGCCGGGCACTTCCGGAAATCCTGCATAATCCGCTTCGTCACGCCTTCGACCGTCGCTATGCCGTACCCCACCTCGGGACTTCCCTCGGTGAGTACGGCAACGGCGTAGGCGTGGCCGTCGCCCCTGATCAGGCCCACGCTGACCGTGGCCCAGAGCTTGTTCGAGACGTGCTTGAGCCAGCCGTTCTTCAGCGCCACGCGGTCGCCCGCGCACGCGGCGGCGCTGATGCCCCAGTTCTGGCCCGCCACGACGTGACCCATGAGCTTCAGCACCTGATCGCGGTCCTTGGCCTTCAGCGGGCTCTTGCCGGATACCAGGGCCCGCATGAGGCGGATCTGGTCGTCCACCGACGTTCGGGTGATTCCCCAGCAATACAGGTCAACACACTCGCCTGGGACGCCCTGGGTATGTTTGAGGCCCAGCTTCCTGCCGGCCTTGGTGAAGCCGGGCGCGCCGCCGATGCGTGACCAGAGGCGGTCGGCGGCGTGGTTGTCGCTGTGGCGGATCATGATGTCGGCGTCGTGCCGGACGGCCGCCGGCAGCTTCTTCCACGAGGTCCGCAGCAGCAGCACCATGAGGATCTGCACCTTGGCCGTGCTGGCGGTGATCAGGCGCTCGCCCGGGTGGTAGCGGTAGAGCCGGCCGGTCGTCAGGTCCTTGATCATGGCGGTGACCTGCCCGGACCGGCCCGCGAGGTAGCGGTCGAGCCGCTTGCCGATCCGCTCGGCCGGGATCGGCGCCAGGTTCTCCTCGGCCGAGACCCGCTCCAGCCGCGCCCCGAGGGCCGCCTCGCGTACGCCCAGGACCGCTTCCCGCCGGGCGGGCGCGGGCGGCTGTGCCCGGACCCGGCCAGGCATCGGTAAGAGAGCTGTGAGCAGGGCGAGGGCGATGACCACTCGTGGTATCGCCTGGCCGCGGCCCGCGATCATTGACGCATTATCACGAAAAATCGTGACCGGCCGCTAGATGTCCGCGGCGATCAATTTCGCGATCGAATCGTCGTCGCACGTGGCCCAGAAGTCCCCCACGACATCCTCCAGGTGCTGGAGGGACTCGGCCCGGAACAGCACGTCCTGATATTTCGTGATGTCGTAGTGCGTCGTCCCCATGGCGGACAGGTCCAGCGGCCTGACGTCCATGCCACGGAACTCCTCGATCTCCCCGTACGACGAGAGGATCCCCGCGCCGTACGCCCTGAGCTCGCCCCCCTCCGCCATGACCCCGAACTCCATAGTGAACCAGAAGACCTTCGACACGAACTCCAGCGCCTCCTCGGACTCCACCCGCCGCGCGGCCTGCCCCGCCAGGTGATACAGGGCGGCGTACCGGGGGACGGCCAGCGCGTTGGCATGGCCGATCACCTCGTGGACGACGTCGGGCTCCGGCGTGTAGAACGGCACGGAGTGGTGCCGGATGTACTGCGTCGAGTGGAAGAACCCCTCGGCCAGCACCCCGTAGAAGTCGCGCAGCGGCACCAGCCCCGCGGCGGGCAGATACCGGAACCCGGTCAGCGGCTCCAGCAACCGCGAGACCTCTTCGAGCTGCGGGATCCGCTCCTTCGGCAGCCCCAACTGCGCGGCGCCGTCCAGGTACTCGGCGGTGGCGTACTTGGCGTGCTTGACCGCCAGCTCCCTGGTGACCAGGGCCCAGACCTCGTGCTCCTCCTCGGAGTACTCGGCCGCCGGAATGGGTGTCCCCCGACGGTGGTTGACGGCCAGCCCCGCGATCGCGTTCCGCCGCGCCCGGTAGACCGTGTCCGCGAACCCCGGATGGGACGCGGCCAGCTCCACCACCACCGACCCGTCCTCTTGGGCTGCGACAGGGGCGAAGTACTGTGCTTCCTCGAACATGCACCAAATGACAGCAATTCCGCGTTCTCTTGACAATAGCGACCAGTTTTGCTGCGCGATATGCTTGATTTCGCCTCCCCAAACTCACATCTTCTGCTCGAGTCGCACAGTTCAGGGAGGGTCCGCCATGGACGATCTCGACGCCAGGTTGCTGGTGACCATGCGCGCCCATCCCCGCGTCGGCCTGACGGAGCTGGCCCGGCTGCTGGGGGTGGCGCGCGGCACCGTACAGGCCCGGGTGGAGAAGCTGACGGCGAGAGGCGTGATCGAGGACTTCGGCCCGACCGTGTCGCCGGCCGGCGCCGGCTACCCCATCCTGGCGTTCGTCTGGCTGCAGATCGCCCAGGGGCGGCTGTCGGAGGCGGTGGAGGCGCTGCGTGCCGTACCGCAGATCCTGGAGGTGCACGGCACGAGCGGCCAGCACGACCTGCTGTGCCGGGTGGTCGCGCACACCACCGAACACCTGCAGGAGATCATCGCCAGCATCCTGGCGTCCCCGGCGGTTCAGCGCACGGACACGACCATCGCCCTGTCCACCCAGATCCCGTATCGCATCGAGCCCCTCCTCGAAAACCGCTAGGACCTCGGCGGCATCCAACCTGATGGAGGGGTGCCATGAAGAAGCTCATAGTGATCGCCGCCGTGGTGGCGGCGGCCGGCGCGGCCCTGGTCCCGCTGTGGACCGCCGTCCGCGCGCCGGACCAGCGGCCCCGCCCGGCTCCTGGCGAGACCGCTGCCTACGCGTACCTGTGCGACAACGCCGAGGACGAGGGGCCGCACGACGAGTGCGCCCACTGGTCCGTGGTGACGTCCGGCGGGAGGACGTGGCAGCTCACGGACGCGGTGGAGCGGGGTTACGTGGACCTGACCGCGGACGGCCGCTACCTGGCCTACCAGCGGGCCGGCGACGGCCGCCTCGTGGTCCGGGACCTGGTGGGGGGAACCGTCCGTGCGGTCCAGGAGGCCGCGCCCGGAGTGGACGGGGACCGGCTCGCGTACCGGCCCGCGCTGCTGGGCAAGGGGCGCTGGCTGTACGTGGACTACGTGGCGGGCTGGGACGGCGTGGACGAGCCTCCGAGCTTCGTCGTGGACGTCGCCACCGGCCGCACGGTGTGGCGACTGCCTGGGGGCTCCTGGCTGGACCGGCTCGACGACGACGGATCGAGGCTCATGGTCGAGGACGACAAGTCGTTCTCGGTCATGGACGCCTCGGGGACCACCACAAGGCCGCTGCCGGCCCGCCTCCGCGCCGTCGAGGCGACGGGCACCCTGACCCCGGACGGGACGGGCCAGGCCGCCCAGGTCGTCTCCAGGAATTTCCCGGCGGGCGGCGCCGACATCCGCCCGGCCCGGCTGGTCACCATCGACACCGGGACCGGAAAGGCGCTCCATGACGTACGCCTCTCGCTCCCGTTGAAGGACAGGGCGAGCAGTTGCGAGGTCAGCCGGTGGGCCGGCTCTCGGGAGGTTCTGCTGAAATGCGGGACGGCCGAACTGTTCCACGAAATCATCTTCCGCGTGGACACCCGGACGGGGCAGCACACCAAGGTAGGAGAGACGCGGCCGCCCAGGTCACACCTGGTCGAGCTGGTGCGGGCGGCGGATTAGCCCGTAAAACAAGAAATGGCCCCACGCACCGGCGTGGGGCCATTTCTATAAAGATTGTCCGGCGGCGACCTACTCTCCCACACCCTCCCGAGTGCAGTACCATCGGCGCAGAGAAGCTTAACTTCCGGGTTCGGAATGTAACCGGGTGTTTCCTTCCCGCCATAACCGCCGTAACCCTCCGAAACACACAAGCACAACTGCTTGCTGTCTCAGAATCACATAATGGACGCGAGCAACGACTAGAAAAGTCTGCTTTGTGGTCAAGTCCTCGGCCTATTAGTACCGGTCAGCTCC
>NZ_JBFAWA010000032.1:0-158517 GCF_040680035.1 Nonomuraea sp. NPDC052116 | reverse complement strand
GCGAGGCGTCAGGGTCACGGACTGGCTCTGGCCCGCCTACAACTACACGATCCGCTACGACCGGCGCGGCGCCCAAGTGCACCTCGAGGGCAAGGTGCTGATTGGGACCGCCGGATACGTCGCCGAGCTGGGCTGCTATCGATTCACCGCCGTGGGCTTCCAGCCTGACCACATGCTGAGCGAACGGCGATGGCCGACGCTGGCGGACGCGGCCGCCGGAGCCGCCCACGCACACGCGAGGCACGACACCATGGAGCTGTCGACGATGATCGCCGTCATGTAGGCGGCCGTGTGACGCAGGGCTTTTCTCCTGCCCGCTACAGAGGGTGAAAGTTCCGGGTGTCATGTCGATCTCCGGTCTGTGATCAGGCCGGTGTGTGCCAGGAAGGCGTCTAAGAGCCTGCTGACTAACGATTTTGGTCGCAAGGGCTGAGGCTGGGGATGCCCTGGTCGAGGCCATCTTCGAGCGATGTGCCGCAAACAGGAGCGGGCTCCTGATAGCTGAGGTGTTGTCTACGCAACTCGGCAACCAGGAGCCCGTGGTTGTCTGTCTACACGCCCGCGCCCCCAGGCGCCAGCGATTGCGCTTCACCGGGGTGCCGATGTCGCGGCCGGAAACCGGCGTATCCGTCGGACCTGACCGACGCCGAATGGGCGGTGCTCGAAGGCGAGGCGCGGGCGGTGATGGCCGAACTGGTCGCAACCACCGGCAGGCCGATGGTCCATGACCTGCGTGCGACCCTCGACGCGATCAGCTACGTCACCCGGTACGGGATCGAGTGGCGAGCCCTGCCGGTGGACTTGCCTCCGCATCAGGCGGTGTACGCCTTCTTCCTGCGCTGGTCCCGGCGTGGTCTGCCCGAACAGCTGGCCGGCCGGCTGCGCGGCCGTCTGCGGGTATTGGCCGGACGCTGCGAGCTGCCGACGGCCGGGTGCATCGACTCCCAGACCGTCAGGGCCGCTAAGATCCGTCCAGGACCGGGACGGCGCCCACCCGTTGCTGGCCCTGCTCCGGGAGAAGTTCTCCACCATCGCGCTGGTGTGGGCCGACGGTGGCTACACCGGACGCATGGTGACCTGGGCCAAGCAGGTACTCGGCCTGGCTGTCACGATCGTCAAGTGTTCCGACGACCTGCGCGGTTTCCTCGTGCTGCCCCGTAGATGGGTGGCGGAGAGAACCTTCGCCTGGCTGACCCGCTACCGGCGGCTGGTGCGGATCTACAAACGCAAGCCCGAACACCACGAGCCATGATCTGGTGGGCCACCGTGCACCAGATGACCCGCCGCCTGACCCGCGAACTGGCAGGCCAGCCACCTCAAAGCCGCTGGACCGGCCCGCCCCCACTGCCAGCCCTCACCAGTCCCGACCGGCGCGGCAGGGTCCTGCAACTGCTGGCCACCCAGCCCTGGCGGGCTTGGAGAGGAAAGGAACTGGCCGCCATCCTCGGCATCGAGAACGTCAACAGCTTCCGCGTCCAGCTGTCCCAATGGTCCCACCAGGGCTACATCAACAAGATCGGACCAGCCCTCTACGGACCCATGCCCACGAGCACTTAAGCCTTTGCCAGCAGGCTCTTAGGTGAGCGGGACCCACCTGCGGAGGGCCTTGCCATCGGATGGCCATGGAGCAGTGAATATGCGCGACATGATCAAGAGGGGATTCGAAGCACACCAAAGCCTGCGAGGATCTCGCCGTGCCGATCTTCCGTTTACTCCTGGTCGCACTCGCGGCGCTGACCGCGACCGTCATCGCCTTCCCCCGATCCGTGCCGAATGGGATCGGTCACCTCGGCAGCCTGGCCGAGACGTTCCTACCGTGGCTCGCGCTGGCCGTCCCGGTGCTGCTCGGCCTGGCCTGGTGGCGGCGCTCCATGGTGGGCGCGCTGGCCGCGCTGGTGCCGACCGCCGCCTGGCTTGCCCAGTTCGGCGGGCACCTGTTGCCCCGCGGGGACCAGCCACATCACCTGGTCGCGGTACAGCACAACGTCAGTGACGAGAACGCCGACCCCGCCGGCACCGCGCGCAAGCTGATCGCGGCCCGGCCGGACGTCATCGGCCTGGAGGAGCTCGTGCCGGCGGCGCGCCCGACCTGGGACGCCGCGTTGGGCGTCGAGTACCCGTATCGGACAGTGCACGGCACGGTCGGACTCTGGTCCCGCTACCCCCTCGCCGAGGCGGCTCTGGTGGACATTCGTCCGCACGGCGTCGGCCCAGACTGGAACCGCGGCCTGCGCGCGGTAGCCCGCACCCCGCAGGGTGACATCGCGATCTACGTCGCTCACCTGCCGTCGGTGCGAATCGGTCTGGAGGGCTTCGATTCCGTACGCCGGGACGAGAGCGCCTCCCGGCTCGGCGCCGTGCTGGCAGCCGAGCCGGTCGATCGCATCCTTCTGCTCGGCGACCTCAACAGCACCGTGGACGACCGGGGGTTGCGCCCGGTCGCCTCGCTGATGGCAGCTCCACCCCGCGATTTCGCCTTCAGCTGGCCGGCGCGCGTCCCGCTGGCGCGCATCGACCAAATCCTGACCCGCGGAATGACCGTGACCAAGATCCGATCGCTGCCCAGGACGGGCAGCGATCACCTACCGATCGCCGCCGACATCCGCCTCTGATCCAGGACGCGGCGCGTTACCCAAAGAACGGGTGGCACGCGCGGCTACTGATACGGAACTCAGGAGGAAGGCGGAAACAGTTCGTCGCACTTTGCAGCGAAAACAGGGTTGATCTTTGACCGACGGGTGGGTTGGGCGTGTCCGGTTTCGTGTGCGACGCCACCGTGAGCATGAGATCCCGGGTGAAGGCTGCGGGTCGGTGACGGTAGGGGGTACCGGTAGGTCTGACCTGCATGGATAGATCTTGGCTCGCCGTCCGGTGATCGTGTTTCCCAAGAAGTCTCAGCAGGTCGGCAGCAACCTCGTTGGTTTTGCCCCACCAGTCCAGGACCCCAGATCGTGAACGCCGTCGACGCCCTCACGCCCGAGATGATCGCTGCGCGGCTGTGAAACTCACATGGAAGGGTTGGCCGCGACCGGGCAATCACTGGTGTCAGACATTCCCGGCGAGAGAGACCATGCATGACCACGTTCCTCGACGGAGAGGTCGCCGATCCCGAGCGATTCTCCGTCCTCTTCGATACCCACTACGAGGAGATTCGCCGCTACATCGGCCGCCGCCTCGAGCTTGACGTCGCCGAGGACCTCGCCGCCGAGACCTTCCTGATCGCCTTCCGCCGGCGCGACAGCTTGGACGCCGCCCAAGGCGGCATCAGACCTTGGCTGTACGGCGTCGCCACCAAACTCATCGGCCGGCACCGACGTGCCGAGCTGCGGCGATACCGGGCACTGGCCAGGTCGGGGCCGCCTGCCGACGAGGACGGCCACGATCAGCGGGTGGTGGATCGGGTCGCGGCGCGGGTGACCGTACAGCAACTCTCGGCCGCGCTGGCCGGGCTGTCGCGCGGTGAACGCGACGTGGTGCTGCTCATCGCCTACGGCGAGTTGACCTACGACGAGGTGGCGGCGGCGCTCGGCATCGCCTACGGCACCGTCGCCTCCCGGCTCAGCCGGGCCAGAACCAAGCTTCGTGACGCGTTGGGAGTTGAGGTGTGATGAAGGAATTCCAGCTCATCGACGAGGTGATGCCGCAGGTGCCGCCCGCCGACCATGCCACGGTGACGGCCGCCCGCGCCCGGATGCCGGGCGCCTCCCGGAGGCGGCGCCTGCCGGTCTGGCCCAAGGTGATGCTCGCGGCGGTGGCGGTCAGCGCGGTGATGGCCGGGGGCTTCGTGGCGGTGCCACTCCTGGGCGGGACGGACGTCCAGACGGTCGCGGCGCCGGACGCGGACGCGGTGCTCGCCGCAGCGGCCGACCGGCTGGCCGCCCAGCCCCCGGGAACCGGGGCGTGGTGGCGGCGGGAGATGGTGCAGGTGGCGCGACGGAGAACCGCGACCTTCACCGTCGAGCAGCGGGTCAGGGACGTGCTGTGGGCGAGCCGGGAACGCGGGTATCGGACACAGCGCGGACGCGTCTCCGCCAAACCGCTCACGCCCGCTGACGAACAGGCGTGGAAGGAGGCGGGCTCGCCTGACCTGTGTGACGGCTGCCTGTCGGGAAAGACCTACTTCACCCCGCTGAAGATGACGACCAAGCCCGTGACGGAACTGCCCACCGAACCTGAGGCGCTCAAGGCCGAGATGCTGCGGGCCAACGACAAGGAGGCCCCAGAGGCGTGGCTGTGGGGGGCGAGCAAGTGGCTCCTTCTCGACGTCGAGAGCACCCCCGCCACCAGGGCCGCGCTCTACCGCGTGCTCGCCGGCCTGCCGGGTGTGCGGGTTGAGAACGACGTCACCGACATCGACGGCCGAACCGGGGTCGCGCTGACCTACGGCGAAGCGCCCACCCGTCAGCAGATCATCATCGATCGGGACAGCGGGCAACTGCTCGCGATCCAGGAGGGTGACGGGTCCTCGGGGTATGTGATCAAGCGGCTGGGCTGGACCGACGACCCAGCGCCGAAGGAGTCGACCCTCTCATGACGCGTCGGGGTCCCGGTAGTGATGGCGGCAAACCGACGAGGTCGATGAGTGTGGTCGGACTTCCCAGGCGGGCCGTTGGAGCTGATCGTTGTACACGATGATGTCGGCGTGGTCGGTCGGGCGGGCTGAGGCGAAGTAGAGCTGTTGGGCGGGGATATAGCGGTTGCGCCAGGACCGTTCGATTTCGGCGGTGTCGGCGGTGGATCCGGCCGGCGCTGTGCTTCGGTCCCGGGCGCGATCTACCGTCTGCTCGAATGGGACGGACACGAAGATGCGCAGGTCCCACCGGTCGATGAGTTCTGGGCGCAGGAGGAAGACGCCGTCGAAGAGCAGTACGGCGTCTGCGGGGGCGGTCGTGGCCGGTGGGGACGATGGGGTGTCGGCGTCTCTGTCGTAGACCGCGTGCTGGAACCTTCGGTCTCCGCCTGGGCCCAGCGGGTCGAGCAGGACCCGGCACAGCGCGGCGTGGTCGTGGGCGTCGAAGTAGCAGCCTTCGGCCGAGTACTGGCCGCGTCGGTAGCGCTGTGCGCGGGGGAAGAGGAAGTCGTCGATGGTCGCGCGGATGACGTCGCGGTCCTGCGCGCGCAGGACGACGGCGAGCTCGTCGGCCAGCGTGGTCTTGCCGGCGGCGGGCGGCCCGTCGATGGCGACCCGCAGCGGGTGCGCGGTCGTGACGGACCTGATCGCCTCGGCCAGCCGACTGATGAGCTCGCCGCGGGTGCCTTGGTCCATTGCCGCCTCTCTCACGGTGTCCCTGTTCAGCACTGCACGTCAGGCTGCGGTGGCCGTCGGTGGTGCCTGACTCGCAGCGGCGCCAGGCGCACGAGAGTTCTCCGAAGACGGCCGTTTGCGCCCCCGCCGGGAGGCATCAGTCGGTGAACCACCCAGACGGGCAACGGGCGGGTGGGCCCCGGCCCACCTACTGGGTTCGGGTCGGAGGGCGGACGGAGTTGCGGACGACGATGTGGGTGCCGAGGACCACGTGCTGGCGTTCCTCGCGGTTCAGCGCGAGCCGGACCGCCGTCCGTCCCAGCTCCTCCGTCGGGATGTGCACTGTCGTCAGCCCCGGCTCCAGGTCGGCGGCGAACGGGATGTCGTCGTACCCGACGAGCGACACGTCGTCGGGCACCCGCAGCCCCGCCTCCCGCAGCGCCGCCAGCACCCCGATGGCCACCATGTCGGTGGCCGCGAACACCGCGGTGAACCGCGTCCCGAGCGCGATCAGCCGGCGCGTGCCCTCGTAGCCGTCGGCCCGGCCGAACCCCGCCGGGATGACCAGGTCAGGGTCGTACGGCACCCCGAAGGACTCGTGCGCCCGCACGAACCCGCGTTCCCGGTCGACCTTCGTGGTGCTGCGGTCGGCGGGGGACGAGGCGCCGAGCAGGGCGATGTGCCGGTGGCCCTGCGACAGCAGGTGGCTGGTCATGGCGTAGGCGCCGCCCTCGTTGTCGTACTCGACGACGGTCGTGGGCACGTCGTCCCCGAGCGGCGGCCGCCCGCACAGCACCAGCCGGGAGCCCGCCTTGTCGAGGGCGTGGGCGAAGTGGGACATGCGCTCGCGGTACGTGTCGTCCAGCGAGCCGCCCCCCACCAGGATCACCGCGTCGGCCCGCTGCTCGCGCATCGCCTCCACGACGGCCAGCTCCCTGGCCGGGTCGCCGTGGGTGGTGCACACCATGCACAGCCGCCCCTCGGCGGTGGCCTGCTGCTCGACGCCCTTGGCCACGTACGCGAAGGACGGCCCCGTGACGTCGTCCAGCACGAACGCCACCGTCTTCGTGCTCGCCCCCGACAGGGCGCGGGCGTGCACGTTGAGCACGTAGTCGAGGTCGCGCATCGCCCGCAGCACCCGCGTCCTGGTGGCCTGGGCGACCGGGTAGTCACCCTTGATCACCCTGGAGACCGTGGTGGCCGACACGCCTGCCCGGGCGGCCACGTCGCGGATCGTGACACGCTCGTCGTCGGTGAGCACGCCTTTTGTGCTTACTTTTCGCGACAAGGTCGGCCCTTCACGGTTTTCGGCAGACGGAGCAGTGCGGGTGGATCATGGGAGATTACGCCATCTCACCGAAGTCTATGGCCAGGGAGATCCGCGGGCGCAAGACGCGCGATCTCCACGACCGGCGTCACCCGGCCTGGCAGGGCGGACTGTACGGGAGCCCGGGCACGTACTGGGCCCACTCGCTCCGGGTGATGATCATTCCGGACACCTCGCAGACGTGCTGCCGCGCCTGCTCCACGTCCATGCTCCAGAGCTGCGCCGTCCCGTTGCCCGACGCGCTGGCCAGCACGTTCCCGTCCGGCGTGAACGCCACTCCGTTGACCCAGTTGGACCCGGCGAGCACCGCCCACGTGACCGGCCGGGCCCGGTCGGCGAGGTTCCAGATCCGGATGGTGCCGTCACGCGCCCCCGTGGCCAGCCTGCGCCCGTCGGCGGTGAAGGCCACGCTGTCCACCGCGCCCGTGTGCCCCAGCAGGACCGCGACCTGCGCCGGCCGCTCGGGGTGGGTGAGGTCCCAGAGCCGGGCCGTCCCGTCGGAGCCCACCGACGCCAGCGTCCTGCCGTCCCGGCTGTACGTGAGCCCGAGCACGCTGTTGGTGTGCGCGGGGTAGTTGGCCAGCAGCCGCGGAGTGGCGGGCCTGGACACGTCCCAGAGCCGGATGGCCCCGGTCCCCGAGCCGATCGCGAGCATGCGGCCGTCGGGGCTGAACATGGCGGCGTTCAGCCAGTTGTCGGCGTCGCCGGGCGAGGAGACCAGCTTGGGGGCCCGGGGATCGGTCAGGTCCCACAGGTAGGTGCGGCCGTCCCGCGACGTCGTCACCACCGTCCGCCCGTCCGGGCTGAACGCGCCGGATTCCACGACGTTCACGTGCTTCCTGATCGTCGCCAGCAGCTTCGGGGTGGCCGGCCGGGAGACGTCCCACAGCTTGGCCGTCTGGTCGGAGGAGCCGCTGACGAGCATGCGGCCGTCCGCGCTGAAACGGACCGTCTGGACGATGTCCGTGTGACCGGACAGCGTGGACAGCGACCTGGCCAGGCCCGGGTCGGAGACGTCCCAGAGCTTGACGGTCTTGTCGCCGGAGGCGGTGGCCATGATCCGGCCGTCCGGAGAGATCGAGAGCGCGTTGACGGGGCCGGTGTGCTCGCCGAGGCCGGCGCGGTAGGAGACGCGGGCGGGGTCGGAGACGTTCCACAGCCTGGCCATGCTGTCCGCCGACGACGTGGCGAGCGTCCGGCCGTCCGGGCTGAACGCGGCGGCGGTCACCGTGTTCGCGAACCCGGTCAGGGCGGTCGTGCGCCGCGGCTCCGCCGGGTTCGAGACGTCCCACAGGGTGACGGAGGCGTTGGTGTCGGTGCTGGCCAGCAGCTTGCCGTCGGGGCTGAACGTGATGTCGTACACGAAGGAGCCCCGGCCCCGCGCGCTGCCGACGCGCTTGGCCGCGGTGACGTCCCAGAGGTACAGCGTGCCGGTGGTGGAGGCGGTGGCGAGCCGGCGGCCGGCGGGGTCGAAGGTCACGCTCCAGGTGCTGCCGCCGTCCGGCGCGCTCAGCACCGTCGGGTCGCCGGGCCGCGCCGGGTCCAGCACGTCCCAGATCGTGGTGCTCCCGTCGCCCGCCGCGGTCGCCAGCAGCCGCCCGTCGGGGCTGAAGGCGACGTCGTTGAGCACGTACTTCTGCCGCAGGAGGGCGATCTGGGCGGGTCGGGCGGGGTCGGTGATGTTCCACAGCCGGGTCGTGCCGTCGAAGGAGACGGTGGCCAGGACGCCTCCTTTGGGGCTGAACGCGACCGAGCTCACCTTGTTCGTGTGGCCCGTGAGCGTGGCGAGGACCCGTGGCCTGGCCGGGTCGGAGACGTCCCAGAGCCGGGCGGTCCGGTCCACGGACGCGGTCGCGAGCACCCGCCCGTCCGGGCTGAACACCGCTCGCACCACGCTCGCGGCGTGGCCCTTGAGCTCGCTCACTGCCTTGGGGCGGGCGAGGTCGGAGACGTTCCAGAGCCGGGCGGTGGCGTCGCTGGAGGCGGTGGCGATCATGCGGCCGTCGGGGCGGTAGGACACCCACTCGACCGGGCCCCGGTGCCCGATCAGGCGGGCGCCGACCGGGTGCGCGAGCGTGCCGAGCAGCGCGCCCCGGGCTTCCGGGGTGTCGGCGATGCGGTAGGAGACCAGGGAGAGCTGGGCGCCGAGCGAGGCGTCGGCGGCGCTGTTGGCGGAGTCGGCGACCTGCGTGGAGACGGCCTGGTCGCGTTGCCTGGTCACCTCGGCGGTCTGCCGCAGGGCCAGGACGCCAGCGGTCACGGCGGCGAGGAGGAGGACCGTGAGGGCGGCGATCACCTGGCGGACGATCCAGGTCCGCCGCCTGCGCCGCCGCAGCGCCGCGTCGAGGAACGCCTGCTCGGTCGCCGATCGCGCGCCCTGCGCAACAGCCTGTGCCGCCGCCAGGCGGCTGTCCGCGTACAGGTACGCCGGGTCCCGGCCCTGCCGCTGCCACGTCTCCGCGTCCTCGGCCAGGCGCTGGCGGACGAGCAGGTCGACCCGGTTGGTCTCGATCCAGTTCCGGAGCCTGGGCCAGGCGCGGATGAGGGCCTCGTGGGCGATCTCCGCCTCGTCCTCGTTCACCGTGAGGAGCCGCGTGCGCACGAACTCGTCCAGGACCCGCCGCGGGACGCCCGCGGGAGCCAGGTCGGCCAGGGCCACCCGCTTCCTCGTGTCGTCGGTCTGCTCGTCGAGGTGCACCAGCCGTACGAGCAGGTCTCGTGCGATCGGCTCCACGTCCGCGCCGAGGTGCCGCAGCGTCTCCTCGGCGCTCGTGGCCAGCGCCCGCGCGATGCCGCCCGAGGCCCGGTACGCGGCCATCGTCAGCGTTCGCTCCGTACGGCGCTGCCAGGTGGCCAGCAGCGCGTGGGACAGCAGCGGCAGCACGCCGCCCGAGTGCTCCACGTCACCGGCTCCGACGTCTTCGAGCAGCAGGTCGGTGAGCCCCGGCTCCAGCGAGAGCCCCGCCCGCGCCGCCGGGCCCTCGATCGCGGCGCGCAGCTGCGTCACGGTCATGGGCCCGACGATCGCGGGCCGCTGCATCGCCTCCAGCAGCCCCGGGTACGACGCGCAGTGCCCGAAGAAGTCGGCCCGGACGGAGGCCACCACGGCCGCCGAGCTGGAGAGCGCGACCAGCTCCTCGACGAAGCGCCGCCTGGCCCGCTCGTCCGCGCAGGCGGTGAAGACCTCCTCGAACTGGTCCACCACCAGCAGTAACCGCCGGCCGCCCGGGGGCAGCCTGCGGGCCAGCTCCGCCGACGGATCGGCGCCCGGGGCCAGCACGACGCACGACAGCTCCTCCGCCATCTGGTGCCGCAGCGCCGGGATCAGCCCGGCCCGCAGCACCGACGACTTCCCCGCCCCCGAAGGACCCGTCACGATCAGCGGGCGTCCGCTCCCGAACACCTCCCGCACCCGCGCCACCAGCGACCTGGTCAGCTCCTGCCGCCCGAAGAACACCTCCGCGTCCTCGGGCCCGTACACGGCCAGTCCCCGGTACGGGCCGGCCTCGTCGCCGGGCTCCGCGACCGGCGGGACCGGCCGGGAGCGCGGGGCCACGTAGGCCGGGTTGACCGCGAACGCGCGGCGATCGCCCAGGTCGGTGGCCTGGCGGCGGGGCCGGGGGAAACCGGCGTCGGGGAGCCTGCGGGCGAGGCTGTGGTAGACGTGGTCCAGGGTGAACGCCGAGGGCCCCGCCGGGTCACCCGCGTTCAGCAGCCGCAGCAGCGCGCCGCTGAAGGCCGTGTGCCGGACGCCGGGCAGCGCCCAGGAGTTCTCGTCCCTGCTCGACGACGTGAGCAGGTACGCCCCCTGCCACATCGAGTCGAACACCCGCTCCACCGCCTGCGACGACGCCCCGCGCGCGCGGCCGGCGAAGCAGCAGTCCAGGACCACGACGACGAGCTCGGCCCGCGACGCGGAGAGGATCTGGCGCACGACCCCGTACGGCAGCGCCTGGTATCCGGGCGCGCCCCGGCCGAGGTCCACGGTGGCGCGGGTGGCCAGGTGCAGCTCGTTGTCCGGGCCGATGAGGCCGTGGCCGACGTAGTAGAACATCAGGACGGACGTCGCCTCCTGGGCCAGCCGGTCCAGCGCCTGCCCCAGGTCGGCGGGGGTCGCCGGGTCCAGCCGTACGGTCAGGTGGGCCGGCACCAGCCCACCGCGCTCGACCAGGCAGCGCCCGACGTCCGCGACCGTCGCCGGCACGGCGGGCACGGCCGGCAGCGGCGACTCGGGCCGATGCGTCCCCGTGCCCGCCACCAGGACGCGGGCGCCACCGGACGACAGCAGGAGGGGTGGACCGTTCCAGCGCGGTCGGGGCCTCTCGACGGTCGCGAATTCGTCGTCGGTCATCCGGCGCTCCACGGCGAGGAAGGTCGGCGGGCGGCACGAACTAGGAGGCGCCACTCCGAGCGCGCCTCGTGATCCCCCGACAACTCCCGGTTGCCAGAGTACGCACCTTTCCGACCTTCCGTCGAGAACCCGGGGCCGGGGATCACCAGTTGGCGGGCAGCCCCGGCGTCGTGGCGGGCAGCGCGTGGCCGGGCGGGTGGATGATGTACGTCACGCCGCCGCTGCTGGAGCTCCGCAGCCACACGTTCTCGAAGGCCGCCCGGGGATAGACGTGCCGCACGGCGGCGTTGCCGGACGACGCCGGGTCGTTGGCGATCACGTCGCCCGACGAGGTGAAGCCCACGATCGCCATGAGGTGCCCGTTGGTGCCGTAGCCGGCGCCGGGCAGCTCGCCCTTCTTGAACGACTGCGACGTGATGACCGGGATGCCCGCCTTGATCAGCTGCTCCAGCTCGGTCAGCGACCGCAGCCGCGTGACGAACCCGTCCATCCCGTAGCGTCCGGCGTAGGCGGTGTTGAACGGCCAGTTGCCGGCGCCCTGGTAGGCGTGGTCGTAGGTGTAGCGGGCGGCGTAGTCGACCTCGGGGTTCGGGTCGGAGGGGTCGACCCAGGAGGTGTCCTGCGCGCTCGGCCACCTGTCCCAGTAGCCGAGGACCATGGTGGTCGAGGTCGGGCTGCACCAGGCCTCGCCGCCGCCGTCCCATTCGGGGTAGTGGCCCTGGTGCACGTTCTGGGAGCGGCGCGGCACGGCGAGCTCCGTCCCCCACGCGCCCCCGCCCGGGCTGACCGGCACGGTCTTGCGCTCGGGCACGTTGGAGGCCATGACGCCGGAGGTGCGCACGCGTGGCGTGACCGCGGAGCCGGGCGCGCGGTAGAGGGTGAGGCGCAGCTGGTAGGCGGTGATGGGCTTGCCCGCCGCCGCGACCAGCGTGTCCACCGAGACGTTCGCGTCGGCGTCGCCCTGTCCCGAAACGGAGGTGCGGCGGATGTCGCCCTCCGCGTACGACCAGCGGCCGAGCGAGAACCACTTGGTCAGCCCCTCGGCGTTCCTGGCCCGGGCCTCGACCTGCATCCAGCTGCCCGGGGGCACGTCCGCGGTCCAGGAGGCGATCAGCTCGGTGGCGTCGAACCCGATCGTCCGCTCGGGGCCGGTCCAGCGGGCGTACTCCCAGCTCTTGGTGCCGAGCGCGTCGGTGTAGGAGACGGTGCCGGCGGCCGTGCCGAACGACAGGCCGTCGCCGGCCGTGGTGCCCTCGTACGTGCCGGTGGCGAAGTCGGCCCGCTGGAAGACGACCTCGGACGTCAGGGCGAGCGGTTTCGCCCCGGCGGGGGCGGAGAGCGTCGTGGCAAGGAGCAGGCTGGACAGGAACACGGTCAGCGCGCGCATGAACCCACCTTCCGGCACAACCGCTGTGTGAAGCATCCGGAAATCTACGTATCAACTCACGCTGCGCAAGTTTCACAAGTGTCGAAATATTTCGGCGAGAGTTTCCCCAAGTAATGGCAGATTATTACGGTTGGCACCGGCCTCCAGGGCCGATAGCTTTCTACGATTCATTGACATATTTCGGAAATTTCCGCAAACTGGCAGTTCACCCCCTCGGTGATGGACGTGTGTGGTGTGGTGTGCTCCGGGTGCCGCCACACCGCACACCTTCCCGACCATGATCCCGCCGGGTCGGTTGTGGGAACGTGGGGCATATGCGGAAATACGTGATCCTCGGCGTCCAGGGCAGCGGCAAGGGCACCCAGAGCGCCATGCTCGCCGGCGACCTCGACCTCGTGCACATCAGCGTCGGCGACATCTTCCGCTGGCACGTCAAGAGCCACACCAAGCTGGGCGCCCAGGTCCGCCGCCTGGTCGCGGCCGGCGAACTGGTGGGGGACGACCTGGTGGAGGCCGTGGTCAGGGACCGGCTCCAGCAGCACGACTGGAACTACGGCTTCATCATCGACGGCTTCCCCCGCAACCGCCGCCAGGCGGAGTTCTTCCTGGAGAGCTACGACATCGACGGGGTGATCCACCTGGACCTGCCGGACGAGGAGGTGCGCCGCCGCGTCCTGGCCCGCCGCCTGTGCTCGCGCTGCGGCATGGACTACAACCTGATCGCCCACCGGCCGGCGGAGGAGGGCCGCTGCGACGTGTGCGGCGGCGAGCTGGTCTCCCGCGCCGACGACACCCCGGACGCCCTGGCCAGACGCCTGCGCGAGTACCACAGCAAGATCGACCCCGTGGTGGAGCTGTTCAGGGGCAAGGAGTACGTGATGACCGTCGACGCCCGGTCGGACAAGGCGACGGTCCAGCGGACCATCCGGACCCGCTTCAACCTCCCGCCCTACACGCCGCCTCAGTGAGTGATCAGCATGGTGAACCGGTAGAGGTCGACGGCGAGGAGGAGGGAGAAGACGACGAACGCCGACGTGCTCCGCCACACGAAGGCCATCGCCAGCAGGGTCAGGAGGACGGCGGAACCCGACGCCGCGGTCGCCAGCGTCATCATGTCCGGATCGCTGTAATCCGGCATCTCCGGGTCCCAGTCGTAGCTGGTCGGCATGAAGCTCGCGAGCATCGCGAACGTTCCGAGGGTGCCGGTGAAGGCGCTCATGCTGATCCGAGCGGTCCTGGACGCCCTGTGCGCCGCCAACTGAGCCGCGGTCTCCGGATTTCTCACGACAATGCCCCCGTTTCCCGTAATTCCTTGACGCACTTTATGACGAGGAACACGGGGAAGCGGGCCGCTTCCGGTCGATTCGCCGCCCATTCGGGAGCCGGCTCGGGCTCGGCGAGCTCGTCCACCCACAGGCCGTGGCGGCGGAAGGTGTTGACGTACGTCGAGAGCGTACGGTGGTTGGCGCCCACCTGGCGGCGCAGCGCGGAAAGCTCCCCGTCGGCGCGCCACCAGCCCTCGGCGTGGTAGCGCGCGTCCCCCGGCCAGGAGCCGGACACCCCCGGGCCGCCGGGAAAGCACGGGTGCAGGATCGAGCAGACGAAGACCCCTCCGGGCCGCAACGCGCCGGCGGCGGTCGCGACGGCGCCTTCGAGGTCGTCGATGTCGGAGAGGCCGAAGTTGCAGACCACCGCGTCGAACGGGCCCGGCAGGCCGGGCCGGGAGGCGTCCGCGTGGAGGAAGCGGATGCCCAGCGGCGCGTCGCGCTCGGCGGCCCTCGCCTTCGCGATCAGGGCCTGTGAGACGTCCACGCCCACGACGGCGGCGCCCCGGCGGGCCAGCTCGCGGCTGACCCGGCCGTGGCCGCAGGCGATCTCCAGCACCCGCGTGCCCGCGACCGGCCCCAGCAGGTCGAGCAGGCGCGCGGAGGCCGGGTCGTCGATGACGTCGGTCCAGCCGGAGGCGTAGAAGTCGGCGATCTCGTCGTAGCGGGCGACATCGGGCATGACCCCGACGGTACGCGTCCTTGATCCCTGGCGGGCGGCTGTTCGTCGAGCGCGGAACGCCTGCCGGGCGGGCAAAGGGTTCGCCATGGCGGCGCATGGTTCCGGTCGGGCCGCCCCGTGGGCGGGGCGGGTGAGAGGAGGATCGTCCCCGGTCGAGCGGCACGGCGTGGTCAGGCGGGGGGACGACATGGGCATGCCCGGGATCGCGGCGGTCATCGCGCTCCTCGCCGTAGGCGGGTGGACCGGAGTGTACGGCTCCGCCCCGCCGCCGCTGTCCGGCGCGGTTCCGGCCGCGTTCCACGCGCCCGGGAGCCCGGACCTGCGGATCATCGGGACCGTCAGCCCGGAGCCGATGGTCATCGGCGGGGAGTCGGTCTACTCGGTCACCGTCACGAACGCGGGGGACCGGGCCGCTGAGAACGTGACGGTCATCGACACGCTGGACCGCAACGCGATCCCGGGCCCGATCCCCGACGACTGCGCCCTCATCAGGCACGGCGGCGCCGTCGCCTGCGGCGGGCCCGGGCTGACGCTCCCCGCGGGGCAGAGCGTGAGCTACGAGATCCCGGTCACGATCGACCCGGGAGTCCCGGAGGGCGCGCACGTCCTCAACCGCGCCGAGGTCACGGCCTGGGGGATGGGCAGCGGGACGACGCGGATGGTCAGCCCGACCCGGGCGCGGCTCGGGGGCCGTCCGGAGGCCGCGGGCCCGGACGGCGCCGTCGACGACTGCGCCCTCGGCAACACGGGCGGTTCCGAGGACGCGCCGGTGGAGGGCCCCGCCGGGGGCGGCGGCTGCGCGTCCGCCGTACCCGACCCGGCCCCGGCTCCGCGGCCGACGCCGAGCCCCGACACCCCCAAGGAACCGGACCCCGTGCCCACGGCCGATCCGGTGCCGTCCGCCACGGCGGAGCCGGGCCCCGTTCCGGGTCCCACTTCGGGCGACGACGCCGGGCCTGCGCAGCCCGTCCCCGGTGAGGGTTACGTTCCGCCCCTGCCCGGCCAGGATCCGCTCCAGCCCGTCCCCGGTCAGGGGCCGGTCCAGCCGGGTCCCGGTCAGCCGGGCCCCGGCGAGAAGGCCGGGCCTGGCCAGGTGCCGTACCCGGAAGGTCTCCATGAGGGTGGATATCAGGTGGGGGTCGGCGGGGGACCCGCCCATCGCGGCTCCCGGCCGGAGTCCGGCGGCGAGGAACCGGAGACGGAGGCCGACGACCTTCCCCTGGCCGGCGTGTCGGGCTGGGGGCTCGGCCTGGGCTTCGCCGTCCTCCTGGCGATCAGCCTGCTCGTCTGGCACTTCTCCCGCCGCGAGCAGGCCCGAGACCGTACCCGCGACCGCACTCCCGCCGGAGCGGGCAAGAAGCGGTGAGGCTCAGCGGGCGCGAGAGGACAGCGCGTCGCGGGTCCACGAGCCGAGCACCAGCAGCGTCTTGGTCCCGGTCACGTCCCCGGCCCGCCGCAGCCGGTCGATGACCTGCTGCAGGTGCCCGAGGTCGCGTACCCGCACATGGATCAGGGCGTCCGGATCGCCCGCGATCGTGAACACCGCCTGCACCTCGGGCACGTCCGTGGCGGTGCGGACGATCTCGCTCACGGGAGTCGTGCCCGGATAACGTAGCTCCGTGAACGCCTCGATCCCCCACCCCAGCTTGCCGTAGTCGATCTGCACCGTGAACCCCGTGATCACGCCGAGATCCCTGAGCCGGTCGACCCGCCGCTTCACCGCCGCGACCGACAGCCCCACCAGCTCCGCCATCTCCGAGAACGTCCTGCGCCCGTCCTCCCGCAGCAGCCGGAGGATGCGGTGGTCGACGTCGTCCACATCAGGCATGCGAGAACCCCTTCGTCCGGCGCAAAGAACCTCAGCCGCCAAGCCCAAGTGTTCACATAGTTTGCGTCTTCCGGGCACTTTCTCATCTAATACTTGCGCATATCATCCCGCATTGCTGTGCTTGGCACACAAGTACGAGGCCAGGAGGTTCGAGCGTGAGCGAGCCAACAGTGTCGCTCGACGACAAGTACACGGCACATGACGGCCGGGTGCTCATCTCCGGCATCCAGGCCCTGGTGCGCCTGACGCTGGAGCAGCGCCGGCTGGACGAGGAACACGGGCTGGACACGCGCGTGTTCGTCACCGGTTACCAGGGTTCGCCGCTGGGAGGCGTGGACCTGGAGATGAAGCGGGCGGCACGGTTCCTGGACCCTGCCGGCGTGGTCTTCCAGGCGGGCCTGAACGAGGAGCTGGCCGCCACGGCGGTGGCCGGCACCCAGCTGCTCGACCAGGTGCCGGGCCGCAGGCACGACGGCGTCACCGGCTTCTGGTACGGCAAGAACCCCGGCCTCGACCGCGCCGCCGACGCCATCCGGCACGCCAACACGGCCGGCACGGCGCCCCTGGGCGGTGCGGTGGCCTGGATCGGCGACGACCCCGGCTGCAAGTCCTCCACGCTGCCCAGCACGTGCGAGCCCATGTGCCAGAGCCTGTCCATGCCGCTGCTCGCGCCCGGCTCGATCGCGGAGATCGTCGAGTTCGGGCTGCACGCGGTGGCCCTGTCGCGCGCCACCGGCCTCTGGGCCGGGCTGAAGATCGTCGCGGACATCGCCGACGCGTCCGCCACGGTGGACCTCGGCCGGCTCCGCGCCGGCATCCCGATGCCCGACAAGAGGGATCGCGGCGCGGCCCCCCTCCTGCTCGGCGCCGCCGCGCTGGACGCCGAGCACGACATGCTCACCCGCCGCCTCGACCTGGCCCGCGAGTACGCCCGCGAGCACGGCCTCAACCGGGTGACGGCGGGAGCGGGCAACACCGCCCTGGGCATCCTGGCCTCCGGCACCACGTACGCGGTGGTCCTGCGCGCCCTGGCCGACCTCGGCCTGGACGAGGCGGCGCTGGACGAGCGCGGGATCCGGCTGATCAAGCTCGGGATGCCGTTCCCGCTCGCCTACGACGACCTGGCCGCCATGACCGCCGACCTGGACAAGGTGCTGGTGGTCGAGGACAAGGTGCCGTTCCTGGAGGGGCAGCTCAAGCAGGCCCTGTACGGGCGGGAGCGCATGCCGGCGGTCGTGGGCCGGGACCTGCTGACCGCCCGCGGCACCCTGGGCGCAGAGGACGTGGCCAAGGCCGTCGCCACCTGCCTGGGCATCGACCTGGCCCCGCGCGCGAAGGTCCGGCCGAGGCGCATGCTGCCCCTGGTGGCCGCGCGCACCCCGTACTTCTGCTCCGGCTGCCCCCACAACACCTCCACCCGCACCTCCGACGGCACGCTGGTCGGCGTCGGCATCGGCTGCCACGCCATGATCGCCCTGGACGGCCACGGCCGCGGCACCCAGGTGGGCCTCACGCAGATGGGCGGCGAGGGCGCGCAGTGGTTCGGGCTGGCGCCGTTCACCGAGGACCGGCACTTCGTGCAGAACCTCGGCGACGGCACCTTCCACCACTCCGGCTCCCTGGCGATCAGGGCCGCCGTCGCCGCCGGGGTGACGATGACGTACAAACTGCTCTACAACGACGCCGTGGCCATGACCGGCGGCCAGCGCGCCGAGGGCCGGCTGGACGTGCCGGCGCTGACGCACGAGCTGGCCATCGAGGGTGTGCGCCGGATCGTGGTCACCTCGCCGGAGCCGGAGACGTACCGGGGGGTGCGGCTGGCGGGGATCGCGTCGGTGCGGCACCGCGACGACCTGCCCGAGGTGGAGAAGGAGCTGGCCGCCCTGGACGGCGTGACCGTGCTCATCCACGACGACCGGTGCGCGGCGGAGGAGCGGCGGCTGCGCAAGCGCGGCAAGCTGCCCACGCCCACGGAGAAGGTCGTGATCAACGAGCGGGTCTGCGAGGGCTGCGGCGACTGCGGCGAGGTGTCGACCTGCCTGTCCGTGCAGCCGGTCGAGACCGAGTACGGCCGCAAGACCCGCATCCACCAGGCCTCCTGCAACTCCGACCTGAGCTGCCTCAAGGGCGACTGCCCGTCGTTCCTGCTGGTGGAGCCGGGCACCGTACGCCGTCGCCAGGCCCCGCCGCCGCCCGCCGAGGTGCCGGAGCCCGCGAGCCGGCCCGTCGAGGCCCTGATCCGGATGCCCGGCATCGGCGGCACCGGCGTCGTCACCGTCTCGCAGATCCTGCAGATGGCGGCCCACCTCGACGGCCTGTACGCCTCCGGGCTCGACCAGACCGGGCTGGCGCAGAAGGGCGGGCCCGTGGTCAGCGACGTGCGGATCTCGGCGCGGCCCCTGGAGGGCTCCGTGCGGGCCACGCCGGGGACCGCGGACGTGCTGATCGGGTTCGACCTGCTGGGCGCGGCGGCGGAGTCGAACCTGGCCACGGCCTCGCCCGAACGCACCGTCGCCATCCTGAACACCGCCGTCGTCCCGACCGCCGCCATGGTGACCGGGCGCGCGGTCGTGCCGGGGCACGCGGACGCTGTCGCCCGCGTCGAGTCCGCCGCCAGGCGCGTCGAGTGCCTGGACGCCCAGGGGCTGTCGGAGCGCCTGTTCGGCGACCACATGCCGGTGAACCTGCTCCTCCTCGGCGCCGCCTACCAGCACGGCTGCCTGCCGGTCTCCGCCGCCGCCGTCGAGCGGGCCATCACGCTCAACGGGGCCGCCGTCGAGCAGAACCTCGCCGCCTTCCGCTGGGGCCGCGCCACCGTGGTCGCTGCGGAGCCCGCTCCGTCGCCGGCCGCCGAGGGGCTGGACGAGGTGGTGGCCACCCGCGTCGCCGACCTGACCGGCTACCAGAACGCCGCCTACGCCCGTTCGTACGAGGAGGACGTGCGGCAGGTGGCGGTCACCGCGGTCAAGCTGGCGGGCGAGGAGGCGGGCGCCCGGATCGGGCTCGCGTACGCCCGGGCCCTGCACAAGCTCATGGCCTACAAGGACGAGTACGAGGTCGCCCGCCTGCACCTCGACCCCGTGGAGAAGGAGCGGAGGGAGCGCGAGTACGGCCCGGACGCGGTCGTGTCGGTGCTGCTGCACCCGCCGCTGCTGCGGGCGATGGGGCTCAAGCGTAAGATCAAGGTACGCCGTTCCGCCGGGGTCCTGTTCCGCGGGCTGCGGGCGGCCAGGGTGCTGCGCGGCACGACGTTCGACGTCTTCGGCCACGCCCGCGTACGGCGCGTCGAACGCGAGCTGGTCGTCGAATACCGCGACCTGATGCGGACCGCGCTGGACAAGCTCACGCCCGGCAGCGCCGAGACGGTCGCGGAGATCGCGGGCCTGCCCGACCTGATCCGGGGGTACGAGGACATCAAGCTCGCCCGGGTCGCCGAGTTCCGCGACCGCGCCAAGGCCGCGCTCGCGCGGCTGGACGAGCCCGTTACGAGCCAGGAGAGATCGTGACCGTTGACCGGCTGCTGCCCGACCAGGACGCCAGGGATCTCATCGAGCTGACCCGCGAGATCGCCGACAAGGAGCTCGCGCGCCGGGTCGACGAGCACGAGCGCGCCGAGACGTACCCGGAAGGGCTGTTCGCCACGTTGGGCGCGGCGGGGCTGCTCGGGCTGCCGTACCCGGAGGAGCTCGGCGGCGGCGGGCAGCCGTACGAGGTCTACCTGCAGGTGATCGAGGAGCTGGCGATGCGGTGGGCGGCCGTCGCGGTCGCCACCAGCGTGCACACCCTGGCCTGCTTCCCCGTCTCCGCCTTCGGCACCCCCGAACAGCGCGAGCGGTGGCTGCCCGACATGCTGGCCGGGCGCCTGATCGGCGGCTACAGCCTGTCGGAGCCCCAGGCCGGCTCCGACGCCGGGGCGCTGACCTGCAAGGCGGAGCGGGTGGAGACCGGCTACCGGATCACCGGCAACAAGGCGTGGATCACCCACGGCGGCCTCGCCGACTTCTACGCGCTGTTCGTCCGGACCGGGGAGGGGTCGCGGGGCATCTCCTGCTTCCTCGCGCCGGGCGCCGCCGACGGGCTGACGTTCGGGCGGCCCGAGGAGAAGATGGGGCTGCACGCCGTGCCGACCACCAGCGCCCACTGGGACGGGGCGATCCTGGAGGAGGAGCGGCTGATCGGCGAGGAGGGCCAGGGGCTGCAGATCGCCTTCAGCGCGCTCGACTCGGGACGCCTCGGCATCGCCGCCTGCGCCACCGGCCTCGCACAGGCCGCGCTCGACGAGGCCGTGGCCTACGCCAAGGAACGCCAGACGTTCGGCAAGCGGATCATCGACCACCAGGGGCTCGGGTTCCTGCTGGCGGACATGGCGGCGGGAGTGGAGAGCGCGCGGGCCACCTACCTCGACGCGGCCCGGCGGCGCGATGCCGGCCTGCCGTACAGCAAGCAGGCGAGCATCGCCAAGCTGGTGGCGACGGACGCGGCGATGAAGGTCACGACGGATGCGGTGCAGGTGTTCGGCGGGTACGGGTATACGCGCGAGTTCCGCGTCGAGCGTTACATGCGCGAGGCCAAGATCATGCAGATCTTCGAGGGCACCAACCAGATCCAGCGCCTGGTCATCAGCCGCCACCTGGCCAAGTAGCCTCTGACGTGCGGAAACCCCGCTTCCCTGTGCCGGGAGGCGGGGTTCTTTGTCTTGGGATCGGGTCCTAGATGATCACTGTTCCGTCCCTGTTCCGTGAGACGCGGCACAGAGACCAGCCTGTTCCTGAACAGAGTCCTGGTTGGGCTCTCGAGACCAGCCGACTTGTGTCGTCCTCGGCAGATAAGGTGCAGGCCTTTGCTGGCTGGAGATTCTGGAGGGGCGGGATGGGCGCGAAGACAGCATTGCTGGCGTTCGCTGAGGGCGACATCCGACCCGCGCTGCTGGGCGCGACGCGCTCGGAGCGGGCTGAGACCGAGGCATTGGTCCGTCAGGTTCACCCAGGTTATGCGGTCGCATCCGCCGAGGACGGCACGTTGTGGGACTGTGTCTACCCGCCTGACGACGTCACCTACGCCACCGCACTGGCCGGGGCCGAGCTGTTCTGTGATCGCAGGCTCGTGCTCGATCGTCCGTCTGAGTTGCCTGAGCATCTGCTCAAGGCCGGTGCGGGCAGGCGGATCATCATGCATGCGATGCACTCGGTGGTGGACTGGCTTGCTTTCGCGGTCTGGGAGGACGGGGCGCTGGTCCGCTCGCTGAGCCTGTCGCCCGATGGCGGTATCCAGGAGAACATCGGCGAGCCGTACGACTTTGAGCTGCCGTACTGGGCGGGCGAGCATCCTGTCGGGCGCGTGCCGGGCTGGCCAAATCAGGATCCCTACCCACTGCCGTTCCATCCCCTTGAGCTGGGCGAGGATGCGTTGCATGCGTTGTTTGGCTTCGTGATAGAGGGAGCTCCCGACCCCGGCCACATCGATACGGCCGGTCTTCACCTGCACGGGTTCCGAGTGACCGACCCGTCGGGCAGGGAACAGGCCGAACGGGCAGCCATGTACGCCGAGGCGCGGCGGACCATGGGTCCACCGCGGATATTCCGGATGGGACCGGACGGGACGATGCAAGAGGTTAGCTTCGACAGCCTCTGACCATCTGTGCCTGACCGGCACTCTGCTCTCTTCAGCAGGACAACACGCCGCAGGTGAACGCCCACACACATACAAACGCGACCCCTGCCTGGTTGATCGGCAATGGGGTCGCGTTTCTGTGATCAAGGCCGCACGCGCCCCCGTCTTGGCGCGCGTCGCCTTGGTTGCTAAGCCTGGGGCGAGGTTCGCTGTCTTGTGCGTAGGGCTTAAGTGATCACTGTTCCGTCCCCGTTCCGTGAGAGACCTCGCGTGGACGGAACAACCGGTCGTCGATCGCCTTGCGGGCGCGGTCGTGAGAGCCGGGCATCATGTGGGCGTAGACGCGGAGGGTGAAGCCGGGGTCGGCGTGGCCGAGGTACTCGGCGAGTTCCCTGACCGAGACACCGCCGGCCAGCATGACGCTGGCGTAGTAGTGCCGGAGCTGGTGCAGCCCCTCCTTGCGGGAGGTGGTGTAGCGCCTTCGCTGGCGGGAGTCCTTCCCCGGTGCCGGGATCACGCTGGCTTGGACGAGTGCGGGCTTCCAGACAGTCTCGCTGTATGTCCGGGATCTGATGTAGCGGTCATCCGTCCAGCGGAAAAGCAGGTTGTGCGTGCGTGGCTTGCCGTCCAGCTTCTCCCAGGGCAGCGAGCAGATCAGCGGAGAATAGGCCGAGACGTGCCGCTTGATGGCCTCGGCCGCCCAGTCGGGGAGCGGGACGACCCGTTCCCGGTCGTTCTTCGGCAAGGCGTAGGCGTGATCGCTGCCCAGCTTCTTGATCTGACGGCGTACGCGGAGCACATGCTCCTCGAAGTCGATGTCCTCCAGGGCGAGTCCGAACAGCTCACCTTGCCGCAGACCGCAGGCGGCTCCAATCATCGGGAGCAGTCGGAACAGGGGCGGGTGGGCGTCGATCACGGCGCTTACCCTTTCGTCCGACCAGGCGATGATCTCCTCGGCAGCTCTCTTGGGCACCTGGACGACGGGTGACTTGGCGGGACTGCGCTTGATCACCTCGTCAGCGGCGGCGAGGTTGAAGATGCCCTGGAGTACCAGGAAGGCCGTCTGCACGGTCGAGGTGCCGAAGCGGCTGCTCAGGTCACTGATCCATGCCTGGACGTGTGATGGCTTGATGCTCTTCACCTGGCGCTTGGCGAAGGCCGGCGCGACGTGCAGACGATGGATGTACTCGTAACGGATCTTCGTCGCTGGGTCGACGATGCGCGAGGCCAGCCAGCGCTCGGCCAACTCGCCGAACAGCACCTTGCCCGCATTAGGGTCGATATAGTCGCCGCGAGCGATGTCGGCGCCCATGGTGGCGATCTTTCGCTCGGCATCAGCCTTGCGATCGTAGGCGGTCGAGCGCTCGTTGCCATCGGGGTCCACCCAGACGGCGAGCCAGCGCTTGCCCTTGCCGTACCGTGTGGCCCTGACCTTCCGCGTCTTGCCGTCCGAGTCGCGGACTGTCCTGGTCCACAAATCCTTGACGAAGGCCATGGCTACTCCTGTTCCTGCAGCCAGGACATGACGTCCTCGGGCATGTAGCGCAGATGCCGGCCGATCTTGTGGCCTTTCGGACCCGTGCGGTGGTACCGCCACTGGTAGAGGGTCGCGATGGGGACGCCGAGGAACTCCGCAACGTCCTCCACGGTCCAGAGCTTCGCAAGGGTGTTCATCGGCACCCTCCGGTGATCGCTGCGGCGAGGAGTTGGTCCCCGATGGAGTGGCCCTTGCCTGCGTACTCCCATTCGCTGATCACCAGGACGGTGTCGTCGTCGAAGAATGGGAGGCGGCCGGTGGTGATCTCATTGTCGCGGGCGTGTTGTTCACGATCGGCGCGGATGTCGCCGAGGGTGG
The DNA here is from genome assembly GCF_040680035.1 of Nonomuraea sp. NPDC052116. NCBI lineage: Bacteria > Bacillati > Actinomycetota > Actinomycetes > Streptosporangiales > Streptosporangiaceae > Nonomuraea > Nonomuraea sp. NPDC052116. Next base: position 134,907 of record NZ_JBFAWA010000032.1, on the reverse strand, counting down.
AGGAGTAGTGGCGGGAGCGGGTGGAGAAGTGGCCGCGGAAGCCGAGCATGTGGGCCCAGTCGGCGAGGCGGAGTTCGGCCAGGTCCGGTAGGGCACCCAGACGTATACAGGTGGCGATGAGGCGTCGGGCGTGTTCCCGCAGGTCGTAGGCGTCCAGGGTCTCCAGTGAGTGGATGCGGCGGTCCAAGGTGCCGACGCATTCGGCGGCTTTGGTGGCGTACTTGGCGATGTAGCCGGCGACAGCTTGTTCGGTGAGGTCGCCGCTCAGGGTGATGGGGCGAATGTCGAGCTGGTCGCCCCAGCGCAGGACCCGCTCAGGCTGGTCGTCGTAGGGCGGGGCGGTGGCAGAGACGGCCTTGGCCGCGTGCCGGATTGCTCGCGTCAGGGAGTCGGGGGTGGCCCAGCCCGGTGGCGGTGCGTCGGGACCGCCGGGGCCGTCGAGGCGGATGACGGCGTGGAAGTGGACGACGCCGCGCCGCTGGTATTCGGCGACCTTGGCGAAGGAGAGCGTCAGGTGATGGCGCAGCTCTTTGAGGAGCAGACCGCCGAGCTTGGCGAGGTGGCGGCGTACGGAGTCGGCGAAGCGCTTCCACAGCAGCGGGGCCAGCGCGTTGAACAGGACGGAGCCGGTGTAGTCGTAACAGTCGGGGCAGAGCGGTTCGCCGAGGCGCGGGTCGTCTCTGCCGTGGCGAGTGGTGCAGGACATGACACGGTCGTGTGGGCAGGTGGTGGCGTTGCGGCGGGCGTGGCAGGGCTGGACCTTGCCGCCGTGTTCGCGGCGGGTGTGGGCCGCGCCGAAGGACGGGGCAGTCAGGGTGACGAACAGCGTTGGGTGGCTGGTGACAGTCTCGGGGACGCCTTTGCCGCCGACGAGGCCCGCGCGGATGAGGTGGTAAGTGTCGGCGCGGTAGGTCTCGGCGCAGGCTGGGCAGCGGGAGGCGCGGCGGGTCTTGCATGGTACACGCAGGATGCCGTCGGGTTCGGTGCGGGTGGTGTAGCGGTGCAGGAGTTGGCCGGTGGCGGGGTCGTAGTGGTCGACCTTGCCGCGGAGGTGGATGGGCTGGCGGCAGCCGCCGGTGCGCTTGATCTGGCTCGCCCAGCGGTCGTAGTCGGGGTGGTTGAGTCGGGCGATCATGCCCGCTTTTGCGTGCGCGGTGGCGTGGGTTGTGGGCAAGATGGAGACCTCCTTTCGCTCGTTCGGGTGAAGGGATGGCCCCCGACCTGGCAGGCGTCTTGGCGGATGTACGGCCAGGCCGGGGGCGCTGCGCGTTATGCGCCGTGGTTGTCGATGCCGGTCCCGTCGCAGTCGAGGCAGCGGACACCGTCGGAGTCGAGGCCGGTGCCGCTGCAGGTGCAACAGCAGTAGTGGATCACCGGCATGGTCTCGGGCAAGGGTCAGCTCCTTTCTCGTGGGCGGGTGGTGAGGTAGACGCGCCAGTGGTGGGGGTGGGCGCGGTTGGGGTAGGCGCGCGAGACGCCGCAGACGGTGAAGTGCAGGCGCAGGCGGATCAGGGCGTCGACGATTTCGGCCCGAGTGCCGTCGATGCGGATGCGCATGGTCGGTTCTCCTGGTCAGGTGGCGGGTGTCGGATCGGGTTGGATGCAGCCGCGGTAGCTGGCTTCGGCGTCGTGGCGTGCGCGAGCGGCGGCGAGGACCGCCACGGCGCGGTACTCCACCGGACCGAAGAGGCGCGAGGTGGCGTAGTGGCCGTACGGGGAGTCCGCGTAGTCGATCACCGAGCCGACGAGGGCGGCGATCTGGTCGATCTCGGCGCGTTGGTCGGCGTCGCTGCCCTGGTCGGGGAAGTGGTGGACGGTGACGCTGGAGGAGACGGGCACGTCCGGGTGGGCTTCGAGGAAGGCAGCCAGGTCGAGCAGGCCGTTGATGAGAGCGGTGCGGTGGTCGTAGGTCATCGGTCGGTTCTCCCTTCAGGCGGTGCGCAGGGTGCGCAGCAGGTCGGAGGCGAGTTGGTTGGACACGCCCAGGTGGGCGCGTAGGGCGTCGCGGGTGATGGGCTTGCCGTGTTTGGCGTGGTGTTCGTCAGCGACGCGGCGGGCGTAGTCGACGAGCGCGGGCGCGAGGTCGCCGTCCCGCTCGTCCTGACCGTCGTCCTCGTCTTGAGGATGGTGCGGGACGAGCTCCAGGGCCGAGGACGAGGGCGCCGGGGTAGTGGATGATTCGGGACGGGTGGCGCGGCGTTCCAGCATCGAAACGGCGATGAGGAAGGCAGCGGCCGGGGTGGCGGCAGTGATCCAGCCCCACACGGTCGGGTCGGCTTGGGCGAGGTTGGCGGCCAGGGACAGGACGATGCCGCCGGTCAGGACGAGGACGGGCCAGGTGAGGCGGGCGGGCCGGGCTTTGCCGGCCTTCTTGTCGCGTTGGCGTTCGCGGGCGGCCATGACGCAGGTCAGGTCGATGCAGACGGCGACGGCCCAGGACATCCAGCCGGTCTGGCCATGCTGGCTGGCGGTGTCGCGGATGTGGGTGAACGATCCGGCACCCGCGATGGCGGCCAGGACGAGGACCGGGCCGGTGTCGAGCAGCCAGCGGGCGAAGCGTCGCATCGTTCCTCCCTTCGGTCAGGCGGTGATGGGCTCAGGTAGGTGGGCGGTGATCTCGTCCCAGGACGGGGCGAGGTGGGCGTGAGCGCGGGCGGCATGTTCGGCGGTCTGCTCGGTGACGTAGAAAGAGCGGGCGCGGTACCACTCGCCGTCCTGGCTGGCGACGATGGCGACGCCAGGTGTCTCGGCGGCGATGGCGCGGGCGGAGACCAGGGCGGCGGGGTCGAGGTCGCCGAGGGTCATGGTGGCGGTCTCCGGGTCGTTGACCCGGTGGCAGATCCGGCCGGAGCACTGAGCGCGCAGCGCGGTGACGCCTGGCCCGAGGTCGGAGCCGATGCGCTGGCCGCAGCAGAACAGGTAGAGGCCGAACGCCCGACCCAGCTGCGCGACCCGGAGCAGTGCGGTGGAGGTCTTGGCGACTTCGTCCTTCTCGCTCTTGTCGGCCATCAGGTAGAGCTCGGCCAACTCGTCGACCAGGACCACGACCGGGACCGGGCGGACGCCGGGCGGGAGTTGCCAGATGTTGCGGGCGGCGGCCTGGCGGCACAGCCCCATCCGGTCGATCATCAACCCCACCAGGTCACACAGCAGGCTGACGGACTCGGCACGGGAGGTGGCCAGCGCCGACAACCGGGGCGCGTACGGGGTGAACTCCACTCCGCCCTTGAGATCGAAGCCGACCAGCGCCACCGGTTGCGGCGCGAGGCCGACGATGAGCGCGTTGGCGAGGTTGGACTTGCCGGACTGAGTCGCGCCCGCGTTGATCCAGTGCGGCACCGTACGGAAGTCGATGGTCCACGGCTTGCCGGTCTCCAGCCGTCCCACGGTGACCTTGAGCAGTTCGGGTGATGGCGGGAGCTGATCGACCTTGACCAGCGGATCACGCATGGTGGCCATGAGCACGACCCGGCCGGGCCGAGGCGAGGAGACGCGTACGGCGTGCACACCCCAGGAGTGGGCGAGGCGTTCGGCGGCGTCGGCGTAGTCGCCGAGCGTCTGGCCCTCCAGGGTATGCAGGGTGACGCGCCAGCCATGCCGGGCCGGCAGCGGCAGCCACATGAACGGTTTGGTGTCGACGGCGACCCGCTGGAACCGGCGGCGGACCTTCACCAGGCCGGTGGAGGCAATCGCGCCGGGCACGGTGGTGAACCACCAGCGTTGCCGCTTCTTGGTCAGCCCGCAGCCGAGCGCGACCCGCCGCCAGGATGCGCGGACCGACAGGGCGGTGAGTGGGAAGCCGAGTACGAGCCAGAAGGAGGGGTGGTGGTAGCGGCGCCAGGCCCACAGCCCGGCCGCCACAGCGGCCAGGACTGCGAGCATTTCCAGCGCGTCACGCATCAGCGGCCTCCCTGGCGGGGAGCAGGGCCGAGGCGCGGTAGGCGATGCCCCACCGGCCGGCGATCTCCCAGACGTAGCCGAGCAGGCCGACGGCGTTGACCTGGTCGCCGACGCTGATGGGCGGTTCGCCGGTGATGCCGATCTTGACGAGTTCGATGCGGCCGAACTCGTCCTCGACCGAGACGGTGACCTCGTAGACGGTGTTGCCGTTCTTGTCGGTCTTGATCTCGCCGGTGTCCTTGTTCAGCACCCGCGGGCGCGGGGCCTTCACGCAAGTGATGGCGAGCTTGCTGACATCCACAGGGATCGGGACAGAACGCATGGGCTGTGACCTCCTCTTTCGATTGCTAGCCAACATAGTTAACCTAGTTGGCTTGGTTGTCAACGTTCTCTCGGTTGGCTTAGTCGGACTTTCGTGGTGTGATGGACGACGATGGTCAAGAACACCGGGCGCCCCGGCTACCTCCAGATCGCCGACGATCTCCGCGCGCAGATCCAAGGCGGCTCCCTCGCGCCCGGGACCCCGCTGCCGTCCACCGCCCAGCTCGCCGAGCAGTACGACGCCTCGCTGTCGGTGGTGAAGATGGCCGTCGGCATCCTGCGCAACGAGGGGCTGGTGATCGGCCAGCAGGGCAAGGGCGTATTCGTCCGCGACGCCGACGATTCCCCGGCCGCCGGCGAAGTGGCCGAGCTGCGCGCCGCCGTACAGGACTTGTCGGTACGCCTGGCCAAGGTCGAGGAGCAGTTGGCTACGTCCACGACACGCCGTTCCGGACGCGGCAGCCGGTGACCTTCCGCGCCAGCGACGCCGACGCCCCGTCCGGCGCGTGACGCAGGCTCAGCCGCTTGTCCTCCCGGCGGATGCCGACCAGCACCATCACGTACCCCACCAGCAGCGCGACGCCGAGCACCCCGGCGATGATCAGCGGAATCGTGGTCATGACCAGATCACCCCCGCCTGAGCCAGGCCGCGAGGGGCACGCGGGGGACGCCGGTTCTCCGAACGCCGCCGGTTGCGCCGGTTCCTGGCCCGCTCCTTGCGTGTCCAGCGATCCCGCGCCAGGCACTTGGAGCATCGGGTCTGGCCCTCGGCCAGGGCGTTGCCGCACTCGCATGAGGGCGTCTCTCCCGGAATGGTGATCTCGTTGTTCATGGATGCATCTCCTCCTTCGGTTGGTGCCGTTGTGGCGTTGTGCAACCGAGGATGCGACGCGGAGTCAGGACGAGATCACTACACGACGGGACATGTTCAAGACGTCCGGCCTACGATGGCCAGGTCCCCGGACGTCCTTGGGAGCAGGTGAGATGGCGAACGAACGGTTGCGCGCGGCCCTGTTGCAGAAGGGCGTGAGCGTCGCGGATCTGGCCGAGGCGATCGAGGTCGATCCCAAGACGGTCGAGCGGTGGATAACCAAGGGCCGCGAGCCGTACCGCAAGCACCGTTTCGCCACAGCTTCCTACCTGGGCGTGGACGAGACGTACCTGTGGCCGCAGGCACTCTCGCGCGAGCAGGTGGTCGCCGCTTCCGAGAGCGAGGTCCTGGCGATCTATCCGCACCGCTGGGCCGTTCCCCGGGACGCGTGGGGACGTCTGTTCACCGCCGCGTCCGAGGAGATCGGCGTCCTGGTCTACAGCGGGCTGTTCCTCGCCGACGATGCTGCCATGATGCGCCTGCTGGGAGAGAAAGCGCGAGCAGGAGTGCGGGTGCGCATACTGCTCGGCGACCCCGAGTGCGCCGAGGTCGCTCAGCGGGGACAGGACGAGGGCGTCGGGGACAGCATGGCCGCACAGATCCGTAGCGTGCTGGTCTTCTACCGGCCACTCCTCGGCGTGGACAACTTCGAGCTCCGACTCCACCAGACGATCCTGTACAACTCGATCTACCAGGCCGACGACGACTATCTGATCAACATGCACGTGTACGGCACCCGCGCCGGGAACGCCCCCGTACTGCATCTGCGGAGGGTGGCCGGCGGGGAGATGGTGACCACCTACGCCGACAGCTTCGAGAAGGTATGGGCGCAAGCCACCCCGGTGGAGTCCTGATCGTGGCCAAGCGGATCGACTTCTACGACGACCCGACCGCACCCCAGCCGAACAGCCTGGTCCCGTCGGTCAACGTCATCGTCACCAACGCTGCCGGGGACGTCTTGATGATCCGCCGCAGCGACAACGACAACTGGGCCGTCCCCGGCGGCGCCATCGACCTGGGCGAGTCCATCCCGGCAGCCGCCGTACGCGAGACTCTCGAAGAGACCGGCATCACCTGCGAGATCACCGGCCTCGTCGGGACCTACAGTGACCCCCGCCACGTGATCCTCTACACCTCGAACGGAGAGGCACGACAGGAGTTCTCAATCGTCCTCACCGCCCGAGCTGCCGCAGGGGTCCCGACGACGAGCGACGAGTCCCGCGAGGTCCGCTGGGTCCCCCGTGCCCAGGTCACTTCGTTGCGGATGGACCGGTCGATGCGCATGAGGATCGACCACTACCTAGCCGGTGTCGATCTGCCGCATATTGGCTGATCTTCAAAGCGCCGCCATAGTTGGCCCGATCAGGCGCCTGTCATCACGAGATGCCGCGGAGAGTGTCGTATGCAAAGCTGGTGGGGGAACCTGTTACAAGGCGCGCTTTCGGCCGTCATCGGCGGCATCGTGGCGGCGATAACAGCTTGGGCCGTGGTCACGGCGACAAGACGCTACGAGAGACAAGCCGCCCTTGAAATCGAAGCCCGGGCAAACGCGATCGACTTCTTTCTCCTCTTGGCTGACATAGACATCCAGCTCACTCGGGCCCTCGACCACGGCACCGTACTGCCACATATGACAGACAGCAAGGACTGGACGCTTCACGCGCTGAAGGCCGAGATCGCCATGTTCTCCCTAGGGCGGGAGACAGGGAACGCGTTCTCCCAAGAGATCGGCGATCTGAGGCGAGCCCTGGAGTTGGCAGAGGGCGATGATCCCCCCAAGGAGCAGCTAGTGACGGCTGCCATGGCAGCGCTGCATACACTTACCGATCACCTTGCCGATTGGCTGATGCAAGGACGCCACCGGCCCGAATCTGCTTCCACCCGGGTAGTGCCATGACGCAATGATCACGCGCTCCTAGCGCGGCTGTGCTCCAACGCTGTATTGATGCTCTTCACCGCCGCAAGGATGCACGGCGTCGCCGCAGTGATCGACCGGCTCACCAAATGATCACGACCATAACGAGAGTGGATCTCCGCCAGCCGGTCTTCCACGTTCAGGTGCCGGCCATCCGGGTCGGTGGTCATGTCGCAGTAGGTCAGCGCTTGCGCCAGGTTGGGCTGCTCCTGGCGGAACTCGGCCGTTAGGACGTCGAGCAAATCCCGCTGTCGAGCCTCGTTGTCCGCGCACGAGTGGTAGGCCACCAACCTGCACAAACGATCGTCAGCACCGACCACATCACGCAGATAGCGGGCGCCGTCGAGTTGATGCATGCCCGTGTCGACCAGGTCCGGGGCGTACCCGATGTCGTGCAGCAGCGCGGCGGCAATCAGTGTGTCGGTCTCTCCGCCGAGGATCGGAGCCAAGGACGCAGCTCGCTCGGCCACCCCCTGAGTATGTGCCCAGCGGCGGGGCAAGGTCGTCTCCAGCAGTTCTTTGGCCAGGTCATGAGCCCAGTCAGCATGTCCCACGCTGTTCACCATAAACAGGCCGTACCCGGATCAATCCAGAGGGCGGAGGTGGACGTCCCAGGACGTCTCTAATGACGGACGAACCGGCCCCGTCCGTGCTTGACCACCACCAGGCCTTCACTCTCCAGTACGCCCAGCGCCCGCCGCACTGTAGCCCGCGAGGCCACATACTGCTGCCGCAGTTCCTTTTCGCTTGGCAAAACGGCCCCTGCGGCGAGTTCGCCCTGCTCGATTTGAGCACGCAGCTCGGAGGCGATCGTTTGGTAACGGTACGCGGTGTCTGCGGATGGATCCTTCACCACGTGGCCCTTGGAGGGGATCGTGATGATCAATCCTTCCTGCTCCAGGATGGCCAGGCCACGTCTGACCGTGTTCCTGGCCACCCGAAACTCCGCGCACAGCTTGGCCTCGGACGGTAGCGAACTGCCCGCTGGATACCGTCCCGCAGCGACTTGTGCCCGCAGCCGATCCGCGATCTGGGTGTAGACGCGGCCGCCCGTCAGCCACGGGCGTTCATCCGAGGCCATGGTGTCAGGCACGCCGATACGCATCAGCGATCAGGCCCAGGTCGATACGCAGCTCGGCCTGTTCACCGGCACGCCAGCCGGCGCGGGCGGCCTGCTCAATCCTCTCGACGGCGGCCTCCAGGTTGAGGCAGCTGGTGCGCTCGTCGGGCTGGTCACCCCAGTAGAACCAGTAGAACGGCACGTTGACGTAGATCTTGCGGATTCGAGACCGACGATCTTTGACGCTCAACCCGGGACGCCCGTCTTCAGCGGCCATCAAGACCGTCGCGATGCCGCGTGGTCGTAGCTCATTACTCAGATCCGTTAGCAGACGTTGCTGGTAGGCAAGGCTCTGTGCTCGGGCGTTGTGCATGTGTCCCGTCCCTTCGGCGGTTGTTCCGGCCCGATGAGCATCGGTCACACTGCGGGAACCTCTACACCGCAACTAAGGGACGTCTAGGGACGTCTCATGTTAACGTCGCAGGCAACGACGGCCCCGAGAGAGGAGCGGTGGTCTCCATGAACGACAACTTGCGCAACGCGATGGTCGCAGCCCGCATCACCACCACCGACGTCGCAGCCGCCCTTGCCGTTGATCCCAAGACCGTCAGCCGTTGGCTCAAGGGCCGCATCCCCTACCCGCGCCACCGCTGGGCCGTCGCAGACCTCCTCCACGTCCACGAAACCGACCTTTGGCCGCAGCTCGCCCAGCAACACCGCTCACTCGCAGACGGCGTACAAGCGATCTACCCCCACCGCTGGGCCGTCCCCCGCATCGTGTGGCAAACCCTCTTCCAAAGCGCAGCCGAGGAGATCGACATCCTCACTTACAGCGGCCTGTTCCTCCTCGAAGACCGCAGAATCCTCGATGCGCTCATCGACCGAGCGCGCGCAGGCGTCAAGGTCCGCGTGCTCCTCGGAGACCCCACCAGTCCCCAGGTAGCCGTGCGAGGAACCGACGAGGGAATCGGCGCCGACGTCATGGCCGCCCGCATCAAGAATGCACTCGCCCTCTACCGCCCCCTACTGGGCATCCCAAACGTCGAGGTCCGGCTACACCGCACAGTGCTCTACAACTCCATCTACCGAGCAGACACCGAGCTCCTGATCAACATCCACGCCTACGCCACCCCGGCAGCCGACGCCCCAGTCATGCATCTCCACCACGCCGACGAGCAAGGGGCATCAACGGTCTACCTCGCCAGCTTCGAACGAATCTGGGCAACCGCCACGCCACACAAGGACCAGCCGCGATCAGACTCCGGACAGTCCTGAAAGCAACTTCTCTACACGTCATCAAGGGCAGCCCGCCTGCGGCGGCCTGCCGCGCGTCGGGCAGTCACTGGCCGCGCTGCGGCTCTCCGGCCGGTCGCGGCCAGCACCGCCCACGCGCGACTGGGCATCGTGCGGAGAATCCGATCGTCATAATCATCCATTAAATACGCCCGAAATATAGGACGGGCGCGCCTATTTATCCAAATCGGGCGACTATTAGCGTTGGCTCTTCGCTAGCGGCCATCGAAGCCATACCATCATGGCAAGCGTGCCCGATCACGGCACCAACAGTTAGAAGTAAGGGACAGCCGACGTGTCGATGCCAACTGAACTTCTCGCCGCAGCTGCTGGCGCCATCGCTGGAACGATGGGAACGGACGCTTACGAGTACGCACGTCAGCGCGTCGTAGATCTTTGGCGGCGCTGTCGTGGCACCCAGGCAGAGGGTGAACCGGAAATACTTGCCCGACTCGACACACTGCAGCAGGCCGTAGTGGCACTTGAACCTGACCATCGTCCGCTCATGGCGAAAGGTGTTCAGGCTCCTGTAGCCGAGATCTTGGCAACCTTTGTGGGAGCTGACCAAGCGGAATCGCTTAAGGATTTGATCGAAGCGCTGCAAGCACGGGATACAGGAAGTCATGTCGTTTCCCAGCAGACAGTGACTGGAAACATTGCCCTAGGTAATATCAATACGGCGGGCAGGGACAACATTATTGGAGGCACTCGGTAATGTCAGTGCCTTTCCCATCGTTGCCTGAGCCTGAGCCTGAGCCTGTACGAACTCAGCATATTTCCGGTAGCACGGCTGCCCGTGACATAAACCAGGCCGGTAGAGATAACATCATCACAAGCTATTCGGGTCTAAAGTATTTGAGACCGAGGCCTGTTAATCCCGAAGCGTACATACCACAGAGCCGCTTCGTTGTGCCGTCGAAGTTCGAGCTAGCCGTGAATGCGATTCATCAACCTACTGCTGATGCGCGTAGTGTCCGAGTCGTACTTCTAGTTGCCCCCGAAGCTCATGGGCGTAAATCAGCGGCCCTGCGATTGTTGGCGAGCACAAACGTTCCATCTGGTCGGATATTCGAGCTACTGCCCGACTGGGAAGAGCCGGATATAGCGTGTCTACCAATAGAGCGCAGAGCGGGGTATCACCTAAATCTACGCGGGATAGCTCAACCGCTCCCATCCGCCTTCTATAATGACCTGGTAGCCTACGCAGAAGAACTAAGATCTGCCGAAAGTTATCTGGCTATTACGGCAACAGACACTGTCTGTACGCAAGCGCGAATGGCGGGGGCTAGACCTGGAATTTTGATTGTAGACCTTGAACGTCCTCGAGCAAAAGATATCGTTAAAGAATATCTTAAGCATGAAGCGGGGTTCGGAGAGCGGGCGGCCTGGCTTGATGACCCTGAAAGTGTCTTCTATAATCTCCTTCCTAAAGACTCTGCGCCCAGTGAGGCCATTCGGCTGGCCACTCTCATGATGAAGGCAGAGAATGCAGACGATAAGGAAATTCTCGATGAATACCATGGCTGGAAGTCACATCTAGACGACTGGTTCGCTAAAGGTGGCGACCAAAAGGTGGAAGAGCGTGCGATAAGAATTGCGGCAGCCTTCCTAGACAAAACGCCGGCCTCAGTGGTGCTCGATAGTGCCGATCGACTGCTCGCTTACGATGCAATCAATTGGCCTGTTCCACAAGGCGGTCCTCTTGCTCTCCCCGATGCTGAGGAGCGACTTCAGTCGGTGGGAATGTCTTTTGATGAACCTACAGGAATAGCGACTTTTGTCCACGAGTCCCAAGGACCGGCTATCCTGCGCCGGATTTGGACCAGGCACGTACAGCTAAGTAACGTGTTGACCGTATGGCTTCAGGACATTAGCCAAGGGCCTGCCAATGAGCACCTGGATATTCTCGCCATATCCCTCGCGAAGCTCGCGGAGACAGTCGGCATCGGCCCCATATTCACACTAGCCGAGAGCTGGCTTCAAGGTGAAGGGAAGCAAAATTCGAAACTAGTTGCCGACCTCATTTCCGATCTAGCCGTACATCCAACTCTAGGGAGTAAATCGCGGTCCGAACTATCAAAATGGGCTAAAGTGGGAAAATATCCAGCGCGACAGCGGGCTGTTGCAATTGCCTGCGCTGGCCTCTTCGGAAGAACTTATACAAGTATGGCCCTGACTCGAATTCGCTACATTCTCGAGTCTCCGGGAGATACGGGAGATACAGGAGCAGGTCGTGAGGCAATAAATGCGCTGCGCTCGCTGGCTGCCGAGGAAGCGCTGACGCCGGCCGTAGTAGATGCCGTAGTGAAGTGGGCTAGCCACTCGGACGATATGATCAACGTTTACTTTGACGTCTTCGGATCTCCTTCTCTCCAGCCCATGAAGTCGCCACTCGAAGTCGCCTTCTCATTGGCAGGTGATTCGGGTAGGGCTGTGCGAAATCGCTTGCTCGATGCATGGAAACACATCATCGAACAAGGTAAGCATACGAGTAGGGCTGAAGAGATTCTATTGAACTGGCGTCAAGGTGCTGAGAAGAACCATTTGCCGATGGAGCCTGTGGTGAACATATTCCTCAAACTTCGTCGTGTCATGGAACCTCCCTTGAAGGCGGCGATCACGCCTGACGGCCCTTTCAAGGACGCCCTGCTCTCCGCGTTCGCCAATGAATACAAAGGGTCGACGGATTCAGCGCCCAATGTCCAGGCCAATACCGCAGGATCTATGACTGCAGTCTCGGAGAGCCGCGACCAAATTGAAGTGAATCCCGAGATGCAATGATTCGAGTATTCCCTTGGCCGAAGGGGCGACGATTCACCTATCGTCGCTCCTTTTCTACATCGTTAGAAAGTAAAGACCGGGGCCTGCACTACTATGCAACCATCCGCTATCGGTGGACTCTTAATAACCCATCCCCTGTTCCTCGCCTGCTTGCTCCGGATGCGCTAGTCCGACACCTCCTTAGAGAAAGGATGGCGGATATAGCTCGTACCTGTCGGATTCTTGATCGCGATGCCGCGCAGGACGCCATAAATGCAGCGCTCGGCCAGGGGGTGCAGGATGACGAGCATCGCGTGCGCATAGAGGCTCACGTACAACTTCGAGTTCCCAAGTCTGAAAAAACAGTAGCGTTGCAGCGCATCGATGAAGAGACGGCAATACGCACAGCGCATGCGCGAGAAACAGTTGAACTAGATCTCCTGCTAAGCCGCCTGACCGACCCCGCTTTGGGGCCAGTGTGGTGGGTCACTAGATACGCAGATCTCCAGTTTGCTGCTGGTGACCCTGAAAAGAAGATCAAGTCTGTTCTTGCCGCTTTCAATGAATTGAGGAATGTACTTCATAGTGCAGAGGTCGACCGGACCCCGGACCTGCAACTCCTCGTTCGACTGAAGATCCATGAAGTGTTCAGTGCAATCCAAGACGAACGCTCCCTCCTGTTCGCGATGGAGCTCATGAATCGCATCTTGGACCATATGGGCGTTCGGCAATATGAAAACACTACTGGCCTCAATGGTGGAAAAAAGTAGACACCCGTTCGCGCACGCGTCCCAGAGGGCCGTGTGCGCGAGATGCTGTCTGGCCACGCCTCGATGTCCGCCTCTAGCGCCCATCGGTAGCCATGGTTGCCCGTGTGCTGGATCTCGGCATCGGCCGTGACGATCGCTGACTTCGGGTCTCGCCGTGAGTGGTCTGGGCGATCGGCTGCCGCGGCCCTCCTCCGTCGGGCCTTGCCACCGGATGGGCCGAACTGAGGTGACAGCAGCGAAGCCGGCAACGTCCTCACACGCCAGCGCATCCGTGCCACCGTCCACACGCCTCTGACCAGGATCTTGGTCGGTTGAACAGGGGGATCGGCCCGCCTGAAAAGCGGACGGTCAGGTCCGGAAGTGAGTGGTTGGGACAGTCCAGTAGCAATGTCCCCGCCAGCGCCGTTGCCGAGTTGGTGCCTCCCGGCGTCCAATTGGCTAGCCTTTTTCGGTGGGCTTCGCCAGCTTCGCCCGTAGGGTACGTGATCCTGCCTTGCCTTACCGATGGCGGGTGTCAGCGTTCCGGTCCTGCGTGCAGTTGTATCGGCCACTCGGATTCGAGGCGACGCTGAGTTTCCTCGAGTTCCAGGCCGGAAGGTTTCAACACGATGAGGCGGCACTGCTTCAGGCGCTGGACGCTATCGAGGCCAGCCGCGCTGCCTGGCATGCCGAGCTCCACGCCTACGAGACAAGGCGTCGGGAGGCCAAAATGCAAGGCCGGCGATCTCCGCGTGCAGAGGAACCAAATCCCAACCTTCAGGTTCGCTGGTACTGGTACGGCAATCCCCGGAAGGCCGCGTTGCTCGCATTGCGGTTTTGGCGCCGCCAACGCTTCCCTCGTCTGCTGCCCTCCTCGGACCCCGTTCTCCTGGAGATCACCATATGCGTCAGCGAGTGCCTGGACTTCGGCGCCGTGTTCACGGAAGCGCAGCGCGACCTCCTCGGCGTCCGATTAAGCGAGATTAAGCAACGTCTGCACTCGGCGGATCTCCTACTCGTCGTTCGGCACATCGAGGTGGCATCGGGTTTGAGGTAGCTCGAAGCGGCGAGAGACCGAACCGTGCGGTTGAGGCGGTGGGTTTCGGCTGGCCCATCGTCAGACGGTGCTGCCGTTCGCGCGCGGTGCCGTACAGCAGCCAGATACAGCAACGCTGCCTCACCCAATCAAATGCCACCAGTCTCCAACTACCGCTTGAGCAGGGAGCGGAAGGCTCTACGTCGTGACCGGCTCCCGTTTGCAAGCAGGAAGTCAGGAGATCGAATCTCCAAGGCTCCACCATCCAGAGGATCGGGTAGTGGGCGGAGGCTCGCCCACCCCTTGCCTGCATACGTGCTTGCCTGGCGGGACCCTGCCCGGATAGGTGAGCCTCACTCCACCACCCCCTGGGATCCGCTCGACGCCCTCCGGCCGACACCTCGGAACAGGGGCGCAAATCCCGAACCTAGTGCATTTGGAGCTCGAAGGACTTGAGCAAAGGCCTTGAACAGAGTCACCCTGTCACGGGACGGGCTGCGCCTGAGCGTTATCGCCAATCCGATAAGCGCTACGATGTAGCGTCCAATGATCGCTGCACTTCCAGCCAGTAGTACCGCGATAAGGTCGCTAAAAGTCATGACACGAACTCCCGCGGTCCGCCAGGGTGCCCCAGGTCTATACGCCGAACGATGATCCTTGGACGCTTATCCTCCCATCCAATCTGGTGGCTGAGCGGTCGAAACGTTACGCTACCTAGATCGTCTGGTGCGGTGCCATTTATGCCATTGGAGGAGTCACGTCTCGCCAAGAGACATGACTTTTGTAGTTTGACGGCGAGCTGGGACAGGGATGAGCCGCAGCACCACTCGATGACGATGTCTGACTGGGCGTGATCGTAGAGATTGGCCCCGCCATGGGTAACGCCAACCGCGTTGAGCAGCATCGCCCGCCGCATCAAGCTGCTGAGCATGCGGTCTCTTTCTTTGCGCCGATGATCCAGGCCGGAGCCCCAGAAGCGCAGTGTGTCCTCCTCGACATCGGTCAGCCAGCCCGGACTCGTTTTCCACAGTATGCGGGATTTTGGTTCGAGCTGATAGACCGATGCGGGATCTTCGTGGCCAGATACCACCACGTGGACCGAGGCGCCCGTGACGATATCGGATAGCTGCCAGAGCTGCGGTCCCGCCCGATGAAGGCGTACGCCCGGACATCCCCATACACCGCCATAATCCGCATCATAGATAGGAAGAATGGAGGCGACGAGACGAGCGGCGAGGGCAGGGGCGGGAACGAGCACAAGGTTGTCTTCGTCTGGTCTTATCGCGCTAAGCCCGAGCACGTTGCCTTTCAGCCCATCGTCGTCGCGGAAGGCATCGCAGAGCGCGTACAGCACCTGTGTCTCCAGCCATTGCTGAGCACGAGTTCGCGCCTCTGGGATCGGATGCTCACGCGTGATGACGCCTCTTCGGGCGAGTGGAAGGCACACAGCCTGGTACGGAAGGCCGGTCGCCAGGTGGAAGATCTTGGCTGTGCGCTTGAGCTGAGGACTGTGAGACACGCAGGCTCCCTCATGCTGCCCGGCTCAGCACTACAGGTCTGCGAGTGAATCAGCTGCGAAGCTGGAATACCGCGGGTGACTTCGGTGAGCCCCTCATCCCATCTTGGGTCCGCCGGGCACCCAAAGAGATAGACGTCCGCGTACGTCTAGTTGCCAGATACTACGCTATCGACATCCGGTGTGCCATGGTTCCCTGCCATCTTTTGATGGCGGTGTGGTTTCGGCCGGCAGAATGCACACCGCTCTCCTCGGGCGGATGCAAGATCGCTGCCGCACGGTTTCCGCTCCTTGAGCCTGGCGGCCCTGCTGTTCGGGTCCACTTGCTGCTGGGCATGTGGGCAGCGATCATGCTCGTTTGCTGTACAGCAGCGCGTACAGCAACGCCGTCTCACCCGACCGCATGCCGACTGTTCACGATCACCACCTGAGCAGGCCAGCAGCGCATCGACGGGCCTTCTGCCCTGCCCTACGGAACAGAAGGTTATGGGTTCGACTCCTGATTCAAAAAACTCATGATTGTATAAACGGGGCCGTCCGACCATTCAGGGTCATTTTCTTCGTCTTCTTCGCCACCTTCATCACTAATGTTATCGATGCCGTAGCCTTCCATGGCTTCGCTAGCCCCGGGCCAACGGTCATAGTAATCCGAGAAAACTCTCATAAACTCGAACGCAGCGACGAGCTCGTCATCATCAAGCACGTCGTCGGGTGAACCATATTCGTAGAGCTCCATAAGGTAGTCGGCCCGGTCTGCTGCCTGGGCGTCAATATCGTGCAATACCGCCTCATCTACAAATTCGGCAAGTCTGTGCGCCCAGGTGGCGGCTATAAAAAGTCCTTTCTCGCTGCGGTCACGATTGAACAGAGCTGTAAGTCCTTCTACGAGGACAGCTTTATGATGTTTCCGAAACTGTAGATTCGGAGAGCTGGCTGTCGCTCTAATAAGAGCTGCAATATCTTCATATCGTCCGCCATAGATGCTGCCCTGCTTGCTAATGTGGGCTGCTACGCGCTCACCAAGACGAGGAAGGCCCAGTTTGTCAGACATGTCGAGCGCGATAGCCAGATACCCGACCAATCTGTGCGTCGAGGCTTTCGCCGCTTCTAGAGTTGCTAGCGCGGCTTCTTCGATCTCACGAGACAAGGGGTGGAGATCAATCTCGACTTCGGGTCGGCCACAAGTGTCAGCATCAGGATGATACAGCCAGATATTGGTAACTTGGTCGAACGAACGTGCAGCATGCAAGACGCGTTTTAACAACCTGTTATCGTCGTTCATCTTTCGAATGACGAAGTCGTTCACAGAGGGATTGCTGAACTCCACATATTGGCGCGACTGCTCATAATATACCTTTATGAAAGTACCATCGAGTATCCGGAGGCTGCGTCTCATCTGGGAACTATCCCAGTCAACATGACACAGGAGCGCTTCCTTCATATCTGGAAGAAGCGCCTTGCCACCTAGAGAAAATAGAGTAGCGAGAAGTATCCTCTCCTTCTCTGTGAGCTGGTTTTCGAATATGTGCCTCCACACACGTGTGGGATCATCTAGGCGGGCCCATAGTTGTGCTGTAATATCACCCCAACTGGAATCGTAAGATGTGCCCAACACATCAGATATAATCCTCGGATTAAAATTGGGATGATCGATGATCTTACGATAGTTTTCAGGCTGAGCTAGGCATGCTTTCTCCACAGTTGGCCATGTCGACCAGAATGTGTGATTGTAGAGAATCCTCGCTTTCGTCTCTCGATCATATGAATCTAGATCTACAACGCAGGTAACTGGGTCGAAATTCTCACGATCAAGGCGTTCGTAGCGATTCTTTCCTTGAGCTAGAATATAGCTGCGAGTTGTGCAGATAAGCCTCTTGTTCGATTCTCTACCGATCCGCCTCATTAATGAAATTAGTCGAGCGTCTTCGTTCTTGTACAACTTATCCTCAAGAGTGCTCTGTCCCAGGAAATCGTCATAGACAAACACCTGCTTTGCGTTGGCATTCCACATCCGGTAGGCGTCTTCAATGTTCTCCGAAATTTCAACGAGCTCATAACCCGTATAGGCGTAGTAGGCACTGAGCACTTGTGCCAGAGACGTCTTTCCGACTCCTGGGCCGCCTGTAATTATGCATACATGGTTTGCATCTAGCAATTTCAATGCATGCCTATAACTACTGGTCGGCACATAAGTCCTCAATGTTTCCTGTATTTCATCAGCGAAATGCATGGATCGCCAAAAGATATTTCTGGAGATTGCGGCCTCCAGCATGTTGACATCGTTGAGCCAGAGCCGTATATGCTTCCTTATAACTTCCGGATGACTTGCCACCAAAGGCAATAGCTCGTCGACGCCAAAAATGTCGCTTCCTGATATTATGAATGGATTGAAAGATGTATACAATCTATCTTTCGCATCTTTGGTCATTTCAACCGTGGATGCGATGATATATCGCGTGGGCTTGATTTTCTTCACCTTAGGAAGTTCGTTGTTCAGCATGTATTGAACAAGCTTCGCTCTGCCGCTCCTCACCCAATGCTTGCATTGAACGATTATCTTCTCACCATATCGGTCCATATACCTCAGATCGATACCGCCATCGCTTCCAGCCGCAAAGATCTCCAGCCTGACGTTGAGTTCCGCCTCGAAAAGATCTTTGCAGAGGCACTCGAAGTCGAAGTCTGTCAACTTGTGGAAATCCATGAGGTCCATTCCCAATCCTCATCTCTTGTTGCCTTGCGCGCTATTAAATGGCTTCGTAAAAGGTGTATCCTATATAAGCGACTTGAAGAAGAGCTTATCCCTCGCCTGCTCTGGAACAGTCGATTGCTTCGGAATCCGCGATTGTAGCGGCAACCTGCCCCAGTGAGAGCAGTCAGCATAGGCTTGTGGCTGACCAGTCAGTTCGACAAGCACGAGCGGTTGACGCATCCCCCAGGTCCTGAGCGAGCGGCAGAAGTTGGTGGCACATCGCCTGCCCGCGCGAGCTTGACTGCGCGGCGCCGGAACTCGGGAGGATCAGGCGCTGGCATAGGCGACACCCTTCCCGATGATCAAGGGTGACCTCAGGCCAAGGTCCGGCGAACGCGGCGTGCGATCCTAGGGCGTATGACGGATCGCCATCTTGTGACGATTCAGGTGACCGGCCGGCCTGCTACCTTCGCCACAGCTCACGAAAAGCCTTGGAAAGATGCCGTTCGCTCGGCCGTCGCTGCGAGCGGAGTGCAGCCTCGGGACGCGCGTTTCGCCGTTCGTTTGGAGTTCCGACTTGTTTCGGCCCGCAACGCGAACGAGGTCTGGGATCTGGACAACCTGATCAAGCCCACACTCGATGCGATGGAGGGCGTCTTCGGCGCACGGGCATGGCGGGGGACCCCACAGCCCGCTGATGACAGAGTCGATCGTATCGAGGCCACCAAGCGCCTTCCGAGGGTTGGCGAGGTCCCAGGGGTGACGATCGATGTATGGGTTATCGAACCGGACCGACGAGCCTAGGAGGGTCCTGGGCTTCATGCGTAGCTCATGGGAGGGCAAGGTGACAGCAGCGTACCCACACATGGGCTCCCTGCGGCCGCCGTCCACAATCTTCTGACCTCGGCATTCGGCCCCTGCGCAGGGCGGTTGTTCCGCCTGAAAAGCGGAAGGTCATGCTGCCGTGGCTTCCGTTCCTCGGGCCTGGCGGCCCTGCGGTACGGGTCCGCTTGCCACCGGGCATGTGGGTTCTCGTCGCTGCTGTACAGCACGGAAGTACAGCAACACGGCCTCACGGAGCCTTTCGGCGTCATTCGCCATCACACACCTGACCAGGCTGGGGACGCGTCTGCCAGGGTGCTGCCTTGCTCTTGTAATCAAGGGCTCATCAGAGCCCGTGTCGATTTTGCGGGAGCCAACCGACGTGAGCGGCCTTGAGCTGATCGCGTTCGTCGGCGTCGGCCATGATGACGTCAGCACCGCCGTCGTATGGGTGGTAGACGCGGCGTAGGTCGATATCCATGATGATGATGCCGTTGCACTGGTCATCGGCGACCGCGCGCAACAGGGCGTCCAGAGCGCCTGGTTCCCACTGCTGCCGGCCGATGTGCACATGCATGGTGCAGACAGGATCGGAGGCGTCGTCCTCGCGCACCCTCGTCCATGGACGTGAGCCGGGGTTGAGTGCGTGGGCGTCGAAGGGCGTCGGGTCGGTGAAGCCTTCGTCCATGACATAGGTGACCGTGGTGACGTACAGCTCTTGACCGGCAAACATCTCGCTCAGGACGGTGTTGTGGCGGTGAAGTATCGTCTGGTACTCGGTCTCCGTCTCCGCGTAACGCTTGGAATTCGGCAAGCTGTGGAAACGCACCCAGCGGTCAGGGTCGCACCGCAACTCATGGCCGAGGGGCGGGCAGTCCGGCCAATGCAACCGCCACTGGGCCGACAGCGAGGGTAGAGCCGGATCTGGTAGTTCACGCGCGGGCATGCGTCCAGGGTAGGCCCACCAGGCATACTCCATGATCTTGCTACGTGAAAGCCCAGGAAGATGTGGGCCTAACGGGCTCTGGGAACCTTCAAGATCTGATGCTCGTTGGCCTGCGTAGATCCGTCCGTTGGTCGATCGGGCAGGCTGTCGGTTCAATTCCGGCCGGGATTGCAGCATGGGTCATCCTTGTGGTGACGCTGACTGTAGTTCGCCATTTGCTCGATCGGTCCTCAAGAAGCCCGAGTCGAGAAGGGAGGAACACTATGCGAAGTGCATCAGCAGAAGTTCTCTGGTCAATCGGTTGCAATCTCGCGGGAGGCGTCCTCCTGCCCGCCGACGAGCGGACGGATCTATTTGACGACATGAAAACCGGAAGGTCAGCCTGCCGCGCGGCTTCCGTTCCTCGGGCCTGGCGGCCCTGCGGTACGGGTCCACTTGCCATCGAAGCACGAGGGCTGAGCACCGATCTTGCTAACGGGAGTGCTAACCACGGCTTCGGATGAGCTTGGACGGCGGTGGACTGGCTGCCCCTCTACCTCCTGCCCGAGCAGGCATTCGCGAGCAGGGTGGACGTCCGTGGACGATCAAGTTCTCACTCGTAATGAAGTGTTTTTGCGGCCTTGCAGCGTTCAGAGGGTCAGTGCGCATGACGGAGTTGGGGCCTGCCTTAGTAGGGGCTAGAGCCGTTGGGGCGATGTTCCGGAATTATTCGTGATGGAGACGGCCGTGAGCGCCTCAGCCAGTTGACGCATCGAGGAAACCGCGACCGAACCCCCAACGCCAGCGAGATGCTTGCGCTTGCCGTACTTGCTGACCACGCCGATCGCCTGGACGTCCGCATCCGCGGCCACGAACATTTCGTCAGAAGACACGCTGATCAGCGTGCAGTCAGACGGTTCCGCGTTGAGCTCCAGCGCCGCTTGCCACAGAAGTTCGAGACCCGGCTCCTGCGTAGTGGGCTGGCGCTGCTCGCGTCCGATGACCGGTCCCACCAGGTGTCGCAGATCGTGCGCGTCGAGGTAGCTTTCGATGGCGGCCGTGCAGGTGTCACCCACTATGGCGACGCGTCTGCCACTGGCCCTGCAGGCCGTCAGTACCTCGGACGCCCCTGGTGTCGGTACGGCCGTCAAGGCTGCCGCCATCTCGGCGTCTCGCACGGTTTCCTCTGCGTCGGTCCCGTAGTCCCGCCTGACACTGTGGGCGTAGTCCAGCATCCACAACGGGTCAGTCACGATGAGGGTCAGGAGCGACATCCTGTGCCCGTGGGCGGCGAGTCGGTCGCGGATGCCGCCGGCGATCGCCGCAGCGTCCATTTCGGCGTAAAGATCGCAGGTTGCGCCATTGAAGGCGAACAGGACGGCGCGGGTCCGCTCCAGGACGCGGGCGATATGGGGTCGCACTCTCGTGCTCGTCACGCGGAATCCTCCTGATCATGGTGTCACGGCCGATCGTAGGCCTACGGCCAGGGGGCGTTTCGGCGAGAGGTGTACGGAGTGTCGGCACCTTAAGGCGATCACGCCGACCGTCGAGCGGCCCCCGCTGTTCACACCCGTCTGTTCATGCGCTTCATCAAGTGAACAGGGTCTCTGAAAAGGCGGGCGGTCTTTTCGGTGCAAGGCGAAGGAGAGTAGCGGTCGGATCTCCACCAGCCCGGCTATGGTGGCATAGCCATCACGGAAGGCGGCGGTGATGGAGCCGAAGAACTGCCCGCCTTTCCAGTATCCGATCGTGTCGGTGTGTAGTCGGGTTCGTACATGATGGGATTGATCTCGGAGAATTTCATGGCCGGCGAGTAGCCATCCAGTACGACAGTCGGTACTATCGCGATCTTGCTAACGCTGGTGCTAACAACACATCTGAACGGTCCAGGACGGCGTTGGAATCTCCGAGGTGAAGCACCCCTGACGAGCAGGCGATTCTGTCAACTGTGGACAGGGGTGGTCGTCTCTGACCTTGCTACGGATCAGAAGGCGCATGATTGGTGCTCGGCCCGTCTCGACTCCAGACCTGAGGGCATCGAGGGAGGTCTTCGATGCCGCTACCTTCCGGGATCATGCCCCAGAGGAAGGGGAAGCGCAGATCAGGTAGTGAGGCGGTTCGCCCAGGAGCGAGGCCAGTTCGTCCTCGGTAACGGTGAGGGTGAACCCTGAACCCTGAGCCCGGTTGCCCCGAGTTCCATCCTTGTTCGACGGCTCGCCGGATGCATCCGACGACCAGGGCAGGACGGATCGCGAGCGTTCGCTCCGCCAGCCAGTTGTCCGGCCGGGCGCGGGGGAGTGACACCACGAGAACGGCGCCCGGCTCCTCGGCTCGCGCGGTGGCGACGGTGAGCGGGCTCCAGGCGTTGCCCTGGCTGTAGGTCGGCTTGTGGCGGACGCGCCAGCGGAAGACAGTGCCGTCGACGGTGATGGGCCGCGAGCCCTTCTTCGGTATCGCCACAGCCGCCTCCAAGCTCTGCTCTTGTTCTGTCGCTGTTCCGTGGGAGCATCGAAACCAGGGAGAAGTGACGCGAGACGCCCGCAAGCGTAACCGCTGCTCACCGACATGATCGAGTTATTTTCGCCGGTGACCGGATCGGACATCGGAGAACATGCAGATCTTCGAGGGCACCAACCAGATCCAGCGCCTGGTCATCAGCCGCCATCTGGCCAAGTAGCCCCGCCAGCCGGTCTTCGGAGGCGGGGTTCGCTGTCTTGTGCCCAGGGCTTAAATGATCAGGTCGTTGGTGAATCCGTGTAGGTGGGGCAGGTCAGCGGCTCGGATCGTGGTGATCCAGGTGGTGAGCTTGGCGTCGTTGCCTTCGGCGCTCCGGTACGGGTATCAGCTCCGGAGGCTAGGCCGGTTCGGCGTCGGCGGCGAGCTCCGGCGATGCGGTTGGCGAGCCGGTTGAGTCGTCGCGCTGCTGATAGTCGGTGAGATTGCGCAGGTGCCGGATCGGTGACGCCAGCAGGACCAACGGCATGCAGGCGGCCGCGACGACGAAAATCATCAAGGTGACGCGGCCGCTGAGGACCCCGGCAACGGCTCCGGCGATCAACCCGCCGATCGGGATCGCACCCCAGGAGACGAAGCGGACCGTCGCCATCACCCGGGGCAGCAGGTCGGGCGGGCTGGCGATCTGCCGGTAGGTGCGGGTGACCACGCTGAACACCACCACGCCGGCGGAGAAGACCACATTGCCGACGGCGAAGGCGACGAAGGCCTGCCAGCCGGTGCCGAGGGGCACGACAAGCGCCCCGGCGAGCGAGACGAATCCGGCGACGATCAGGGCGCGGGCGGTCCCGAGCCTGGCTGTGATGTGGTTCGTCAAAGCCGCGCCGATCAGCGTGCCAACGCCGTCGGCCGCCAGCAGCAGGCCGACGAGGCCGGGCTCGGCGTGCAACTCGCGCACGAGGTACAACGCGTAGAGCGCGTGCTGTGCCCCGCAGACTGTGTTTGCCGCGGTGGCGGCCCACATGCACGGCCTCATCACCGGGTGGTGCACGACGAAACGCCAGCCTTCCCGGATCATCGCGCGTACCGGTGGCCAGCGCTCGGGGGTCTCTGAGCGGCGTTCGGGCAGGGTCCGCAGCAGCAGGGCTGAGACAAGGTAGCTGGCCGCGTCGACGAGGAGGGTAGGCACAGCCCCGAGCACCTGGACGATGAGACCGCCAACGGATGGTCCGCCGAGCTGAGTTGTGGCGTGGGTGCCGGAGGTCAGGCTGTTACGGGACTGCAACTGCTCCTTGCTCACGATCGACGGCAGGAAGGTCGAGTTGGCGACGTCGAAGATGACGTCCGCGAAGCTGATCACGAGGGCCACGATCACCAACTGGGCGACCGTCAGACAGTCCAGCCACCACGCCAGAGGAATGGAGATGATCGCCGCCGCGCGCGCCAGGTCCGCGCCGATCTGAACCCTTCGCATGGGTAGTCGCTGCACCATCACCCCGGCGGGTAGGCCGATCACGATCCAGGCGACGTAACCGGCAGCGGCGATCATGCCCATCTCTAACGCGGAGGCGTCGAGCGCCGTCAACGCCGTCAGTGGCAAGGCCACTGCGCCCATCGCCGAACCGACCGCGCTGGTCGTGCCGGCCGTCCACCACCGCCAGAAGACGCTCGCGCCGCGCGCACTGTCCACTGCCATCTCGACATCTCCCCAGTCAGTTCCAGAATGGAATGCACTATATAATGGAGTATGTGAAGCGTGCTGATCTACCCGACGCCGACTGCGGCATCGCGCAGGCGCTTGGAGTGATCGGTGACTGGTGGACGTTCCTGGTGGTGCGGGACATCGCCGGCGGCACCACCCGCTTCGACGGCCTTCAGCGTGAGCTCGGTGTCAGCCGCCGAGCTCTGGCCGAGCGCCTCGCCGGCCTCGTCGAACACGGGGTACTGGAGAAGCGGCCCTACTCCGATCGCCCGCCGCGTTACGACTACCTGCTGACCGCGAAGGGCGAAGGCCTGCTGCCAGCGCTCATCGCGCTACAGGATTGGGGTACCAGGCATGTGATGGGCGATGGCGCGCTGACCGCGACCAGCGAGGACGGGTCCGCCGAGACCCGCCGGGTGCATGAGCTGGTCGGTCGGAAAGTGCCAGATGTCGTTCTGGAACGACACGACGGCGAACGGGCCGCGCCCAACGCACCCGGTGCCTGGACGGTGCTCTACTTCTTCCCCGGCGCCTTCGCGCCCGGCGCCCAGGGCTACCCGCCTGGTTGGGCCGACATCCCGGGCGCCACGGGTTGCACTCTGGAGTCCCTCACCTACGCGACACGGCATGCCGACTTCGAGGCGTCCGGTGCCGTGATCCGAGGCGTCAGCACCCAGCGACCCGACCAGCTGTCCGCCTTCGTCGCGCACGCGAGGTTGCCCTACCCGCTGCTATCCGACCAGGACAGCAAGCTCGCGGCCGGGCTGCTGCTGCCGACCTTCCGGGCGGCCGGCGTCGACCGCTTCAAGCGCCTCACCTTGCTGGTCGACCCCAATGCGATCATCCGTGCGGTGCAGTTTCCGATCAGCGACCCGGCCGGCTCGGTGGAAGACATGCTCACCCTCGTTCGCGCTCAATAACAAAGACCCCCGATCCGCTCATGCCGTGGAGCGTGAGCACCGCCTGATTCGGCTCGCAGGCAGGACTGCCAAGCATCAAGCGAGACGGGGACACGGCATCGTAGAGGTGAGCATCCGCCAGTTGTCTCCCCAGACGTAGCCGTCGAGGTCGACTCCCGTTTCGTAGGTGATGAGCCGGTCATCGAGGGAGTCGGGCCAGGTGCCGACCGGCACGGTTGTGGCGCAGTGGGCCTGCACGCAGTGGCGGAACAGGTAGCGCAGCGTCGTCGGCGCGGTCGCGGTTGTGGGGTCGGCGGTCGCGTGGATCACGAGCTGGTAGTCGCGCACGTGGTCCACGAAGCCGTGGTGGAGCAGGGCCTGGTCGAAGATCCCGTCCAGGTTTCGCTTCTGCGACCGCTGCGCCGTCTCCGGCCTGTCCGAACTCGAACGCCTGGCCACCGCCATTGAGACCCGGTGGCCCGAGATCCTGGCCTGCATTCAGACCGGCATCACCAACGCCGGCTCGGAAAGCACCAACCGCGTCATCAAGATCACCGTCCGAGACGCCTGCGGCTTCCGTAATCCCGAGAATCAGCGTCTATGTACCCGATGCGCCACTACCCGACGCGGACGCGCTTAACTTGCGCCTACCATCGAAGAGCCCTCACGTCCCGCTCGATCCCTGGCAGCCGCGTGCCGGGCCACCGCGGCGGCGCCCGTGCCGGCCAGGACGAAGAGGGCGGCCAGGCCGACCCAGCCCGCGGTGCCGTGTTCGACGGCGGTGGTGGCGAGGATCGGGGAGAACATGGCGGCCATCGCATAGCCGGTCTGGCTGAGGCCTTGGTAGGCGCCGGCGCTGCGCTGGTCGGCCAGTTCGAAGGCCATGCCCCAGCCGCCCGCCTCGCCCAGGATCTCACCCATGGTGTGGGCGGACGCGGCCAGGACGAACAGGA
Source organism: Nonomuraea sp. NPDC052116 (assembly GCF_040680035.1). Taxonomy (NCBI): domain Bacteria; kingdom Bacillati; phylum Actinomycetota; class Actinomycetes; order Streptosporangiales; family Streptosporangiaceae; genus Nonomuraea; species Nonomuraea sp. NPDC052116. Next base: position 109,039 of record NZ_JBFAWA010000032.1, on the reverse strand, counting down.
CGCAGGCGACGATCATGTTTCCGTAGCCGGCCAGAGCGTACAGACCGCATGCCATCGCGAGCAGCCACGACGCGCGCCTGACCGTGCGCCCGGCCTTGCGCACGTCGTCGGTGCCGCGCGAGGCGCGCACCTGGAGTGCGGCCACGACCACGGTGTTGAGGACGAGTAGCACGGAGACGATGGCGGTGGGCGCGTCGGTGGTGGCCACCCAGAGCGGCATGCCGACGGTCAGCAGGCCGAACTGCGTGGCCACCACGGCGTTGCACGCCACGCTCGCGATGTACGTACGGTCCCTGAGCGGCGAAGGCCCGGCGGACGCGGTGCGCTCCCTGACGGCGGTCATCCTGGCGGCGAGCTCCGGCACCTGACGCCCGAGCCCGGCCAGCGGCACGGTGGCCGCCAGCAGCAAGACGCCGGCGACGACCACCGCCACACGGTACGCCGACGCGGTGCCGATCAGGAGCGCCGCCGCAGCGGCCACCGTGCCCAGGCCGATGAAGACGTTCGTGACCACGCGCATCCGGGCCCGGACCTCGACCCGCTCCGGGCCGGTGTACCACCGCGCCAGCATCGCCTGCTTCGACGAGGAGCCCACCGAACGCGTGATCACGGCCAGGCAGGCGATCAGGGTGAACACGACGGCGTCGGAGACGAACGTGTAGGCGAGCAGCGCAACCCCGTTGAGCCCTGTCGCCACCGTCTGGACGTGGTGCGCGCCGACCCGGTCAGCCAGCCACCCTCCCGCGTACGAGGCCAGCACCCCGGTGCCGCCCGCGATGCCCAGCCCGAGACCCACCGTCGTCACGCTGAGCCCGATGACGAGCGTGAAGTACAGCGTGCTGACGGTGTAGAAGACGCCGCTGGAGAGCGCGAACGCCATCGTGCTGACGGTCAGTGAGCGGGCGACGCGGTCCTGAGGGAAGAAGGTCTGGATCACGGGGGCCTTTATCCCGTAATAGGGCCTTTGTCGCCAATTGATGTAGCGTATGGCTTCATGGCAGGGCTGATCGAGTACGAGCTCGCGGGGATGGACGTGGCCGACGTCCGCTTCGCCATCTCGCCGCTCAACGAGCTCACGTTGTCGTTGCGCACGTTCCGCGACCCTGGCCGCTACCCCGTGCACCTGCCCTGGCTGCGCCGCACGGAGCAGGCCCGATCCACGCTGGACGTACCCCTGCTGCAAGCGCTCACCAACGACGACATGTGGACGCCGGACTACCTGTCACCCCGCCCCCATGCCCCGCTCACCCGCATCAACGACGAACTCGCCGCGGTCGCCCACGTGCCCGTGGACCGGGTGATCGACGACCTGCGCGCCATCCACCCCCGGCTCCCCGAGCCGCTGCGCGGCGACCCGTCGGCCCGCATCCTGGACGCACTGCGGGACTACTGGCGCACCTGCTTCGCGCCCTGGTGGCCCAGGATGCGCGCGGTCCTGCAGGCCGACGTGGTCCACCGCGGCCAGGTCATCTCGGCCCACGGCCTGGCCGCGATGTTCGCCGACCTCAGCGACCGCGTTCAGCTGAAGGACGGCATCGTATCCATGCGGCTGATCAGCGACGCCCGCTACCGGCGCTCCACCGGCGGCGAGGGCCTCACCCTGGTCCCGACCCTCTTCAGCCGGGCCGCCACCGTCCCCATCTCCCCGTCCGAGCCCCCTTTGATCATGTACGGCACCCGGGGCGTCGGCACGCTCTGGCAAGCGGAGCCCCGTCACTCCCCAGGGGTGCTCACCGACCTTCTGGGCGCCACCCGGGCAGGGCTGCTCACCATGCTTGAGACCCCCGCCTCATCGACCGAACTCTCCGGCCGCCTGGGCGTCACCCCCTCGGCCGTCAACCAGCACCTCCGCACCCTCCGCGCCGCCGGCCTCCTCGCCAGCGCCCGCCACGGTCGCTCGGTCCTCTACCTACGCTCGGAACTCGGCGACGCCCTCGTCGCCGGATCAGGACTTCGGGCCGTCGGTGTCGACCGCGCAGCGGGGGATGCTGCCCACCCCGGTCCCGGTCGGTTCGGCCAGGAGACCTGAGACGGAGTCCTGGTGCCGTCGGTGGAGACCGTGCGCAGTTCGGCCGACGAGCCCTCTACGTCGGCGAGACGTCAACCCCCGATCAACTTCGAGGAGGTTCTCGCCTTCCGACAACTCGTACGGGACGCCTTCAAAGTAGAGATAGTTGTCGTTCCACAGGAGGGTGACGTCATTGACCGCGCTGACGATCGCTTGAAACTCCTCGGGCTGGACACTGAAATCATCGGGGCTGACGGCCCAGAGTTGATCGCCTCCGCCCGGCGGGTGCGTTGCCCAGCAGTTCTGCCATGAGCGCTGGTGCCGCCGGGAGGATGGTCGGTTCCCGACGGCCTTGCGGACCGGCAAGGAGTCAGGCGGTGACGCCGCCGTCCACTGCTATGGAGGCGCCCGTGATGTACCGGCCTCCCTCGCCGGCCAGGTGCGCGACGGTCGCGGCGATGTCCGCGGGCTCCCCGTAGTGCCCGAGGGCGGTGTAGGCGCTCTGAGCGTCGGCGCCCGGTCCGTCGGCGGGGTTCATGTCGGTGTCGATCGGGCCGGGATGGATGACGTTGGCGGTGATGCCCCTCGGACCGAGGTCGCGTGCAAGGCCCTTGGTCAGCCCGGTGAGGGCGGTCTTGCTCAATGCGTACAGGGTGATGCCGGGGAAAGGCGTGCGGCCGGACAGGCAGCTGCCGATGTTGATGATCCGCCCGCCTTCGGTCATGTGCGCGGCCGCGGTCTGAGCGGCGATGAACGGCGCACGTACGTTGATGGCGAGGACTCGGTCGAAGTCCTCCGGACGCACGTCCTGCAGTGGCCCGAAGGGGAAGACTCCCGCGTTGTTGACCAGGACGTCCAACCGGCCGAACTCGACGGCCGCCCGCTGAACGGCGTCCGTGACCGCCGCGGGGTCACCGGCGTCTGCCTGGAGGGCCATGGCCCGGCGTCCCATCGCCTTGACCTGCTCCATCACGGCGCGGGCCTGGTCGGTGCTGTGCCGGCAGGTCACCGCCACATCCGCCCCGTCCGCGGCGAGCCGGAGGGCGATCGCCTTGCCGATGCCGCGGCTGCCGCCGGTCACCAGCGCTGCCTTGCCGTCCAGAACTGCGGACATATCGGGACTCCCATCGTGAGCGAGATTTCAGGAGCCAGGGGCGGTTCACCGTCCCTGATGCGCCCCTTGAACCCCGTGCTGCCTCCCCTGGTTGCACCGGGACGCCACGACCGCTGGAACTACATGCTTGCGACGGGTGTGTGGTCGGGCCGACTTCGCGAGTCCACGACCGATGAGGTCATTGCGGAGAGCACGTCCTGCCGCCGGCGAGTGAAGGTCGCATGGGCGGTGCGCAAGGAAGTCGGCGGGCCTTCCGGTGGTGACGGGGGCCGGGATGACCACCGTCACCACCGGAAGGCCGCTCTCAGGGACGGATCCGTGTCACCTCATCAGCGCTGCAGGGTCAGCAGGCCCGGCCGATAGGGCAGGAGGCCGTAGTCGCCGCCGGAGCTGGGGTTGCGTCCCTGGTAGAGCAACTGCAGATTGCAGGGGTCAACGGTCATGGTCTGATCGGGGTTGCTGCGGACCAGATCGCCGTGGCTGATGTCGTTGGTCCAGGTGGCGCCGCTGTTGGCCTTGCCGGCGAAGGGGTTGCTCTCGGTCGCGGCCTGCGGTGTCCACGAGCCGTCCAGGCTGGTGGCGGTGAACGAGCGGAAGTAGCGGCCCTGCGAACCGATCGCCTCGACGAGCATGAGGTACCGGTTCTGGCCCTGGAGCTTGTAGACCTGAACGGCTTCGAACAGGTTGTTCGTCGAGGCGCTCATGACCACCGTCGAGGTCGCGCCGAAACTGCCCGGGAAGTTTCCGATGGGCATTCCGGCCCGGTAGATCTTGCCGTTGTCCCCGGCGAAGAACAGGTACATGTTCGTGCCGTCACCGATGAGGGTCTGGTCGATGGGGCCGGTTCCGGAGCCGGAGATGCTTCCGGAGAAGAGCACCTGCTGCGATGACCAGCCGTTCGGGTTGGTGGGGTCGCTCGACGTGCGGTAGGAGAACGCGGTGCTACCCCACTGGTAGGCGAGCACCCAGACGTTCTTCGGGGCGAAATAGAAGAGCGTGGGCGCGACGGTGGAGGAGGACATCGTGTTCTGGCTGGCCGAGGCCATGTCGGACCAGTTGGTGAAGAGGCCGAAGTTCATCGAACCCCACGCCGTTCCCGTGTCGTGCGTCGTCCCGTAGACGAGATGCCTGCCGTTGTAGACGACGGTGGTGAAGTCCTTGAGCGAGACCCAGCCCGACTTCGGGTTCGCCAGCGCGCCGGTCGATGTCCAGCGGTACGTCGACGGAAGAGTGCACGTGCCGGTCGGGGTGGGGGTGGGGGTCGGTGTGGGGGTGGGCGTGGGGGTGCCGGGGTTGCCGCAGGTCACTCCGTTCAGGGCGAACGACGTGGGCACCGGGTTGCTGCCGGTCCACGAGCCGTTGAACCCGAAGTTGACGCTGCCGCCGGAGGGGATGGAGGCGTTGTAGGAGACGTTGGTGGCGGTCACCGACGAGCCGGACTGGGTCTGGGTGGCGTTCCAGATCTGGGTGATCTGCTGGCCGGCGCCGAAGGACCAGGTCAGCCGCCAGCCGTTGACCGCGTCACCGAGGTTGTTGATGGTGACGCCGGCGTTGAAGCCGCCTGACCAGCTCGAACTGATGGCGTAGTCGACCCGGCAGGCGACGGCGGCCTGGGCGGGCTGCACGGTCAGCAGGCCCGCTCCGGCGAGCAGGACCGCGACGGCGCCGATCACGAGGCCGCGGCGCGAGGCCCGCCGGGGCGGCGCCGCGGTCGTGACGGCGGAGGGGCGCGGTGACCGCGCTCGCCAGGGCAGACGCATCTGTATTCTCCTCATCATGTCCGGCCGCCGTCAGGGGCTGGTGCAGGTGGCGGTCGGGGTGGCCGCGGTGCCGTTCGCGGTGAACCCGAAGGTCGTGGAGCCGCCGGCGGCGATGGAGCCGTTGTAGGTGGCGTTGCGTACGGTGACGCTGGAGCCGGACACGCTCTGCTGGCCGTTCCACAGGCTGCTGATGCTCTGCCCGCCGGGCCAGGTCCACCGCACGGTCCATCCGCTGATCGCCGCGTTGCCCGCCTGGACGGTCACCGTCGACTGGAAGCCACCCGACCAGCTGTTGGTCGTCGTGATGGTCGCCTCGCACCCGCCCGGGACCGGTGTCGGAGTCGGGGTGGGCGTCGGGGTCGGAGTGGGAGTGGGAGTGGGGCCGCCCGGCGAGGCGGCGTTCAGGGCGTTGAGGACCGCGTCGTAGGCGGGCTTCTTGTTGCCGCCGCTGAACAGCAGCGGGGTGTCACCCGACCGCCAGGAGTCCTGGTCGCGCACCCCCCACACCGTGATGCCGGCGCAACGGGCCACGGCCAGGCAGTCGTTGGTCACGCTGGCGTAGGTCTGCGCGGAGGCGCCCTGGATGTCCAGCTCGGTGATCTGCACGTCCACCCCGAGGGCGGCGAAGCTGGAGATGGTGGTGCGGTAGTTGCTGTTGTACGGGCTGCCGCTGTTGAAGTGTGACTGCAGGCCGACGCAGTCGATCGGCACGCCGCGCTGCTTGAAGTCGCGGACCATGGTGTAGACGGCCTGGGTCTTGGCCCAGGTCCAGTTGTCGATGTTGTAGTCGTTGTAGCAGAGCTTGGCGGCCGGGTCGGCGGCGCGCGCGGTGCGGAAGGCGACCTCGATCCAGTCGTTGCCGGTGCGCTGCAGGTTGGAGTCGCGCCGGCCGCCGGAGTTGCCGTCGGCGAAGGCCTCGTTGACCACGTCCCAGGCGTAGATCTTGCCCTTGTAGTGGGCCATGACGCCGTTGATGTGGTCGATCATGGCCTGGCGCAGCGTGCTGCCGGACAGGGACTGCATCCAGCCGGGCTGCTGGGAGTGCCAGGCCAGGGTGTGGCCGCGGACCCGCTTGCCGTTCTGCACGGCCCAGTTGTAGACGCGGTCGCCGTTGGTGAAGGTGAACTGGCCCCGGTTCGGCTCGGTGGCGTCGATCTTCATCTCGTTCTCGGCCGTCACCATGTTGAACTCGCGGCCGGCGATGGTGGTGTACTGCGAGTCGCCGAGCTTGCCCGCGCTGATGGCGGCGCCGAAGTACCGCCCGCTCTGCGCGGCGGCCGCGCCGAGCGTGCTCGCCGCCGCACCGGCCGGCGTGGTCGGTACCGTCACCGCGGTGACCACGGCGATAGCGCCGACGGCGGCGGCGATCAGGACCCGCGGGCGCCTGAAGGGCCGCGGCGGAAGTATGGCTGTGTCGCCCATGACTGAGTGCTCCAGACTGCATCACGGAAAAGCGGACACGCGGGGTCATCCCACGCGATCGACGCCGCGTTCCGTGATCATGGAACGCACACCACCAGGGCATCGTGAACGGCGGTCCTCACCGCGCACCACCACCTGGCGGGAGGAAGCCTTCTCGGAGACACAGTCTGGAAACCGCGCCGAAAGTTGTCAAGTTCTGGCGAAAGTTTCAGAGTGGCGCTCTCGCCGTCATGGCGGGCGACCCCTGATAACGCCTGATGAGCCGCACGCGCGTCCGCCGCCCCGCCGCGGGCGCGAGGTGGCCTCCTTGACGTCGCCTCTGCGTCTCGTATTGGCTCGACCTGCCACCACAGCCATCTGACAGAGAAGGAACCGCGACAGGGAAGAAGACGTGTGAGCGCTAACAGCCGGCCCGGGGCCACCACCCGGCGGCCATGGCGCGGGGCGGTCCGGCGGACAGACACCACGTCCCTGGAGTCGCCCCTCTCGGAGAGTCACCGATGAGGAGGTACACCGAGGCAACGCCGTCGTAAGATCCAGCGCCTGGTCATCGGCCGTCACCTGGCCAAGTGGCCTCTGTCAAGATCCTGAACCGCCGAACGATGTTCCGGAGTGTCGGCCAATCTCTCCATTAACAAGGTGCTCTTGCTGGGTGACCGTGAGCGCGTAAAGATCCCCCATGCAAGGAGGTCGCCATGATCCGCGCACTCAACAAGCTGGGAGACCGCCTCCTCGACAAGTTCCTGCCGTCGGCGAACGCCTCGGCCGCGTGCTGGACCGACTGGTGCTGCCAGGGCAAGTTCTGCCGGACCTGCTGCTACCACGACTCCACCGGCACGACCAACTGCGGCAGCTTCGACTACTGCTGACGCGCCCTACCGACAGCCCCCAGGACAGTGCGGGCCGACACCAGGCCGGCACCGTCCTGGTGGGTTTTCCGTGCTTCGCCGCCCACCCCTGAGGAGCTCGCATGCCGTATCTCGTGGCCGCCGTCGTCGTCGTCGGATTGCTGTGCCTGGTGGATCTGGTGCTGACCCTGGCGGTGATCCGCCGGCTGCGCGTGCACACGCTGCGGCTGGCCGAGCTGGCGCCGACGGGCGCCCCGATGGTGCAGCCGGGAACGACGCTGGGCGATTTCAGCGCGACCGCCCTCGGCGGCGAGACCGTGTCGCGCGCGTTCTTCACGGGGCCCTCCGTGGTGGCGGTGTTCTCCACCGAATGCGCGTCCTGCCACGAGCGGCTGCCGGAGTTCGCGTCCTACCTGGCCGACAACCGTCCCGAACGCGTGCTGGCCGTGGTCACGGGCGACCCCGACGAGGCCAGGCTGTTCACCGGCGAGCTGACCTCGGCCACCGTCGTGGTCGAGCCGATGGGCGGCCCGGTGAGCAGGGCGTTGCGGGTCTCCCGGTTCCCCAGCTTCTACCTGGTCGACGGGGACGGGGTGGTCGTCGCGGCCGACACCGCCCCGGGCAGGCTGCCGGCGGCCACGCGCCGATGACCTCTCCTGCCGGGCACGGCGGCGCCACGCCGCGACGGCGCTTTCGCGCGGCCGCGGCGTCGGCCTGGCGGGCGCACCCGGCCGCCGTCCTGGCATCCGGGATCACGGTGCTGCTCATGGGCCTGGTCCCGGTGGTCACCGCGTGGCTGACCAAGCTCGTGCTCGACGGGCTGGCGGCCGGGGCGGGCCTTGCCGAGCTGCTCCCGTACGGCGTGGCTCTCGGCGTGACCGGCCTGGCGGGCGCGGCCCTGCCCGCGGCCGCGGAGTACGCCCAGGAGCAGCTGCGCCGCGCGCTCCAGGTGCTGATCCAGGACCGGCTCTTCCAGGCCGTCAACGCCCACCCGGGCCTGAGCCGATTCGAGAACCCGGCCTTCCACGACCGCGTACGGCTGGCGCAGGACGCCGGCCAGAACGCGCCGCAGCGGATCGTCCGTTCCTCCCTGGGGATCGCCCAGGGAGCCGTCACCCTCGCCGGGTTCACTGCGGCGCTGGCCGTGCTGGCACCGGGGATGATCCTCGTCGTGGCGCTCTCCGCGCTCCCCTCGGTCCGCGCCCAGCTCGACCTGTCGCGGCGTCGCGCCGGGATGATGTGGGGCGTCAGCTCGAGGAGCCGGCGGCAGATCTTCTTCGCCGGCCTGCTCACCAGCCCCGACGCGGCCAAGGAGATCCGGCTGTTCGGCCTCGGCGACTTCCTGCGCGCCAGGATGCTGGGCGAGCTGCGCGCGGTCAACGCCGCCGAGCAGGGGCTCGCCCGCAGGACCCTGCGTACCCAGGGGACGCTGTCGCTGCTCGGGGCGGCCGTCGCCGCGCTCGGCCTGCTCTGGGCGATCAGCGGCGCCGCGTCCGGCACGCTGAGCGTCGGCGACGTCGCCGTGTTCGTCGCGGCCGTCGCCGGGGTGCAGTCCGCGCTCGCGTCGATCGTCGGCCAGTCCGCCGACGCGCACAACGCGCTGCTGATGTTCGGGCACTACCTCGACGTCGTGGCCGACGCGCCGGACCTGCCCGTCCCGCGGCGTCCGCGCCCCGTCCCCGCGCTGCGCGAGGGCATCGAGGTGCGCGACGTGTGGTTCCGGTACGACGACGCGCATCCGTGGGTGCTGCGCGGAATCGACCTGTTCATCCCGCGCGGCGGCTCCCTCGCCCTCGTCGGGCTGAACGGCGTGGGCAAGAGCACCCTGGTCAAGCTGATCTGCCGGCTGTACGACCCGGTACGCGGGTCCATCCACTGGGACGGCGCCGACCTGCGGGAGATGGACCCCGCCGAGCTGCGCGGCCGCATCGGCGCGGTGTTCCAGGACTACATGTCGTACGACCTGACCGCGGCCGAGAACATCGGGCTCGGCGACGTCACGGCGCTCGACGACCGGGACCGGGTCGAGGCCGCCGCCAGGCTGGCCGGTGTCCACGAGACGGTCGCCGGGCTGCCGCGCGGCTACGACACGCTGCTGAGCCGGATCTTCTTCGGCGACCGGGACGACCCCCAGGCCGGAGTGGTGCTGTCCGGCGGGCAGTGGCAGCGCCTCGCGCTGGCCCGCGCCCTGATGCGGAAGGGGCGGGACCTGCTCGTCCTCGACGAGCCGAGCTCCGGCCTGGACGCGCAGGCCGAGCACGCCATCCACCAGAGCCTGCGCCGTCACCGCGCGGGACGGACCAGCCTGCTGATCTCGCACCGGCTCGGCGCGGTACGGGAAGCGGACGTGATCGCCGTGCTCGCCGAGGGGCGGATCGCCGAGCGCGGCTCGCACGCGGAGCTGATGGCGCTGGGAGGGGAGTACGCGGGACTGTTCACCCTGCAGGCGCAGGGCTACGAGCCGACGGAGTCGGGGGAGGGGGCGAGCCGGCGGACGACGACGCCGAGCACGCGGTCGAACGGCACGTAACCCCATGCCCGCGAGTCCTCGCTGACCGGCCCGTCACCGAGGACGACCAGCCGGCCCGCCGGCACCGTGTCGCCCGGCGACGCCTCCACCCGGGCCATGACCTGGGCGGGCACCGGGTCGCCCGGTACGGCTACCGCGCGCTTGATGAACCACATGGCCGCCCCCGGCCGAGGCAGCGGTCCCGTACGCCACTTCCCCCCGGGCAGCGCGGTCTGCAGCACCACGACCTGGCCGCGCCTGACACCCGACCCCGTGGTCCTGCGGACGAGCACCCGGTCGCCCGTGCGGTAGGTCGGCAGCATGCTCGCCCCGCTGATCCGTACGACGACGAACCGCCGCCGGGCGACGACCAGAGCGGCGGCCAGGGCCGCGATCGGGGTCAGCAGGATCATGACGCGCCGCACGGCGCCCTCCAAAGTCGATCACCATGGGTGGACTGCCGACACTAATGCCCGATCGCCTCCGCCGGGGCGGGGGTTCGGCGCACCCGTACCGCCGGCACGATCAGGACGACGCGTTCATCGCCCGCGACGCGATCATGTCAAGCGAGGCAGCCCGCGGCCTGCTTCAGCGGACGAGCAGATGGACGAGGGCGACTCCGCCGACGGCCACGATCAGGAAGCGTAGCGTCGCAGGGCTGAAGCGGCGGCCCGCCTCGGCGCCGAGGCGGCCGCCGAGCAGGGCGGCGACGCTCAGCTTGAGCAGGCGCCGGGACTGGCCGCGGAGCTCTCGGCAGTACCCGATGGCTCCGCTGATGGATCCGGGGATCAGGCCGAGCGCGTTGGTGACCGTGGCGGTGACGGGCGGGAGGCCGATGGCGAGCAGTACGGGGAAGGTGATGAGGGTTCCGGAGCCGACGACGGTGTTGAGCGCGCCGGCGCAGATGCTCGTCGCGAAGACGGCGAGCATCTCCCAGGGGGTCACGACGTTCCCGCCGGACAGCGGTCAGGGGAGGCGCTGCTCATGGCCGGCGGGGTCGTCGTCATGCGGCCGACGTTAGACGGGAAAAGCTTCGATACCCGGCGAAGCGTCGGCGCTCACAGCGCCGCCGACAGGTCGGGCGGCGGCGCGTCGTGGAGGTGCGTGGACAGGCCGGAGTCGCGGTTGTCGAACCGGATGACGTGCAGGCCGCGGTCGACGAGCTCCGCGCAGAGGCCGTCCGGCCAGTTGATCAGCTGCCCGGCGAGGCCCATCACCAGGAGCACGGGCGGGGCCTGGGGGTCGCCGAGGCGCTCGTACGCGACCTCGATGCCCGACGGACCGACGTTCAGCGCCTTCTCAACGGTCACCGATGAATCATCCCCCGGCGGTCCCGGTTGACGCGGCCGGAGACGGCGGGGAGCAGGCCGCGGGGCAGGAAGAGCACGACCAGGATGAGGACGAGCGCGTACACGGCGTACGACAGCACGCCGGGCGCGTACGACGGCATCCCCGGCAGCGCGGCCAGGCTGTTCAGCCCCTGCACGAGCAGCGTGATCGCGGTCGCGCCGACCACGGCGCCCCAGATCGTGCCCAGCCCTCCGACCACGGCCATCACGATGTACTGGATCGAGATGAGCACGGGGAACGAGCCCGGCGCCACGTACCCCGTGTAGAAGCAGTAGATCCCGCCCGCGAGCCCCGCGAACGCCGCCGACAACGCGAACACCACCAGCTTGTACCGCCCGACCGGGATCCCCGAGGACGCGGCGGCGGTCTCGCTGGTGGCCAGCGCGCGCAGGGCGCGGCCCGGCCGCGAGGTGATCACGTTCCGGGTCACCAGCATCACCAGCGCCAGCCCGATCCAGGTCAGGTACGCGTACGCGGACGCGCCGCCCGCCTCGAACGACCCGACCGAGAACTGCGGGATGGCCTGCAGCCCGATGTCTCCGCCGGTGACCTCCAGCTGCCCGGCCAGCGAGAGCAGGATGAGCTGCATGGCCAGCGTCGCGAACGCCAGATGGTGCCCGCGCAGCCGCAGTAGCGGCACGCCGATCACCAGCGCCGATGCGGCCGCCACCACCGGCGCGGCGATCAGCCCGGCCAGCGGCGGCACGCCGTGCAGGGACAGCAACGCGGCGGTGTAGGCGCCGACGGCGTAGAAGGCGCCCTGGCCCAGCGACACCTGCCCGGCGTAGCCCATCAGCAGCGACACCCCGACGGTGACCATCGCGGCCAGCCCGAGCAGGATGTACACGGCCAGCGCGCTGTCGTCGAGCACCGCGGGCAGGGCCAGCGTCACGGCCGCGACCAGCAGCCCGGCCACCAGGCGGATCATGTCTGCTCCTGCGAAATGGCCGAGCGCCGGCTCGCCTGTACGATCATGACGACGATCATGAGACCCAGCGCCACCTCCAGCTGGTGCGATCCGTAGCCGTACCCGGCGGCCATGGTCTCGGCCACGCCCAGCAGCAGCGCTCCGGCCAGCGTGATCACGGGCCGGGTGAGCGCGCCGAAGACGGCCGCGGCGAAGGCGTTCACGATGAGCGTGACGTCGGTGTCGAACGAGATCGGCCGCAGCGGCGTCACCAGCACCCCGGCGATCCCGCCGAGCAGCCCGCCCAGCGCGAACGCCAGCAGCCCCATCAGCCGCGTGTCGATCCCGACCACGCGCGCGGCGTACGGGTTGGAGGCGCACGCCGTCAGCGCCTTGCCCAGGTAGGTGCGCCCGAAGAAGAGCGCCAGCAGCGCGAACGCGGCCGCCGTCACGCCGATGACCAGCAGGTGCTGCGTCTGGACGCGCGCGCCCGCCAGCGTCACCGAGCCCGCCAGGCCGGGCGCCGAGCGCGGCTGGTCGCCCCACAGGACGATCTCGACGGCGTACGCGAGCACGCCCACGCCGAGCGTCACGATGAGGGACGACAGCGGCGTGGTGCCCCGCCGGCCGATGGCGGCCAGGCCGGTCAGCAGCCCCGCCAGCGCCGCGACCAGGACGGCGGCCAGCTCGCTCAGCCCGTGCGGGAACCCGAGCCCGAGCAGCGACGACGTGCACAGCCCGGCCACGACCGCGAACGTGCCCTGCGCGAAGTTCACCACGCCCGTGACGCGGTGGATCACGACCAGGCCGCTGGCGATGAGCGCGACCGCGCACCCGACCGCGAGCCCGTTCAGCAGGTATGTGAGGAAGGCGCTCATGTGATCGCCCCGCCCAGGTACGCGCTGGCCACCCGAGGGTCGCCGGCCAGCTCCGCGCACTCGCCCTCGGCCACCACCCGACCTGACTCCAGCACGTACGCCCGCCCGCACAGGTCGAACGCCAGCCGCGCGTTCTGCTCGATGAGCAGTACGGTCAGCCCCTGCTCCCGGTTCAGCTCGGCGAGGTGGCCGGCCAGGTCGGCGGTCACGTTCGGGGCCAGGCCCAGGGAGAGCTCGTCCACCACGAGCACCTCGGGCCGCGACATCAGGGCCCGCCCGAACGCCACCATCTGCTGCTCGCCCCCCGACAGCACCCCTGCCTGCCGCCCGGCCAGCTCCGCCAGCCGGGGGAGCAGCCCGTACACGGACGAGGGATCCCGTAAACCCGACCGCCACCCGCCCAACGCCAGGTTGTCGGCGACCGACAGGTCCGGGAAGAGCTGGCGGCCCTCCGGGATGAGCGCCAGCCTGCCCCCGATCCCGACCGTGCCCGCGGCGGGCCGGAGCAGCCCGGCGAGGGTGTTGGCCAGCGTGGACTTGCCCGCGCCGTTCGGGCCGAGCAGGGCGACCATCTCGCCCCGCCCCACCGTGAGCGTGACGTGGTCGAGCGCGGTCGCGGTGCCGTACGAGACGACCAGGTCCTTGACGTCGATCATGCGGTCTGCCCGAGGTAGGCGGCGAGCACCAGCGGATCGGCCCGCACCTCGGCGGGCGAGCCGTCGGCGATGACCCGGCCCAGGTCGAGCACCACCACGCGGTCGGCCAGCCGGGTCACGAACGCGACGTCGTGCTCGACCAGCAGGATCGTCAGCCCGTCCGCGCGCAGCTCCTCCACCAGCGCCGCGAGCCGCTCGCGCTCCTGGCCGCGCAGCCCCGAGGCGGGCTCGTCGAGCAGCAGCAGCCGGGGCCGGGCGCACAGGGCGCGGGCGAGCTGGAGCGCCCGCTGCTGCCCGATGGGCAGCAGGTCGGCGGGCCGGTCCGCCCACTCGGCCAGCCCCACGCGGCTCAGCACGGCATCCGCCTCGGCGGTGATCTCGCGTTCGTCGCGCCGGTGCCGCGGCAGCCGCAGCGCCGCCGACACGAACCCCGCACCGGTACGGCCGTGCATCCCGACCATGACGTTCTCCCTGACCGTCATGCCGCGGAACACCCTGGCCGCCTGGAACACGATCGACATGCCGAGCCTGGCCCGCCGGTGCGGCGCGAGCCGGTCCACCCGGTGCCCGCGGAACGAGATCTGGCCGTGGTCGGCCGTCAGATGCCCGGTGATGAGGTTGAACAGCGTGGACTTGCCCGCCCCGTTCGGCCCGATGACGCCGCAGACTTCGCCGTCCGCGACGGCCAGGGACACGTCGCGGACGGCGTAGACGCCCCCGAAGGAGCGGGAGAGCCCCGTGACCGTCAGCACCCGCTACCCCACGCCGACGGTCTTGGTGAGCTGCTCCTTGGCCCAGTCGGTGGGAACGAACTTCCCGTTCTGCACCGTGTTGACCGAGATGAACTCGGGGGAGAGCCCGGAGTGGTCGGTGGGGGAGTAGCGGAAGCGGCCGTTGGGCGTGACCAGGTCCATGGTCTCCAGGGCCTGCTGCACCTTGGCCTTGTCGGTGCTGTTCGCCTTCTTGATCGCCTCGAAGAGCAGCAGGCTCGCGCTGTAGCCGTCCTGTGCGAACTGCGGTGGCGGATAGCCGTGTTTCTGCTGGTACGGCTTGGCCATCTGCTCGATGACCTGCTTCTGCTTGCCGTCGGGCAGGTATTCGCCGACGACGCCGATGGCGCTCTGCACCGTCATGCCCTCGGCCGAGCCGCCCATCGGCTCCAGCCACAGCTTGCTGGCCTGCGACGCGGTCAGGAACAGCGGCGTCTTGAGCCCCGAGGCCACGTACTGCTTGGCCGCCGTCACGCCGGGCGCGCCCGAGCCCCAGAACACCAGCGCCTCGGCGGCGGAGTCGCGCACGTGGGTGAAGAGCGGGCTGAAGTCGGAGGTGGTCGTCTCGTACGGCTCGTCCACGGCGACCTTCACGCCGTACTTGGACGCGAGCGCGATCATCGACTTGTGGCCGGAGACCGAATAGGCGCTCTTGGAGTCCCAGGCCACGGCGATCGTCTTGATGCCCTTGGCCTGGATGTACTGCAGGTAACGCTCGGCGTACATGCCGGACAGGGCGGGGGTGACGAAGATGTACGACTTGATCGGCTCGACCTGCTCCTGGGCGGGGGCCAGCGACAGGTACGGCATCTTGTCGCGCTGCGCGAGCGGCTCGACCGCCAGCGCCGAGTTGGAGAACACCGGGCCGATCAGCACGTCGATGTCGCCCTTGATCTGGTTGTAGGCCACGATGCCCTGGTCGGGGGCGGTCTTGTCGTCGCGCGCGACCAGCTCCACCTTGCGGCCGAGCAGCCCGCCCTGCCCGTTGACCTGCTCGACGGCCAGCTCGACGGCCTTCTTGTCCTCGCTGCCCAGCGGCGTGTAGTTGCCGGTGAGGGAGACGATGAGGCCGACCTTGATCGGGTCTTGGGCGCCGCCGCCGGAATCACCGCCGCAGGCGGTCGCGGCCAACGCGAGACAAACCAGAGAAGGAAGAAGCCTGCGCATTCAGGACCTCCTGGGATGTGGCCCTGAATGTAGGCAGTTATATTACGGCTGTCAATACATTGCCCAATATCCCGGAAGGACTTAGATGCGGCCTCAGTCGGTGATTCTGACGTTCCTCGGCGATCACGTGTACGGCCGCGGGATCTGCGTGTCCTCGGGCAGCTTCATCGAGGCGTTCGCCAAGGTCGGGATCTCGGAGGAGGCGACGCGTTCGACGCTGACCCGGATGGTCCGCCGCGGCCTGCTGCGCCGCCAGCGTTCGGGCCGCCGCATGTACTTCGGCCTCACCCCGACGAGCACCGAGGTGCTCAAGGACGGCGAGCGGCGCATCTGGCACAGCGGCGTCGTCAACGACGCGGACGAGGACCGCTGGACGCTGATCGGCTTCTCGCTGCCCGAGTCCTGGCAGCGGCAGCGGCACGAGCTGCGCTCGCGGCTGGTCTGGGCCGGGTTCGGGCCGCTGCAGAACGGCCTGTGGATCGCTCCCGGCGACGTGGACGCCGCGCACGTGATCGAGGACCTCGGCGCGAACGTGAAGGTCTTCTCCGCCGAGCCCCGGCACCCCACCGACATGCAGGCGCTGGTCGGTGACGCCTACGACCTGTCGGGCCTGGGCGAGCGCTACCGGGAGTTCCTGCGCCGCTGGGACCGGGCCGACCCGGCGGCGGACGCGCCCGACGACCTGGCGCGCTCGCTGACGCTGCTGACCGGCTGGCTGCAGATCATCAGGGCCGATCCGCGGCTGCCGCTGCGGTACCTGCCGCACGACTGGCCGGCGGAGAAGGCCCAGCGGGTGTGCCACACGCTGCACGAGCGGTTCAGGCCGGAGGCGGGGCGGATCGCGGAGCGGCTCCTCGACGTTGTGCCGGATGAAACTTGGGCAGAACGGTGACAGCCATCGCCCAGTGGCCTAACTTGATGGCTTGAGCGTCAAGGAGCGCCGATGCGGAATCAGGGGATTGGCTCGTGGCCCGCACGCCGGGCCCGCATGACGCCCGAACGGGTGGCGGTGACGTACCGGGGACACGACCGCACGTACCGTGAGCTGAGCGAGCGGGCGTACCGGCTGGCCTCGGCGCTCGGCGTGGGGCGCGGCGAGCGGGTCGCCTTCCTCGGGGTCAACCAGCCCGCGCTGGTGGAGACGCTCTTCGCGGCGGGGCTGGTGGGGGCCGTGTTCGTGCCGCTCAACGCCCGGCTGGCCCGGCCGGAGCTGCGGTACATCCTGGAGGACGCGCAGGCGTCGGTGCTCGTGCTGGGCGAGGAGCAGGACGGCGAGGGGCTGCCGGGGCGGCACGTCACCGACTATGAGACGCTGCTCGCCTCCGGCTCGCCCGAGCCGATCGACGAGCCGGTGCGCCAGGACGACGTGTGCCTGATCATGTACACGTCCGGGACGACGGGACGCCCCAAGGGGGCCATGCTCACCCACGCCAACCTGACCTGGAACACCTTCAACCTGCTGGTCGACGTGCCGCTCGCGCACGACGAGGTCACGCTGGTCGGCGCGCCGCTGTTCCACATCGCGGCGCTGGCCCAGACGCTGGTGCCGACCGTGCTCAAGGGCGGCCGGATCATCCTGGAGCCCTCCTTCGACGTGGACCGGACGTTCGACCTGATCGAGGCGGAGCGGGTGACCGTGATGTTCGGGGTGCCGTCGATGTTCGGCTTCCTCACGCGGTCGCCGCGCTGGGCGGAGGCGGACCTGTCGAGCCTGCGGCACCTGCTGTGCGGGGGAGCGCCGGTGCCCGAACCGCTGATCCGGATTTATCAGGATCGGGGGCTGACGTTCCTGCAGGGGTACGGCATGACCGAGACGGCGCCCGGTGCCCTCTTCCTCGGGGCCGAGCACTCGATCGCCAAGGCGGGCTCGGCCGGGGTGCCGTGCTTCTTCTCCGACGTACGGCTGGTCGCGCCCGACGGCTCTCCGGCGGGTCCCGGCGAGCCCGGCGAGGTGTACGTACAGGGGCCCAACGTCATGACCGGCTACTGGCGGCGGCCGGAGGAGACCGCGAAGGTGCTGTCGGCGGACGGCTGGTTCCGCTCGGGCGACGTCGGCATCGCCGACGAGGACGGCTACGTGCGCATCTCCGACCGCCTCAAGGACGTGATCATCTCCGGTGGCGAGAACATCTATCCCGCCGAGGTGGAGAGCGTCCTGTTCGGGCACGACGCGGTCGCCGAGTGCGCGGTGATCGGCGTGCCGGACGACACGTGGGGCGAGGTGGGCAAGGCGCTGGTCGTGCCGGCCCCGGACGCCGCGATCGAGCCCGATGAGCTGCTGGCGTACCTGGACGGCCGCCTGGCCCGCTTCAAAATCCCGAAATATCTGCAATTCGTCTCTGAGCTGCCGAAGAACGCGGCGGGCAAGCTGCTCAAAGCCCACCTCAGACAGCTCTACGGGCACAACTTTGACGACCAGAGGAGATGACCTTCGATGCGCACCTCGCCGCCGTTCCGCGCGGACCACGTCGGCAGCCTGCTCCGCCCGCCCGCGCTGCTCCGCGCCCGCGAGACCCTCACGGGCGACGCGCTGCGGGAGGCCGAGGACGAGGCCATCAGGGAGGTGGTACGCCGCCAGGAGGAGATCGGGCTGCAGAGCGCCACCGACGGCGAGTTCCGGCGGGCCTCGTGGCACATGGACTTCATCTACCGGCTCGGCGGCATCGGCCAGGCCACCGACGAGCACATCACGGTGCGCTTCCACAATGAGCAGGGGGACATCGAGTTCACCCCGGCGGCGCTGCGCGTGCACGAGCGGATCCGGCTGAACGAGCCGATCTTCGCCGACGACTTCACGTTCCTGCGCGACACCGCCACCACGAACGTGCCGAAGCTGACCATCCCCTCGCCGAGCATGGTCCACTACCGGGGCGGGCCGGCGGCCATCGACCCCGAGGTCTACCCGGACGTGGAGGAGTTCTGGCGGGACCTGAGCGCGGCCTACGCCGAGCAGGTGCGCAGGATCGGCGCGCTGGGGTGCACGTACCTGCAGTTCGACGACACGAGCCTGGCGTACCTGAACGACCCGGCCCAGCGGGCGGAGCTGAGCTCGCGCGGGGACGACGCCGAGCACATGCACCTGCGCTACATCAAGCAGATCAACGCCGCCCTGGCCGCCAAGCCCGCCGGGATGACGATCACCACCCACATGTGCCGGGGGAACTTCCGCTCCTCCTGGGCGGCCTCGGGCGGGTACGACTTCGTGGCGGAGGCGCTGTTCGGCGAGCTGAAGGTGGACGGGTTCTTCCTGGAGTTCGACGACGAGCGGTCCGGGGGCTTCGAGCCGCTGCGCTTCGTGCCGCCGGGGAAGATGGTGGTGCTGGGGCTGGTCACGACCAAGCGGGGCGAGCTGGAGTCGAAGGACACGCTCAAGCGGCGGATCGACGAGGCCGCCAAGTTCGTCGACCTCGACCAGATCTGCCTGTCGCCGCAGTGCGGGTTCTCCTCGACGGTGGAGGGCAACCAGCTCACGGCCGACGAGCAGTTCGCCAAGCTCCGCCTGATCGTCGAGACGGCCCAGGAGGTCTGGGGCTAGCCACCCACCCGCCCTTCACGCGTGGGGGCGGAACGTGACGACCGAGCCCGTGCGGCGGGCCTGCTCGGCGGCCCACACCACGCGGTGGGTCATGAGGCTCTCGAACGCGTCCGAGCGCAGCGGCGACGGGTCGCCCGAGGCGACGGCGGCGAGGAAGGCGTCCACCAGGCCCTCGTCCCCGCCGCCGTGCCCGTCCGCCGCCGAGGCCCCCTCCGAAGCGCCCGCCGAGCCCTCCGCCGCTCCGGCACCCGCCGAAGCTCCCCGCGCGCCCGCGTGGGAGGCGGTCGCGTCGACGATTTCCTCCTCGCCCGTGCGGAAGTCCACCACGCGCAGGGTGCGGCCGTCGCCGTCGACGTAGCCGTGGGTGCCGAACAGCCGCGTCCGCCGGTCCTCCATCGGCGTGAACGCGCTCATCGTGAACGAGCACGTCGCCCCGTCGTCGAACTCCATCACCACCTCCTGGTGATCGACCACGTCGTTGTCGCACGCGTACACGCACCGCCCGTACGGCCCCACCCGGAGCGCCTCCAGCACCGCCTCCCGCGTGCGCCCGGGCGTGACGGCCGACAGCGGCCAGAACTCGCTCGACGGGTCCCCGAGGCACCCGAGATAGAGCCGCGGCGCCGAGTACGGGCAGGACGGCTCCAGGGGGCAGTCCATGCACCGGTCCGCGGCCGACGCGGGGCGGTCCTCGGCGCGGAAGTGGGACAGGGAGCCGAACGACGACACCCGCGCGGGCGGCCGGCCGAAGAGGTGCACGAGCCAGTCGATGTCGTGGCACGCCTTGGCCAGGAGCATCGGCGCCGAGGTGTCCTGGCGGCGCCAGTGGCCGCGGACGAAGGAGTGCGCCTGGTGCCACCACCCCACCGGCTCGAGGTGCTGGACGCTGATCAGCCGCCCGATCCGGCCGGAGTCGAGCAGGTCCCGCACGGCCCGCGTGTATGGCGTGTACCGCAGCACGTGGCACACGGCCAGCATGATCCCGTTGCGCCTGGCGGCCTCGGCGATCCGCGCCGCCTCACGCTCGTCCGGAGCCATCGGCTTCTCCAGGAGAATGTGGTAACCGAGGTCCGCCAGCGCCACCGCGGGGTCGGTGTGCAGCTGGTCCTGCGTGGCGATGACGACCGCGTCGGCCAGCCGATCCGCCGCCGCCAGCTCCTTCCACCCGGGGAACGCCGACTCGGCCGGGACGCCGAACTCCGCCGCGAACGCGGCGCGGCGCCGCGGGTCGGGCTCCGCGACCGCCACCACCCGCCCCGCGCCCGTGGCGTGCGCGTGGCGGGCGTAGGTCAGCCCTCGCAGGCCGCCGCCGACGACGGCTAGAGTCACCTCAGTCATGGAACCTTCCCGGCGAAATATCATGGAGACCATCATTATTAGGAGTCGGCTGGCTGACGGCAAGGGGCGTCCATGGGCGAGGATCTGAGCGGCGGTGACCTGTCGCGGCTCAGGCAGCTCAACGCGCTCGCCGTGATCAAGGCGCTGCGGGGCGGGCCCTCGCTCACGCTCACCGAGGTCGCCAAGCGCACCGGCCTGTCGCGCGCGTCCGCCGAGGACGTGGTCCGCGAGCTGCTGCAGAAGGGCTGGGTGGCGGAGGCGGGCGCCACCGCGGGCGGCGTGGGCCGCCCGGCCAGGCGCTACCGCTTCAGGGCGGACGCGGGGCGGGTGCTCGGCGTCGACATCGGCGGCCACAAGATCCGCGCCGTCGTCGCCGACCTCGACGGGAACGTCGGCGACCGGGCCGCCGTCCCGGTGACGCCGGAGATGGGCAGGCCGGAGCGGCTGGAGGCGGTGGACGCCGCGGTGGCCGCGTGCCTGGAGGGCGCCGGCCTGGCCGCGGGCGACGTCTGGGCCGCCGGGGTCGGCACGACGGGCCTGGTGGACGGCGCGGGCCGGGTGATGCTGTCGGAGGCGCTGCCCGAGTGGACCGGCGTCGATTTGGCCGCCCACGTACGCCGGCTGGTCCCCGGCCCCGTCCTGGTCGAGAACGACAGCAAGCTCGCCGCCAGGGCCGAGTGCTGGCGCGGCGTGGCCCGCTACGCCAAGGACATGGTGTTCCTGCTGGCCGGGCTCCGCACCGGCGCCGGCCTGGTCATCGACGGCAAGGTGCACCGGGGCTTCGCCAACGCCTCGGGCGAGATCGGCGCGCTGCCCGCGCTCGGCTGGATCCGCGCCCAGGAGCACCTCAAGGCCGCCAGCGGCGAGGCGGGCGACGTGTTCGCGGCGGCCCGGGCGGGCGAGCGGGCGGCCGTCACGGCCGTGCGCCGCTACGTCAGGGACCTGGCGCTCGGCGTGTCCGCCCTGGTCCTGGCGCTGGACCCGCAGATGGTCGTGGTCGGCGGCGGCTACTCCCGCTCGGCCGACGTGCTCATCGAGCCGCTCAAGCGCGAGCTGGACCGCTGGTGCATCCGCACGCCCGAGGTCCTCATGTCCGCGCTGGGCGACGAGGCCGTGGTGCTCGGCGCCGTACGGATCGCGCTCGACGACGTCGAGGACCGCCTGCTCGACGGCCGCACCCCGCTCGTGAGCCATCTGTAACAAAGGAGGCCCTTGAAGAAAATTTCACTGGACTCCATCATTACTCCCACGTTCTAGGAGAGGACACGGGAGATGTGGAAGTCGGCACGGAGCGGTGCGGCGCTCCTTTGCGCGGCATTGCTGGCCTCCGCGTGCGCGGGCGGTGAGCAGGCGGGCTCGGGTGCGCGGTCGCAGGAGAAGGTGACGCTGTCCTACGGCGTCTGGGACGCCACCCAGCAGGCGGTCATGCAGGAGCTGGCCGCCGAGTTCACCAAGACGCACCCCGACATCGCCGTCGACGTCCAGGTCACGCCATGGGCCGACTACTGGACCAAGCTCAAGGCGGCGGTGACCGGCGGCGCGGCCCCCGACGTCTTCTGGATGAACGGCCCCAACTTCCAGCTATACGCCTCCAACGGCGTCATCAAGCCCATCGAGGAGCAGGTCGACAGCTCCGTCTACCCCAAGCCGCTGGTCGACCTCTACACCTACGACGGCAAGCTGTACGGCCTGCCAAAGGACATGGACACCATCGGCGTCTGGTACAACAAGACACTCTTCGACGCCGCGAAGGTGAAATATCCGGCAGCCGACTGGACCTGGGCCGACTTCAAGGCCGCCGCCGCCAAGCTCACCGACGCCAAGAAGGGCGTCCACGCGATCGGCGCGGAGCTCACGAGCTTCCAGGAGTACCAGTACAACACCATCTACCAGGCCGGCGGCCACGTGATCTCGCCCGACGGCCGCAAGTCCGGCTACGACGACCCCAAGACCATCGAGGGCCTGCGGTTCTGGACCGACCTGATCGCCGGCGGGCAGTCGCCCGACCTCAAGACCATGACCGACACCGCCCCGATCCAGCTCTTCGAGGCCGGCAAGCTGGCGATGTACTGGGGCGGCTCCTGGGACGTGGCCGAGTTCACCAAGAACGACTACACCAAGGACAAGGTGGACGTGGCCCCGCTCCCCAAGGGCGAGAAACAGGCCACGATCATCCACGGCGTCGCCAACGTCATGTCGGCCAAGACCGAGCATCCGGCCGAGGCGTGGGAGTTCGTCAAGTTCCTCGGCTCCAAGCCGGCCGCCGACCTGCTGGGCAAGAAGGGGCCGATCCCGGCGTACAACGGCACGCAGAGCGCGTGGGCGACCGCCCATCCCGAGTTGAAGCTGCAGGTCTTCCTCGACGCCGTCGCGTACGCGGTGCCGTACCCCGTCTCCAAGAACACCGCCGCCTGGCAGGAGGCCGAGCTGACCCACCTCACCAAGGCGTGGACCGGCGAGGTGCCGATCGAGAAGGCGGCCGCGGACCTCGCGGCCGGGATGAACGAGCTGCTGGCCAAGGAGTGACGTGACCGCCACCGCCGAGAAGCGCCTCACCAGGGCGGCTCACGCGGCGAGGAGACGTCCGCCGCGCACCGAGGCCCTGTGGGGGTACGTGTTCATCGCCCCCACCGGGCTCGGGCTCGCGATCTTCTACCTCTGGCCGGTGCTCCAGACCGCGTACTTCTCCTTCACGGAGTGGGGCGCGTTCGGGGGCCACACCTGGACGGGTCTGGACAACTACGTCCGGCTCGTCGCCGACCCGGAAGTGGGCCGGGCCGTGCTCAACACGCTCGCCTACACCGGGCTGGGCCTGGTGGGGATCCCGCTGGCCATCGTGTTCGCCGCGCTGCTCAACCTGCCGGGGCTGCGGGGCGTGGCCGTGTACCGGACGGCCTTCTTCCTGCCCGTGGTCACCATGCCGGTCGCGGTCGCCATGCTCTGGCGGTGGCTCTACAACGGCGACTATGGCCTGGTCAACCAGGTGCTCGCGGTCGTCGGCGTGGACGGGCCCAACTGGATCGCCGATCCGGACACGGCCATGTACGCGCTGGTCGTGGTGGGGATCTGGAGCAGCATCGGCTACAACCTGATCATCTTCCTGGCCGGGATGCAGGCCATCCCGAAGGAGCTGTACGAAGCGGCGAGCCTGGACGGGGCCGGCCGCGTCCGGCAGTTCTTCTCGGTCACGCTGCCGATGTTGTCGCCGACCGCGTTCTTCATCTCGATCGTGTCCGTGATCGGCTCGCTGCAGCTCTTCGACCTGGTCTTCGTGATGACCGGGTCCGGGCAGGCGGCGCGGGCCAACCCGGCGTACTCGCGGCTCCAGACGGTGGTGCAGCTCTTCTACGAGCGCGCCTTCGTCACCGACGACCGCGGCTACGCCGCCGCCATCGTGATCGCGCTGCTCCTGCTCATCGCGGCGCTGACGGTCCTGCAGTTCCGGCTCCAGCGCAGGTGGGTGCACTATGTCTGAGCGTCGTCGGTCGTTCGGGGTGCACGCGGTGCTGGCCGCGGCGTCGCTGGCGATGGTGGCCCCGTTCGTGTGGCAGGCCGTCACCTCGCTCAAGACGCTCAGCGGCGCCACCCGGGTGCCGCCGAGCCTGCTGCCCGAGTGGCGGTGGGACAACTACGCGAAGGTCTTCGAGCTGCTGCCGTTCGGTGACCAGTTCCTCAACACCGTGGTGATGGCGGCGGGGCGGGTGGCGGGGCAGGTGCTGTTCTGCTCGATGGCCGCCTACGCCTTCGCCCGGCTGCGCTTTCCCGGCAGGAACCTGCTCTTCGGCGTCTTCCTGTCGGTGCTCATGGTGCCGCCGCAGCTCTTCGTGATCCCGCAGTACCAGATCATGTCGTCGCTCGGCTGGCTCAACAGCCTGCAGGCGATCATCGTGCCGGGGCTGTTCAGCGCCTTCGGGGTGTTCCTGCTGCGGCAGTTCTTCCTCGGGCTGCCGCGCGAGCTGGAGGAGGCCGCCCGGCTGGACGGCGCCGGGCCGGTGCGCATCTACTGGTCGATCATGCTGCCGCTGGCGCGGCCTGGCCTGGTGGCGCTGGCCATCCTGGTGCTGCTGTGGGCCTGGAACGACCTGTTCTGGCCGCTGGTGGTCAACACCGACCCGGACAAGATGACGCTGTCGGCGGGGCTGGCCGCGCTCCAGGGCCAGTACCAGACGGACTATCCGGTGCTGATGGCCGGCTCGCTCATCGCCTCGCTCCCGGTGATCGCCGTCTTCGTGTTCCTGCAGCGGCAGTTCATCCAGGGCATCGCCACCACGGGCTCGAAGGGCTGACCACCCGCTCGTGACGGGAGCCCGGGCCGGCACCTGCCCGGGCTCCCGCGGCCTCGTCAGCGGATGACGATCGTGGTGAGCGCCCGCGGCTGCAGCGTCACCGTCCGGCCCGTCACCGGGGACGGGGTGAGCGAGTTGGCGCCGTCCGTGAGGTACGCGGTCGCCCGGCCGCGCACGCCCTGCCACGTGACCGGCGCGGTGCCCGTGTTGAGCACCTCGACGACGCGGGAGCCGTCCGGGTTGCGGAAGGCGGAGACCTTCAGCGCCGGATCCGCCGCCGCCGTGTCCAGCCTGACCGCGCCCGGCCGGATGAACCTGCTGTACGCCGCCAGCGCCCACAGCCGCTTCGACACGCGATACGTCTTCGCCGTGTCGTCGAGCTGCAGCAGCGCCCGGGTCGCGCCGCGCGAGCCGCCCAGCCAGTAGACGTACCCGCTGACGTTCCCCAGCGTGAGCGCGTCGTGGACGGCCTGCGCGATCGCGAAGCCGTCGTAGCCGCTGCCGTCGTCCCAGCTCTCGTTCCAGGTGCTGCCGTTCGGGTTCCACTCCGACATCCAGGTCTTCCTGGTCGTCGGCAGCGGCGCGTCCACGGGGCTGGCGTAGGTGTGCCCGGTGTGGGTCTTCACCCAGCGGCGGGCCTCGGGGTCTGCCTCGATCGCGGCCGTGTACGCCTTCGCCTGGTTCCAGCCGAAGGAATCGCAGCAGGTCACGTGCACACCCTTGGCCACCGGGCCCAGCACCTTGGCGAACTGGGCGGCCTGCTCCGGGGTGAAGCGCATGGAGGCGTAGGTGGCCGTCCAGTCGGGCTCGTTCGTGAACCCCAGGTCGGTGATCTTGATGCCTTCCTTGGCGTAGAACTTCGTGTACGCCACCAGGTAGTTCGCGTACGCCTGCTGCCACTCCGGCTTCAGCGTGCCGCCGCCCTTGTCGTCGCCGTTGTCCTTCATGTAGCCGGGCGCGCTCCAGGCGTCGGCGAAGAACCGCTTCACGCCGTACGCCTGGGCCGCCTTGGCCACCCACACCTGGCTGTTGTCGTCGCCGTCCCACACGTACTTGGGCGGGGCGTCCGGGCCGCCGGGGTCCTCGGGCTGGATCGACACCATGTGGTCGTACGGGCTCCCGGCCGGGGAGGAGCCGATGCCGAGCCGCAGGATGCTGAGCCCGGCGCCCTTCTCGCGGTCGAACCACAGGTCCAGGACCTCGCGCTGCTGCGACTCCGGCAGTACCTTGAGCAGCTCGTTGCGCCGGAACGCCTGGGAGATGCCGAAGCCGTCGATCTCCTGGTGCCTGACGTGCTCGTTCACGGTGATGGCGGGGGGCTGGGAGGGATTCACCGCAGGGAGGCCGAGCAAGGCGACCGCGACGACTCCACGAAACATGACGCCTCCGAAAGTTTCGGATACATATCGATATATTTCACCGATATCGCCGGAACCGTAAGCGGTCCGGAGGCCTCCCGTCAACCGGTGTTCAGCGCGC
Organism: Nonomuraea sp. NPDC052116; assembly: GCF_040680035.1. Taxonomy (NCBI): domain Bacteria; kingdom Bacillati; phylum Actinomycetota; class Actinomycetes; order Streptosporangiales; family Streptosporangiaceae; genus Nonomuraea; species Nonomuraea sp. NPDC052116. Next base: position 83,012 of record NZ_JBFAWA010000032.1, on the reverse strand, counting down.
GGACACAGCGGGGCCGGGGCGCTGTGCGCGCCCCGGCCCCCAGTTCGGTGCGTCAGCGGCTCGCGACCGGCGGCGGGTCCGGGGCGATGATGAACTCCTCCGGCCACACCGTGAGCTGGATCTGCTGCCCGGCCCCCTTGATCACGTCGTGCAGGTTGCCGCGTTCGAGCTTGGTGAGCAGGAACACCTCGTCGTCCCGGTTGACCGGGTCCGCGCGCAGCCAGGCGTCGAAGCCGTCGAAGTCGGTGAAACCGGCCGCGAGGTACGGCACGAGGCGGCGGAACAGCTTCGGCCACATCACCAGGCCCTCGGCGTCGGCCAGGCCGGTGACGGTGGCGGCGCCGTTGGGGTCGGCGGTCGAGCCGGGCCAGATGCCGGCGGCCTTCCCCCTGGCCGCCTGCGACACCTCCGCCAGGTGCGTACGCAGCTGCGCCGGCAGCGTCGCGTAGAACGCCGGATAGACCAGCCCGCCGGCCAGCAGCGTGCCGTTGGCGGACGCGTCCACGAGCGCCGGGTCCAGGAACACCGCGGCCCCGTCGGCCCCGTCGGCCCCGTCGGCCCCCGGAGGGTCACCGGCGTAGGCGAACCCGATCAGCCGGCCGTTCGCGTCGACCCCGTTCGTGAGCACGTGCCCGCGGATGGAGTCCTGGTCCGCCGACTGCACCTTGTTGGGCAGGTCCTCCCAGTAGCGCACGTTCGTGAACCCGAGCAGGCGCAGCAGCTCGTCCCTGGCCGCGTTGGCCCCGGCGAGCTGCTGGTGCGTCTCCTCGAAGTGGGTCTCCAGCGCGTCGATGGCCTCCAGGCGCACGGAGACGCCGCGGCGGTTGATCTTCGGCGGGTGGCCGGAGCGCCGCGGCAGCCCCTCCACCAGCGCGGGCGAGTCGGGCAGGAACTTCACGGTGTCGCCGTCGGGCTCGGGGCCCTGCCGCGGGAGATCCGCGTACCGGATCACGAAGTTCCCGCGTAAAAGCGTGTAAGTCATGGATTGCCCCCCATCTTGTGGCGAGCGGAGCGTAACCCGCGCACCTCGCGCCGTCCATGGGGGGCGCAGCCGATCAGTCGAGGCAGAACTCGTTGCCCTCGGGGTCGGCCATCACGATGTGACCGGCGCCGAGCGGGGGAGCGGGCTCGTGGCGCTGGAGCCGGGTGGCGCCGTGGGAGACGAGCCGCTCGGCCTCCGCCTCCAGGGCCGCCATCCGCGCGTCGCCCTCGAACCCGGGGGCGGCCCGCACATCGAGGTGCACGCGGTTCTTGACCTGCTTGCCCTCCGGCACCCGCTGGAAGAACAGCCGCGGCCCGGCCCCGTCGGGGTCGATCACCGCCGAGGCGTCGTTGCGGCGCTCGGGCGGCACGCCCATCGCCTCCAGGGCCTGCTCCCACGACTCGAAGCCCTTGGGCGGGTCCTGCACCCGGTAGCCGAGGGCCTCGGCCCAGAACGCGGCCAGCCCGGCCGGATCGGCGCAGTCGAAAGTGATCTGAACGTCGCGGGCCATGTCAGCTCGCCTCCCGGTGAGTGTGCAGGTAGAGGTCGCGCAGCAGGCAGACCTCCGCCAGATGGTGGATCAGTTCGCGGTTGATGTGCAGCACCAGCGCCGCCAGCGGATACTCGGCGTACGGCCCCTCCGCCTCCCCGCACGGGCGGGCGAGGCCGGCCTCGCCGAGGGACTCGACCCCGGCCAGCCACGTGGCGTATTCGGCGTCGAGCTGGGCCAGCGCCGCGTCCGCGGTCGGAGCATAGTCGAACGACTCGTAGTCGGTCGGCGTGGCGCCGAAGTGCGAGGCGTTGCGCATCGCCAGCACTCCGACGATCACGTGCCCGAGCCGCCAGGCGATCGTCGTCAACGGCGGCGGCTCGGGCATCGGGAACGCGAAGTCGATGGTCATCGCGCCGGCCCCGGCCTGCACCGGCGCGGCGCCGGTGCCGCGCGGCCGCACGCTCCAGCAGCCGGGCGCCGGCTCCCAGAAGTACTCCTCATCGGTGAGCCCGTCGAGGCGATCGCGCAGCTGATGGGTCCAGTGCCAGTCGGTCTGATCTCGGAGCAGGGTGTTCCAGGGCAGGTCGTTCATGGCTCAAACCTCTCGCATATAGCGGACAGGATCGGTCCGTGATCTGTGGAACGATGAGCGCGTGTCTGTTGAGTCGACGACCGAGCGGGTGCTGCGGCTGCTGGCGCTGCTGCAGCGCCGGCCGTCCTGGACCGCTGTCGAGCTCGCCGCCGAGCTGGGGGTCACCGACCGCTCGGTGCGCCGCGACGTGGAGCGGTTACGCGCGCTCGGCTATCCCGTGCACGCGACGGCGGGCGTCGGCGGCGGCTACCAGCTCGGCGCGGGCACCCGGCTGCCGCCGCTGCTCCTCGACGACGAGGAGGCGATCGCGACGGCGGTGTCCCTGCGGCTGGCGGCGGGAGGCACGGTCACCGGGGCGGGCGAGGCGGCGCTGCGGGCGCTCGCCAAGCTCGACCAGGTGATGCCGCCCCGGCTGCGCGCCGAGGTCCGGGCGGTGTACGGCGCCACCGAGACCCTCGTCGACCCCGGGGTCGAGATCGACGCGGAGCTGCTGATGATGCTCGCGCGGGCCTGCCGCGACGCCGTGCGGGTGCGCTTCCGGTACGCCGGCCACGACGGCGGGGAGCGCGAGCGCACGGTCGAGCCGGTGCGGATGGTCTCCACCGGCCGCCGCTGGTACCTGATGGCCTGGGACGTCGACCGCGACGGCTGGCGCACCTTCCGGCTGGACCGGATGCGCGAGGCGGAGGCGACGACCTGGCGCTTCCGGGCGAGGGAGCATCCTGACCCGGCCGCCTACGTGCAGCGGTCCGTGGCCGAGGCGCCGTACCGCTATCTCGCCCGGGTGCGCCTGCACGCGCCGCCAGACCGCGTGCGGGAGCTGGTGCCGCCCCAGGTGGGGCGCGTCGAGGACGATCGCGACGGGTGGTGCGTGCTCGTCGCCGGCGGGCAGGACCTCGACTGGCTGGCCGTGCACGTGGCCCGGCTGGGCTTCGAGGCGGAGGTGCTGGAGCCCGCCGAGCTGCGGGAGGCCGTCGCCCGGCTCGCCCGCCGCCTCGCGGCGATGGCCGGGCCCGGCTCAGGTCACGGCTGGCGGTACACCGCCACGGCGGCCTCCCCGACCAGGGTGTCCACGACCGCGACCAGCTCGCCCACCACGGGCGGGGCGGCCGAGGCGATCTCGCGGAGGCGGCCGACCAGCCGGTTCGCGGGCTGGTCGAGGTAGAGCTCCGACTCCAGCCGCAGTACCGCCACCAGCCCGCAGAGCGCGGCGCACCGCGCGTCCGGCGGCTTCCAGCCCTCGACCGCCGAGCGCACCCCCGAAGAGGCCCGGACGACCGAGGCGATGTCGGCGAGCTGGTGACGCGTGTACGGCAGCATGCCCAGGCGGCGCCTGCTCACCCTGACGAGCACGCCCGAGGCGACCAGGGCCTCGCGGGTACGGTCGTAGAGGCCGTTCGCCGCCTTCTTGATCAGGAGCTTGACGTCGCCGTCCGCCAGGGAGACCGGGGTGTCGCCGGCCGGAGGGCGGGAGACGGTCGCCTGTCCGTCGGCGACGGTGACGCGACCGCTGACGGCCAGTTCGAGCACCACCGCGCCGGCCAGCCCGAGAGCCATCGACGACTGGTGGATCAGGGGCTTGCCGGACTGGTCGTGCGCGATGAGATACAGGTCCTCGTGGAGCGGCAGCCGGTTCATGGTGTCCCCTCGCCCGTCAGAGACGTCCGGTCAGGCCCTGGAGGGTGGGCCGGCGGCCGAGCGCGTACAGGCCGGCCAGCACCAGGCCGCCGACGCCGAGCCAGATCAGGCCCACCAGCTGTGCCATCACATGGGCGTTGATCACGACGAAGACGAGGATCCCCATCCCGATCAGCGGCGCGACGAGGTGCGTCCACATGGCGTCCGAGCCGAGGCGCAGCGAGTAGTGCACGATCACCGACGCGTGCAGGACGATGAACGCGACCATGGCGCCCATGCTGATCAGGCTGCTGAGGAGGTCGACGCCGTCGGAGCGGGTGGACATCCAGACCCCGAGGCCGACGGACAGCAGGGAGACGAGCGCGATGGCGTTGGCCGGCACCGACTGCCTGACCGACACCTTCGCCAGGAACGACGGGAGCTGCCGGTCGCGGGCCATCGCGTACAGCAGGCGGGAGGCCGCGACCTGGGCCACCATGGTGTTGGCCACGCCCCAGGAGAGCGCGGTGGCGGTCGAGGTGAGGTGCCTGAGCCACTGGCCGCCGGCCACCGCGGCCGCGTCGTAGAACGCGGTGTCGCCTCCGTTGCGCAGGAGGCCCGCCGGGTCGGGCACCAGCAGCGCGGCCACCCACACCTGCACGATGAACAGCACGCCCGCCAGCACCAGGGCCAGCCGCATGGCCCTGCCCACCTGCTCGGACCCGCCGGTGGACTCCTCGACCAGCATGCTGATCCCGTCGAAGCCGATGAACGACAGCACGGCCACCGACACCGCGGCGAACACCACCGGCCAGGAGAACGTCTCCAGGTTGAACAGCGGGGAGAGGCTGAACCCGCGGCCCTTGCCCTGGAGCAGGGCCCAGACGCCGACCACGAGGAACAGCGCCAGCACGACCAGCTCGAACACGATCATGATCCGGGTGAGCTTGACCGTCATCCGGATGCCCCGGAGGTTGATCGCGGTGTTGAGCGCCACGAAGGCGATCAGCCAGACCCACACGGGGATCTCCGGCATGATGGCGTGCATGGCGATGGAGGCGACGAGGTAGAGCAGGCACGGGACGAGGATGTAGTCGAGCAGCACCATCCAGCCGGTCAGAAACCCGGCCGGCGGCGCGATGCCGCGGCCGGCGTAGTTGTAGACCGAGCCGGACAGCGGGAACGCCTTGACCATCTGCGCGTACGAGGCTGCCGTGAACAGCAGCGCGATCATCCCGACGAGGTACGCCAGGGCCGGCATGCCGCCCGAGCGGGCATAGACGGAGCCGAAGATCGCGAATGGGGAGATCGGCACCATGAACACCAGGCCGTAGGACACGAGGTCGGTCATCCCGACCCCGCGACGTAACTCCTGCCGGTATCCGAACTGCTCGACGTTCGCGTGCTGTGTGGGCACGACGGCCACTCCAAGGTCATGCGGGAACGGGGGGTTCGATTGGGCGATCCTTCCGTAGCCCGAGGCCGCGTCGCAAGACCGATGGCAGGCTTATGTCACACGTGAGCAGGGCTCGAAATGGGGTTCAGCCGAGGCGGGACTGGAGGCCGTCGAGGACCCGCTGGAGGCCGTACTCGAAGCCGTCCTGGTCGGCCTGGGAGGAGAGCCGGCCGCGCTGCGCGGCGTAACGGGCGCGCAGCCGCGGGTAGTCCTGCACGGCCCGCTCGGCCGCCGGCCACAGGTGCTCCACCCACTCCTGCTCGGTCTGACCGCTGCGGGCGATCATGGACAGGATCGCGGCCTCGCTGGTGGTGACGCCGAGCACGTACGCGACCAGCGTGCTCATCGCCTGGTCGGCCTCGTCGAGCGGGAACCCGGCGGACTCGAAGACGCCGAGCATGTGCTCCGTCTGGCGCAGCATGTTGGGCCCCAGGTAGGCCAGCCCCACCTCGCCGAGCTTGGCGGCCATCCAGGGGTGGCGCAGGATCGTGGCGCGCAGGCCGTGGGCGATGCGCGCGATGACCTCCCGCCACCGGGTGGCGTCGGTCTCCTCGGGCAGCGGCAGCTCGCCGTAGACCGCGTCCACGGCGAGCTCGATCAGCTCGTCCTTGTTGGCCACGTGGCGGTAGAGCGAGGTCGCCCCGGCGTTGAGCCGGCTGCCGAGGCGGCGCATGCTCAGGGCGTCGATGCCCTCCTCGTCGAGCAGCCGGACGGCCTCGGCCACGATCTGGTCGCGGCTCAGCGCCGGCTGCTCCCGCTCGCGGCGGGGCCGCGCCCACACCGAGGGGATGGACTGCTCGTCTTTCGCCATACCCTTCACCATAGCGCACGATGTACGCATGTGCGAACAGTGTTAGCGACGACGCTTCCGCTTGCGGTCGTGCTGCTGGGGACGGTGGCCGGCGTGGGCCGGGGCCGGGGTCCGGGCGGGGCCGTAGCCGATGGCGCCCATCATGCCCTGCTCCTGGTGATACAGGTTGTGGCAGTGGAACATCCACTCGCCGGGGTTGTCGGCGAGCACGTCCAGGTGGAGCCGCTGGCGCGGCTTGATGTTCACAGTGTCCTTGCGCGGCCCGCGCCCGTCCGCCAGGCGCAGCTGGAACGTGTGGCCGTGCAGGTGCATCGGGTGCCACATGGGCGACTGGTTGTCCAGGATCAGCCGGACCGTCTCCCCCCGGTCCACGCGCAGCCGCAGGTGGTCGCCGGCGACCTTGTCGTTCATCGTCCACTCGTTGCCGGACGGGCGCATGCCGAGCGTCACCGTGATGGCCCTGGACGCGCGGGGGAGGTCGAGGGACGACGGGGCCTCCAGGTCCCGGTACGCCAGCATCCGCTCGGTCAGCTCCGGCACCTGGACGGTGCTCGCCGGCGCCTCCGCCCGCCGATCCGTCCGCACCACCGCGAACGCCCGCCCCCGCTTGCCCTCCGCTATCGCGACCAGCGGGAACGCGCCCTCGTCGAGCCGGGTCAGGAAGTCGTAGCGCTCGCCCATGCCGATGAGGAACGTGTCCACGTCCACGGGCCGGCACGGGAACCCGTCGGTGTGGGTGACGGTCATGCGATGCCCGCCGAGCGCCACCCGGAAGGCGGTGTCGGACGCGGCGTTGATCACCCGGAACCTGACCGTGCGGCCCGGCGCGGTGCGGAAGGTCATGGGGGAGTCCGGGGCCTGGCCGTTGACCAGGTAGAGCGGGTGCACCATCTCCGCCGCCACGCCGCCGAGCGCCTCGCTGCGCAGGGTGTCGTCGTGGTCGGTGGAGGCGTTCAGCCGGGCCAGGGCGTCGTCGGGAGTGCCGTCGATGCCGTCCAGCCAGTCGTCGAGCACGACGGTGAACTCCTCGTCGTAGTCGAGCGGCTCCCGCGGGTCGAGGACGACCAGTGTGCCGTACAGGCCGCGGTCGGGCTGGGTGCCGACGTGCGAGTGGTAGAAGTACGTGCCGGGATCGGGCACGGTGAAGTCGTAGTCGAACGTCTTGCCCGGCTGGGTCGCCTCCTGGCTGAACCCCGGCGCGCCGTCCATGGGGAAGTCGAGCCTGATGCCGTGCCAGTGCACGGTGGTCGCCGCGGGCAGGTCGTTGACCAGCTTCGCGCGGACCCGCTCACCGGCCATGACCCTGATCTGCGGGCCGGGGACCTCGTCGTTGTACGTCCAGGTGCGCACCGTGCGCCGCCCCAGGGTGACCGTCGCGGGCCGGGCCCGCAGCACCATCGCCCGGGGCCGCGGCTCCGCCGCCGCGGGCGGGCCCCCCAGCAGGGGGACGGCGCCGGCCAGCGCACTGGCGAATGTGCCGGTGACGAACGCCCGGCGGGACACCCGCCCGCCCGTACCCCACGAACTCGACCAACCACCCACGACGCCTCTCCCTCCGCTCACCAGGCGAGATTACGGAGGGTAACGGGCGAAATCCCCTCGCCACGCCGAGGGAGATCCCTAACGCGTGCCGGGTGGGGGCTGGTGGCCGAAGCGGACCGGCTTGGAGCCGCTCAGCCGCACCTCCGGGTCGGTCATCGCCTGCGGCGGCGCCGGTCGCTCGACGGCCGCTTCGATGACCGGCTCGGCTCCCTCGGCCTCCGCGATCCGGCGGACGAGCCGCTCCCGCAGCTCCGCCGCCACCCCGGCGTGCGACGGGAACCCCGCCAGGTTGACCAGCTCGTGCGGGTCGTTCTCCAGGTCGTACAGCGCCTGCTCCCGGTAGCGGTCGGAGGCGGGGTCGTCCCACGGGTGGGCGTCCTCGGCGACGGCGTAGTACTTCCAGCGCGAGGTACGGATCCCGCGTCCCACCTCCGACTCGCTCACCTGGAAGAACACCTCCTCGGGCCACGCCGCCCCGGGGTCCCGGACCAGCGGGAGGAACGAGCGGCCCTGCATCGAGTCGGGGACGGGCAGCCCGGCGGCCTCCAGGAGCGTGGGAGGCAGGTCGATGGTGCTGACCGGCCGGGAGACGGCGCCGCCGCCGTCGAAGCCGGGGCCGCGCAGCGCCAGGGGCACGCGCAGCGAGGCGTCGTGGCACGAGCGCTTGTACTCGCCGTTGCGGGTCTTGAAGTGGTTGCCGTGGTCGGAGGTGTACGCCACGATCGTGTCGTCCAGCAGGTCCATGCTGCGCAGCGCGTCCAGCAGCCGCCCGAGCCCCTCGTCCAGCCGCTTGACCTGCCCCAGGTAGCCACCCATGTGCTGGTGGGCGGTGCCGCCGAGGGCGGCCAGGTCCGGCGGCATCCAGCGGCCCTGGTAACGCTCCTCGTAGCCGTCGGGGGCCGGGTAGTTGTCCACCTCGTTCTGGTGGTGCGGCTCCAGGAACGACAGGAACAGGAAGAACGGCTCCTCGTGGTGGTCGGCGACGTACCTGATGGCCGCGTCCACGAGGGCGTCGGAGCGGTAGCCGGGCAGCAGCACGGGCTCGTTCGCCTCGTCGTACACGATCGTGCGGTAGGCGTCCGAGGTGTGCTCCAGCGCGTTCGCGGCCAGCCAGGACCGGTAACCACCGCGCCGGTCGGCCGGGACCGGCTCGCCGCCGCCGAGGTGCCACTTGCCGATGTAGCCGGTGGCGTAGCCGGCCGCGCCGAAGTGGTGGGCCAGCGTGCGCTCCTCGGGTGGCAGCACGCGGCCGTTGCGGTGGACGCCGGTCGTGGTCGGGTAGCGGCCCGTCTGCAGCGCGGCGCGGGCGGGCGCGCACACCGGCTGCGGCGTGAGCGCGACCGTGGCCTGCGTGCCGTGCCTGGCCATCCTGTCGAGGTTGGGGGTGAAGGGGCCGACGGTGTCCCACCGCTGCTGGTCGGTGAAGACGACGATCACGTTCGGACGCAAGAAATGACTCCTATTTGAGGCCGGTCAGCGCGATGCCGCGCACGAAGTATCGCTGGGTGAAGATGAAAAGGACGGCGGTGGGGACGAAGAGGATCACCGAGCCCGCGGCCGTGAGGTGCCACAACGTGAAGTACTCCTGGTTGAACAGGGTGAGCCCGACGGGAATGGTGCGCATCTCGGGCGTCGTGGTGGCGACCAGCGGCCAGAGGAACTCGTTCCACTGGAAGACGAACGTGAACAGCCCGAGCACGGCCAGCGCGGGCCGCGTCTGCGGCAGGATGATCCGCCGGTAGATGCCCAGCTCGGAGGCGCCGTCGATGCGGGCCGCGCTGATCAGGTCGTCGGGGATGGGCTGGATGAACTGCCGCATGAGGAAGATCCCGAACGCGTCCATGAGGAACGGCGTGATCAACCCCTGGTACGTGTTGAGCCACCCCAGGTTGGCCATGAGCACGTACAGCGGGATCATCCGCACGAAGAACGGCACCATGAGCGTGGCCAGCAGCGCCACGAACAGGGTGTTGCGCAGCGGGAAGCGGAACTTGGCGAACACGTACCCGACCAGCGGGTCGAAGATCAGGTGCGCCACCGTGATGGCGCCGGCCACGACGAGGCTGTTGACGATGAAGTTCCCGAACGGCGCGCGGGCGAACAGCTCGGCGTAGTTGCCCCACTGCGGCGACTCGGGCCAGACCACGGCCTCGGCCGACAGCGTCTCGGCCTCGGTCTGGAGCGACAGCGACAGCATGTAGAGCAGCGGCACCACCATGACCAGCGAGGCCGGCCCGAGCAGGAGGTAGAGCAGCGTCCTGCGCATCAGTACACGACCTCCCCGCGCCGCCCCGCCCGGAGCTGGACCAGCGTGAACGCCACGATCACGATCAGCAGCAGCACCGACTGCGCCGAGGAGTAGCCGAAGTCCCTGGTGCGGAAGGCCACGTTGAAGATGTGGAAGACGGACAGGTCAGTGGCGTCGCCGGGCCCGCCGCCCGTGATGATGTACGCCTGCCCGAACGCCTGCAGCCCCGAGATCACCGCCATCACCGACACGAACAGCGTCGTGGGAGCCAGCAGCGGCAGCGTGATGCGCCAGAAGCGCCGCCACGAGTCCGCGCCGTCGATCTTGGCGGCCTCGTGGTACGTCTCGGGGATGCCCTGCAGCCCGGCCAGGAACAGCACCATCGTGTAGCCCACGCTCTGCCACAGCGTCACCGCGGCGATCGTGAGCAGCGGCGCGGTGTTGAGCCACTGCTGCGCGGGCAGCCCGGCCGCGAGCAGCACCCGGTTCAGCACGCCCAGCTCGGGGTCGAGGATGTTGCGCCACAGCAGGCCGACGATCGCCACGGAGGTCAGGTACGGGACCAGCAGCAGCACCCGGAACGCCACCCGCCCCTTGAGCGGCTGGTCGAGCGCCATCGCCAGGGCCAGCCCGAGCACGATCGAGCCCACGACCACGGCCACCGCGAAGGCCACCGTGACCAGGAACGAGTGCCGCACCGCCGGGTCGGCCAGCGCCTGCGTGTAGTTGCCCAGCCCGGCCCACTGGTCGGCCTGCGGCCCGGTGCGCAGGCTGGTGGCCACGACGTTGCCGATCGGCAGGTAGAAGAAGGCCGCGAAGAACAGGATGGCGGGAAGGAGGAACAGGTAGGCCGTCCGCGCGTAACGACCGGCGAGCGTGCGGGGCCTGATCACCGCAGGAAGCCCTCGGCCGACTCGGTGAACGCCGCGAGCGCCTCGGCGGCCGGCTGGTTCTGGATGAGCACCTGCTGGTACATGACCTTGAGCTGCTCCTCCCACTTGCCGAGCTGCCCGGTGAGGCGCACCTGCTGGGAGGAGTCCTTGGCGTACGGGAGGGCGTCGGCGAAGACCTTGGTGACCTCGTTCGACGCCACCTCGGGCAGCTTCGTCCAGGAGACGCGCGGCATCAGCATGCCGGTCTCCTTGGTGGCGGCCTGCTCGACCTCGATGGCGGTGATGCGCTTGATGAAGTCCCACGACAGGTCGGGCCTGGCCGCCTTGGCGGGCACGAACATGCTGACCCCCGCCGCCTGCGTGGCCTGCGTCTTGTGCTTGAGCGGCGGCGCGACGCCCACCTCGATGTCGGGGCTGGTCTTCCTGATCGGTTCCAGGTCCCACGGGCCGGTGAAGATCATCGCGGCGCGCTTGGCCGAGAACAGCTTCTGCGGGCCCGAGTAGTCGGTGCCCGTCACCGGCACCGGGGCCACCTTGTGCTTGTGGACGAGGTCGGCCTGGAACTGCAGGGCGGCGACCGCGTCCTCGACCGGCGTCATGACCTTGCCGGTCGACGGGTCGTAGGGGGTGACGCCGGCCTGGGTCAGCCAGGGCCACAGGTAGGTGTAGTCCTGGTTGAGCGCGACGCCGTACACGCCGTCCTTGGTGAGCTTCTGGGCGGCGGCCAGGAACTCCTCCCACGTGGCCGGCACCTCCACCCCGGCGTCCCTGAGCATGGCCTTGTTGTAGAAGAGCGTGTTGCAGGTCAGGTGGAGCTGCACGCCGTACACCTTGCCCTGGTACGAGTTGCGCTCCACGGTGACCGGCTGCCAGTCGGAGGGGAAGCCCATCGCCTGGCCGTCGCGGTCGACGTACTCCTGCAGCGAGCGGGCGTTGCCGGAGACGGCGAACTCCTGCACCCACCCGCCGGGCTCCTCGACCAGGTCGGGCACGGTCCCGGAGGCGAAGTCCGCCAGCAGCCGCGTGCGCAGATCGGGCCACTGGTACTTCTGCAGATTGACCTTGACCTTGTTGGCCTGCTCGAACTCGGCGATCACCTTCCGGTAGGCCTGGTAGTCGTGGCCCGCGTTCCAGTAGACGGTGAACGTCCCGGGCGCGGCGGCCTGGGTGGTCGGGGCGCCCGCACAGGAGGACAGGACGGGCCCGGCGACGGTGGCGGTGGCGGTGGCGGCGGCCAGGCGGAGCAGGTCACGGCGAGACAGGGGGGAGGACATCTCGGGTTTTCCCTTCTACGAAGAGCCCCGCCGCAGGAAGGTCCAGGAGCGGACGATCTCGCGGGCGGGTGGCTGCTCCTCGGCCTGGAGGCGGTCGAAGAGCAGGCGTGCGACGTCGGTGTAGTCGTGGCGGAGCGGGCCGACGGTGCTGAGCTGCGGATTGCTGATGAGACCCTCGTCGATGTTGCCGGCGCCGACGATCGCGACGTCGCCGGGCACGGTGAGCCCGGCGTCCCTGGCTGCCCAGATCGCGCTGATCGCGGCCCGGTCGGAGGCCGCGAAGATCGCGTCGGGGCGGTCGGGCGAGCGCAGCAGCTCGGCGGCGGTCTGGTAGGCCGCCACGCGGTCGTCCGCGCCCGTGGTGATGATCCGCTCGCTCACGCCGTGCCGGTCGAGGGCGGTCGTGTAGCCGAGCAGCCGGCCCGCGGGCTGCTCCCGGTGGAGCTCGTGGCGGTGCGCCAGGAACGCGATGCGCCGCCTGCCCTGGGCCAGCAGGTGCTCGACCGCCTCCGCGGACGCCTCCGTCTCCGGAGTGCGTACGACGTCGCAGCCCTCGAGCCCGTCCTCGTTGCTCAGGACCACCATCGGCAGCCCGGTGCCGGCGAGCCCGGTGACCAGGTCGCGGGTGAGGTGGTCGCCGACGAGGTTGATCAGCGCGCCGTCGGCGACGCCGCCGCGCAGCACATCGACGGCGGCCTTCGCGCGGGCCTCGGAGTAGACGGCGAGCGTAACCACGGAGTAGCCGCGGGCGTCGGCCATCTCGTGCAGGTCGGTGGCCAGGCGCTCGTCGCTCGGCACGCCGCCGAGCGAGCTGAGCACCAGGCAGATCCGCTGGGTGCGGCGCTTGCGCAGGCTCCTGGCGGCCTGGTTGGGGGTGTAGCCGAGCTGCCTGGCGGCCTCGAGCACCCGCTGCCTCGTCTCGGCGGCCACGGGGCGATCCCGGCCGCTGAGCACGTAGGAGACGGTCGCCACTGACACGTTCGCCAGCTCGGCCACTTGTCGCGCTGTAGGTCTCATGTTAGTCGTATAACCTAGCATTCCCTATAGAGATAAAGGGAAATCTCTGGCCGCTGATGTGGATGGGAAGGTCGGCGCGTCGATGGTTCTCACCGAGCAGTGCGACGACGTGTTAATCGATTAGCACCGTATGCCTCCGACGTTCGCCGGATCAACCCCACCGGCTCGGGTTTTCCCTAGGGACTACCCGGTGGCGCGCGATCGTGGGCAATCGCTAGCTTGGGTTCCTGTGACGCCTCTTTTGCCGGGCGACCCGGCACAACTGGGCGAATACTGGCTGGCGGGCCGGCTGGGCGCGGGCGGGCAGGGGGTCGTGTACGACGCCTACGACGACGCCGGCCGGCGGGTGGCGATCAAGGTCATCCGCCCGGAGTTCCTGGAGCACGCCGGGGCACGGGCCGACTTCGTCAAGGAGGTGACGGCCGCGCGGAAGGTGGCCTCGTTCTGCACGGCCCGCATCATCGACGCCGACCTCGACGGGCCCGCGCCGTACATCGTGAGCGAGCACATCGAGGGGCCCAGCCTGCGCACGGCCGTCGAGCGGCACGGGCCGTTCGACGCCGACCGGCTGCACCGGCTGGCCGTCGGGGTGGCCACGGCGCTGGCCGCCATCCACGACGCGGACGTGGTGCACCGGGACCTGAAGCCGGGCAACGTGCTGCTCGGGCCCGACGGGCCGCGGGTGATCGACTTCGGGCTCGCCAGGACGGGCGAGATGTCGCAGACGACCGAGGGCGGGTTCGCGGCGGGCACGCCGCCGTACATGGCGCCCGAGCGGCTGGCCGGGCAGCGCGGCGGATCCGCCGTGGACGTGTGGGCGTGGGGCGCGATGATGCTGTACGCGGCCACCGGGCGGCCGCCGTTCTCCGGCGACCTCGCCCTCCTGCGCTACCAGGTGACCGGCACGCGGCCCGACTTCACCGTGCTGGCGGAGCCGCTGCGGCGCCTGGTCACCGAGGCGATGTCGCTGGACGCGCAGGCCCGCCCGCCGGCGCGTTCCCTCCTGCTCGACCTCATCGCCATGAACAGCGCCGTCAACGGGCCGGGCCTCTCGCAGGGCGGGCTCTCCGGGCTGCTCAGCAGTGGGAGCCGGGCCGCCGTCGAGGTCAGGCCCCCCGCCGATCTGGCCGCCGATCCGGCCGCCGATCCGGCCGAGTCGCCGCTGGCCGAGGTCGCCGAGGCCGTCTACGGGCGGCTCAGCCCGGAGGATCAGGCGCTCGTCCCCTCGGCGCTGCTGCGCATGGTCCGCTCCGACGAGAGCGCCGAGACCGCGCTCAGGGACGCGGCCACCCGGGATCTCGTCGACGGCGCGCGGGACCCGGCCGGCGTGCAGCGGGTGCTCCAGGCGTACACGGACGCGGGCCTGCTCGTCTACAAGGGTGAGTCGATCACGCTGGCCGGGGCGGCGCTGCTGCGGGCGTGGCCGCGCCTGCGGGACTGGGTCGAGGCCGACCGCTCGGCGCTGAGCGTCCACCACGCCCTGAACAGGGCGGCCACCGTGTGGCACGCGAACGGCCGCCGCCCCGACGACCTCTACCGGGGCACGGTCCTGGACGAGAGCGTCGAATGGGCCGCGAACGGGCGCGGGCCGCTCCGGCCGAACCAGCGCGAGCAGGCGTTCCTGGACGCCTCCCGCGAGCGCACCCGCGACCTGGCCAGGCGGCGCCGGCGCGTCCGCGGCACGATCGCGGCGCTCGTCGCGGTGCTGCTGGCCGCGGTGGGGGTCGTGGTCGTGCAGGACGTGCTGGGCACGCGCCAGCGGGACACGTCGGCCGCCCGCCGGGTGGCCGCGCTCGCGAACCGGACCCGGGCCGGCGACCCGCTGACGGCGCTGCTGCTGAGCGTGGCCGCGTGGCGGATCGCGCCGGTGGCCGAGGCACGCTCCGCCATGTACGCCTCGCTGGCCCAGCGCGAGCACTCGGCCTTCCGCCCCGGCCCGGTCTCCGGCTCGGCCCGCTTCGACCTCAGCGACGACGGCACGCGGCTGGCCGTGCTGGACGGCGGCAGGTTCACGCTGTGGGACGCGACCACCGGGCGGTCCGCTCGCGCCTTCGGCGGGGTGAGCGGGCCCGTGAGCGCGATCGCGCTCAGCGCCGACGGCCGCAGGCTGGCCGTGGCCGGCGAGCGGTCGATCTCCGTCTGGGACGCCGAGCGCGGGGTGCGGGTCGCCGAGTTCGGGGAGGGGGCGCAGCGGCTGGCGTTCAGCCCCAGGCGGCTGCTGCTGGCGGCCACCACGGCCGAGGGCCACGTGCGCGTGTGGGACCTCACCAGCCAGCGTCCGCTGGCCGTCGGCGACGCCACCGAGGTCGCCTTCTCCGCCGACGACGCCCTGATGGCCACGACCCTGCCCGGCGGCCGGATCGAGCTGCGCGACTGGCAGGGCGTGCTGGCCCGGCTCCCCGGCGCGGCGCTCGCGTTCGACCCGGCGCGGCGCGAGCTGGCGGTACGGGCGGGCGACGAGGTCCGCTTCTGGGACCTCGCCGCGCGGCGCTGGCGGGAGCCGGTGCTGAAGGGGTTCGGGGCCCGCGCGCTGCGCTTCAGCCAGGACGGCCGCCACCTGGCCGCCTACGACGGCTCCGACCTGGCCCTCTGGTCGCGGGACGGCACCCGGCTGCTCTCCCATCCGGTCGGCGAGCTCGTGTCCGGGCTCCGGCTGGGTCCGGGCACGCTCGCCTTCGGCCTGCTCGACGGCACGGTCGTGACCCTGGACGTCTCCGACCTCACCCGCCCGCGCACGCTGGCCCCCGGGGTCGAGGCCGGGCTGATCGACCCCGCGCGCCGTACGGTGATCGTGCGGCGGCCGGGGGTGGAGGTCTGGCGCCTGGACGAGCCGGGGCGGCCGGCGGCCCTGCCGGTCTCCCCGACCGCGATGGCGCTGAACCCCGGCGGCACGCTCCTGGCAGTCGGGACGGCCGATCCCGCGCGGGTCACGCTCTGGAACCTGATGACGGGCACGAAGGACCGGACGTTCTCCGTCAAAGGCGCGAGTGAGGTGGGCGGGCTCGCGTTCGCCCCGGACGGCACGACGCTGGCGGTGGCGCCCTTCCAGGAGACCGTCACCCCGCCCGCGAACAACTGGCGCGACGTCCAGCTCTGGGACGTCCGCCGCGGGGTCAGGACGCGGACGCTGAGCGTCCCCGGCGGCTCCGGGATGATCTTCCGCCCTGACGGGCGGGAGCTGGCGGTGAACGGCGCGGACGGCGCGCTCGCGTCGCTGGGCGGCGCCGAGGCCGTCACCAGGCCGTTCGGGGAGAGCGCGGACGGCGTGCGGGCCATCGCGTACAGCCCGGACAGCAAGATCATCGCCACCGGCGCGCTGGCCGCCGGGGTGACGCTCTGGAACGCCGCCGACCGCCGGCAGCTGGCCCATCTGCCGCTCAAGGGGTTCGCGGCGGTGGACGTGCTGGCGTTCTCGCCCGACGGGCGGACGCTGGCCGTCGGCGGCTCGAACCGCGTCCAGCTCTGGGACGTCGCCGAACGCGCCCCGCTCGGCTCGCCCGCCGTGTACCCGGCGGGCGAGGTGGTGGCGCTGGCCTTCGACGCCGGGCAGCTGCGCTGGCTGCGGACCGACGGCACGCTCGGCGACCAGCCCGCCACCGCCGCCGGCGTGGCCGCCGCCCTGTGCGCCAGGGCCGGGCGCTCGCTCTCCCGGAGCGAGTGGGACCGGCTCATCCCCGGCACGCCCTACCGCGAGATCTGCTGACAGGAGGAGACATGCAGGCTTCGCCCGACATCGTCGCCATCCAGGTGACGCCGCAGCCGGTCGTCCTGGACACCGGCGAGGTCGCGCTCCGGATCGAGGTGTCCACCGCGAACGCCACCCGGTTGCGCGGCCGGCTGCTGAGCCCGGACGGGACGCGCGTACCGCTCGACTTCGCCGCCCAGCCGCCGCCGTGCGACTGGCTGGCCACGCACACCCTCCGGCCCGCCGACCCGGAGGGGGCGTGGCAGGTCGAGGTGCGGGCCGGCCGGGCGACGGCCGTGCACGAGTTCGACGTGGACCGGCGCGGGGCGAAGGCGGAGGCACGGTTCGAGTCCTTCGACGCGCAGCCCCGGCAGATCCCCAGGGGCGACCTGATCCGGCTCATCGGCCGCTTGGAGCTGGTCAAGAACGGCGCCTCCGGCCCGGCGGCCGGCCTGCCCGTCGTGATCGCGTACCAGGAGCAGGAGACGTGCGGCTGGCGGGAGCTCGCCGACGCGGTCACCGACGACCTCGGCCGGTTCCTCGCGCAGGCGCCCGTCATGGAGAGCGGCGAGTGGCGGGCCGAGGTCCGCAGCGGCCCCGAGGTGATCGGGGCGGTGAGCGCGGCGGTGTTCGTGGAGGCGACGGCCGAGCAGCGGTACGCGACACAGCTCGACTACGCGGTACGGCGGGCGGGCGGCAGCACCGTCCACTCGGGACGGCTGCGCGGCAAGCCGGGCGCGTCCTGGGAGGGGCTGGGGAACCAGCGCATCTGGGTCTTCTACCGCAAGCCGGGCGCGCCGTCCGGAGCCTTCAACTCGGTCAACAAGAGCACCCTGACCCGGGACAATCCGGTCCTCAGCCAGGGCCGCTTCGAGGTCCGCACCGGGTCGAAGAGCGGGGGAGCGTGGCGGGTGCAGTACTTCGGCACCAACCTGGCGGCGGGCGCCGTCAGCGACACCAAACCCGCACCGTGATGGGGGGTCGCGCGGCGTCCACGGGAAGATGGGAGATGCGTAAACGGCCCAGATGACAGCGAAACGGGGAACCCCGCATGTCCATAGAGCTTCAGTCCACCGGCACGTTCGCCATCGGTGACAAGACCGTCCATCGGCTCGGTTTCGGGGCCATGAGTCTCACCGGGCCCGGGGTCTGGGGGCCGCCGCGCGATCACGACGAGGCCGTGCGGGTGTTGCGGCGGGCCGTGGAGCTGGGCGTCGATCTCATCGACACCGCCGACTCCTACGGGCCCTACATCAGTGAGGAGATCATCCGGGAGGCGCTGCACCCGTACCCGGAGCGGCTGCTGATCGCGACCAAGGCCGGGTTCGTGCGGCCGGGGCCGGGGCAGTGGGTGGTCGTGGGGCGGCCCGCGTACCTGCGGCAGGAGGTCGAGATGAGCCTGCGGCGGCTCGGGGTGGACCGGATCGACCTGCTACAGCTGCACCGCATCGACCCGGAGGTGCCGCTGGAGGACCAGCTCGGCGAGCTGAAGGCGCTGCGGGACGAGGGCAAGATCGGCAGCATCGGCCTGTCGGAGGTGAGCGTCGAGGAGTTGGAGCGGGCGCGGCGCATCGTCGAGATCGTCACCGTGCAGAACCGCTACAGCCTCACCAACGCGTTCTCGGAGGACGTGCTGGAGCACTGTGCGGAGCAGGGGATCGGGTTCATTCCCTTCAGCCCCATCGCCAAGGGGGCGCTGGCGGTGGCCGGGAGTCCCGTGGACCATGTGGCCAAGGCCGTCGGGGCCACGCCCGCGCAGGTCAGCCTGGCCTGGTTGCTGGCGCGTTCGCCGGTGATGATGCCGATTCCGGGCACGTCCTCGGTGGCCCACCTGGAGGAGAACCTTGCCGCGTCCACCGTGGAGCTGACGGCCGCGCAGGTGAGCGAGCTGACGGCGGCCGCCCGCTGACGGGCCCTACGGCGGGCCCCTGGTTCCAGGGGCCCGCCGTGGGACGGTGGTCAGTTCAGGCCGGACTTCATGGCTGTGAGGAGTTCGGCGTTCGTGGTGTCGCCGCTGAGCTCCCAGAAGAACGCGCCGCCGAGGCCCTGGCTCTTCGAGTAGCTCATCTTGCCGCCGATCGTGCTCGGCGTGTCATAGCTCCACCACTGGCCGCCGCAGTACGCGTATGCCGTGCCCGCGACCGTGCCGGTGGACGGGCAGCGGGTCTTGAGCACCTTGTAGTCCTCGATGCCCTGCTCGTACGTGCCCGGCGCGGGTCCCGAGGCCGTGCCGCCGGGCGCGGACTGCGTGACGCCGGCCCAGCCGCGGCCGTAGAAGCCGATGCCGAGCAGCAGCTTGCTCGCCGGCACGCCCTTGCCCTTGAGCTTCTGGATCGCGGCGTCGGAGTAGAAGCCCGGGGTCGGGATCCCGGAGTAGGAGGTGAGCGGGGAGTGCGGGGCGGTCGGGCCCTGAGGCGCGAAGGCGCCGAAGTAGTCGTACGTCATGACGTTGTACCAGTCGACGTACTGCGCGGCGCCCGCGTAGTCGGCCGCGTCGATCTTGCCGCCGTTCGTGCCGTCGGCGGTGATGGCCGCGGTGACCAGGTTGCCGGAGCCGAAGCGGGAGCGCAGCGCCGACATGACGTTCCTGAACGCCGCCGAGCCGCTGGAGTCGCAGGTGAGGCCGCAGGCGTTCGGGTACTCCCAGTCGATGTCGATGCCGTCGAACACGTCCGCCCAGCGCGGGTCCTCGACCAGGTTGTAGCAGGAGTTGGCGAAGGCCGTGGGGTTCTGCGCGGCCTGGGTGAAGCCGCCGGACCAGGTCCAGCCGCCGAAGGAGAACAGCACCTTCAGGTTCGGGTACTTCTTCTTGAGCTTGCGCAGCTGGTTGAAGCTGCCGCGCAGCGCGCCCGCGTCCCAGGTGTCGGCCACGCCGTCCACGCTCTCGCCCGCCTGGTAGAAGCGGTCGTAGTCGGCGTAGCTGTCGCCGATCGTGCACTGGCCGTTCTGCACGTTGCCGAACGCGTAGTTGATGTGGGTCAGCTTGGCCGCGGAGCCGCTCGTGTCGATGTTCTTGACGTGGTATCCGCGCTGGTAGACGCCCCACTGCACGAAGTAGCCGAGCACCTTGTTCCCGCCACCGCCGCCGCCCGTGGTCGTGGCGGTGATGGAGTTGCTGTTGGCGGAGCGGTTGCCGGCGGCGTCGCGTGCCCGGACGGTGTAGCTGTAGCCGGTGTTGGCGGCCAGTCCGGTGTCGGTGTGGGTGGTGCCGGTGACGGTGGTGATGAGGGTGCCGCCTCGGTAGATCTCGTAGCCGGTGACGCCGACGTTGTCGGTGGAGGCGTCCCAGGCGAGAGAGACGGTGCTGCTGCTCACGCCGGTCGAGCGCAGGTTGCCCGGTACGGTCGGCGGGCTGGTGTCCGTGCCGCCGCCCGTCGTGGTGGCGGTGACGGTGTTGCTGTTGGCGGAGCGGTTGCCGGCGGCGTCGCGGGCGCGGACGGTGTAGCTGTAGGCGGTGCCGGCGGTCAGTCCGGTGTCGGTGTGGGTGGTGCCGGTGACGGTGGTGATGAGGGTGCCGCCTCGGTAGATCTCGTAGCCGGTGACGGCGACGTTGTCGGTGGAGGCGTCCCAGGCGAGGGAGACGGTGCTGCCGGTCACACCGGTCGAGCGCAGGTTGCCCGGTACGGTCGGCGGGCTGGTGTCCGTGCCGCCGCCCGTCGTGGTGGCGGTGACGGTGTTGCTGTTGGCGGAGCGGTTGCCGGCGGCGTCGCGGGCGCGGACGGTGTAGCTGTAGGCGGTGCCGGCGGTCAGTCCGGTGTCGGTGTGGGTGGTGCCGGTGACGGTGGTGATGAGGGTGCCGCCTCGGTAGATCTCGTAGCCGGTGACGGCGACGTTGTCGGTGGAGGCGTCCCAGGCGAGGGAGACGGTGCTGCCGGTCACACCGGTCGAGCGCAGGTTGCCGGGCACCGACGGGGCGGTGGTGTCGGTGCCGCCGCCGGTCGAGGGCTTCCACAGGGCGGGCACGTTCGGGGGCTCCCAGCCGGGCTGGGAGGTGTGGCTCTGGATGCACTCGTACTCGACGCCGTTGTACGTGACGTGCGTGCCCGCCGTGTACGCCGTCCACGGGGCCCACTCGGCGAGGGCGGCGTACGCCGAGGCGGAGACCGGCGGCGGGGCGACCGCCACGGCGGTGAGGGGCAGCAGTAACGCCACGAGGATCTTGCTCAGGACACTGTGTCTCATGACTCTCCGACATCCGGTTGGGGGTGTACGAGGGGTGGGATGTCAGGAAACTATTAGGAAAGTTTCCTTTAAGTTATGAGACGACGTTAGCCTCTGCCTGTGGAGGCGTCAATGAGTGAAATTCCGGTGTAAAGCCGATTATTCGGTCGGCGGGGTGCCGTGCGTGTGGAAGGAGGCGATGGTCTTCAGTCCCCACGCCTGGCCCTTGGCCCGCTCGGCCTCCGTCCACGTGATCGTCCGCCAGTCGGGCGCCAGGATGAGTCTGGTCAGCGGGTTGCACAGCTCGACGCGGTTGCCGCCGGGCTCGTAGACGTACAGGAAGAAGGTCTGCTGGATGGCGTGCTTGTGCGGGCCGGTCTCGATGAACACGCCGCTGTCCAGGCAGAGGTCGGCGGCCCGCAGGATGTCCTCGCGGGTGTTCGTGGCGAACGCGAGGTGGTGCAGCCGGCCCGAGGCGCCCGACCAGTCGTCGGTGTAGACGAGGTCGTAGGACTTGTTCGCGAAGTGCAGCCACTGGGCGGAGATCCGGCCGCTGTCCAGCATGATCTGCTCGGTCACCCGGGCGCCGAGCACGTCGCGCACGAAGGCGCCGGCGGTCGCGGCCTCGGCGGCAAGGAAGTTGACATGGTCGAGGCGGCGCACGCCCACCCCGTGGCCGGGGAACGCCTGCGGCTGGTTCTTCAGCGCGGGACGCAGCTCCTCGGGCGCCTCGTACCACTGCGACTCCCAGTAGAGGCGCAGCTCGTGGCCGTCGGGGTCACGGAAGGCGTACGTCGGGCCGCGGCCCGGGGCGCCGTCGCGCCAGCCGATGCCCAGCCCGGCGTCCTTGATCGCGCGCACCCGGCGCTCCAGCGCCTCCTGGCTGCTCGCCCGCAGCGCCGTCGACCCGATGCCCGAGGTGCGGTGGGCGGTCAGCGTGAGGCTGTGGTGCTCGTAGTCGTCGTACGTGCGCAGGTGCACCGAGTCGCCGTCCTGTCCGGCGGCCGTCATGCCGAGGATCTCGGTGAAGAACCACAGGCTCCGCTCCGGCTCGGGAGTGAGCAGCTCGACGTGGCCGAGGTGGGCGATGTCGTGCAGCAGGGCGTTCATCTCAACCTCGGGGGCATCTCGACCTCGGGGGCATCTCGACCTCGGGGGCATCTCAGCCTCGGGCGGCATCTCAACCTTGGGGCCATCTCAACGTCGGGCGCCATCTCGACCTCGCGGGCGGGGGAAGACCGTGCCGTCGAAGAGCTTGCGCGCGGTGCGTACGTTCGCCGCCCGCACCGCGGTCGGCGGGCTGGTGGACAGGTCGAGCTCCACCTCGACCTCCAGGTGGCCGGTGGGGTGCTCGACGTCCACGCGGGCACCCTCGGGCAGCCGGGCGAAGCGCCGGGCCACGCCGTGCGGGAGCAGCGCGGCGGTGACGACGCTGACCGCGCCGAGCACCCCGATCGCGGTGTGCGGCCTGACCGGGATGAACGTGCGGGTGCACAGCGCGCCGCCGTCGCGGGGCGGCGCGACCAGCGTGGTCTTGGGCACGGCCTCGCCGGTGACGTCGCCGAGCCCCATGAGCTTGCCCGCCTGAACGCGCAGCGACTGCACGCGCTCGCGGAGCCCGGCATCGGCCGCGAGCGTCTCGTACGGCTCGTAGCCGGTGATGCCGAGATCCTCCGCCGCCGCCACGACGACCGGCATGCCGTTGTCGACGCAGGTCACCTCGATCCCGTCGATCACATCCACCTCGCGGCCGGTGGGCAGCAGCCGCCCCGTGCCCGATCCGGCGGTGTCCTCGAACCCGAGCACCACGGCCGCGGCCGTGGCCGGAACGCCGGAGATGGCCGTGCCGCCGCGGTAGTCGACGCGCCCGCCCGGGGTGGGGAAGCGGGCGGTGGCGAGGCCGCCGGTGTTCACCAGGCGGATGCGGACCTCGGTGTCGTCGCCTCGCGGACGGACGAGGCCGCGCTCCACGGCGAACGGGCCGACACCGGCGAGCAGGTTGCCGCAGTTCTGCCGCCCGGAGACGGCCGGCTCGTCCACCGCGACCTGGAGGAAGAGGTAGTCGAGGTCGGCGCGGGGATCGGCGCTGGGCGACACCACGGCCACCTTGCTCGTGAGCGGGTGAGCGCCGCCGATGCCGTCGATCTGGCGCGGGTCGGGGCTGCCCAGGATGCGCAGGAGCAGGTCGTCGCGCTCCCGGGGATCTCCGGGGAGGTCGCCGGCCAGGAAGTAGGCGCCTTTGGAGGTGCCGCCGCGCATCAGCATGCAACGCACGCCGTCGTCGCCGCCGATGTCCGTCACGTCGGTCCGTGGTCGGCGGTCGTGGTCGCCGATGTCCGTCGCACCGGTCCATACTTGGCGGCCGTTGTCGTCGGCCATGTCCGTCACATCGGTCCGTACTCGGCGGCCGTCACGTACGTGATGCCGAGTCCGGGCAGGCGCGCGCGCAGGCCGTAGCGGTCGAGCCCCAGCTCGCCCTTGGCGAACGCCTCGCGGGCCGCGGCCTCCTTCGCGGCCCGGGCGGCGGAGGCGGAGATGCCCCGCTCCAGGTCGCCTCGCGGCACCACCAGCACCCCGTCGTCGTCGCCGAGGATCGTGTCGCCGGGCCGGACGAGCTGCCCGCCCACGGTGACGGGCACGTTGACCGAGCCGGGCGTCGCCTTGACCGTGCCCTGGGCGCTGACGGCCGCGCTCCACACCGGGAAGCCCATGGCCCGCAGCCCGGCGACGTCGCGCACGCCCGCGTCGATCACCAGCCCGCGCACGCCACGGGAGCGCAGCGAGGTGGCCAGCAGCTCACCGAACATCCCGTCGGTGGACGGCGAGGTCGTGGTCACGAGCAGGACGTCGCCCTCCTGGCACTGCTCGACCGCGACGTGGATCATCAGGTTGTCGCCCGGCCAGCACAGCACCGTGACCGCGTTGCCGCCCACGCTGCACCCGGGCCACGCGGGGCGCAGCCCGGGCCCCAGGTAGCCGGTGCGGCCGAGCGCCTCGTGGACGGTCGCGACGCCGTACGCGGCCAGGGTGTCGATCCGGTCGAGGCTCGCCCGCGGCGTGCCGGTGACGACCACGTGCCTCATGCCAGCACGTCCGTCACCTGCGGGTAGAGCCGCATGTAGGCCTCGCCCATGGTGTCGTGCGGCAGGCCGAGGTTGGGGCCCGCGTTGCGGCGCAGCTGCACCCCGCGGCGCTTGGCGAGGTCGGTGTAGTAGTCCCACATGTGCTGCTGGGCCGGCAGGCACTCCATCGCCTTGCGCTTCCTGTCGAACACCGGGGAGATGTCGAGCAGCACGTCGGGCTTGAAGTCACACTGCTCGGGCTGGTGCGGCTCGAAGAAGAACACGGGCGGCGCGCCGAGCGGCTCGCCCGGCGCGTCGTAGCCCGCGGCCTGCGCCAGCACGCGCGCCTGCAACGCCATGCGGGCCGCCGCGGGGTGGTCGCCGTTGTACGGGTCGGCCAGCGGATGCGTCAGCACCACGTCGGGCTCGACCTCCCGGTAGATCCGCACCAGCCGGTCGACCAGCTCCGGGGTCTCCACCAGGGGATAGTCGCCCGCGTCGAGGAACTCGATCTCGGCGCCCAGGGCCGCGGCGGCGTTCTGCGCCTCCTCGCGGCGGATCGCCTTGATCTCGTCGAGCGTACGGCCGGCGCGCCACGCCTTCGCGGACTCGCCACGCTCGCCGAAGCTGAGACAGACCACCTTGGCCCGCTCGCCGCGGCCGGCCGCGAGCGCGATGGCGCCGCCCGCGCGCCAGACGAAGTCGCCCGCGTGGGCGCTGATCACCAGAAGTGTGGGGGTCTTTGCCGAGGTCACCCGCTGACGCTACGAGTCGATCGATCAAATTGTCAACAGTTTCATCGGCAATCTGCCCCCAGCTCAACACAAGGCCTAGTCAAGCGTGAACTTCGACAATATTGTCAACGATATGGCTTTTCTTGCGCAGGTAGCAGTGCTCGGCCCTCCGCTCCCGAACGTGTTCCCAGCCGCCAGGTAGGTCTTGGCTGGGATTGAGCTAAGTCTGAGCTCAGCCGATCACCGGGTAGCTGCTCGACCCGAGGCCGCCGCCGGGCCACGGGCCGATCGCCATGGAGCTGTTCACCACTGACGGTGCGACTCCCGGTTGGGTCTCCCGGTCCGTTCCGGTCCTGCCATCGAGGACGACGGGCCCGTTGGCGGTTCTTCCGTAGACGACCCCATGGCAGGCTCCGGTCACGAGGGGAACCAGGCGCCCGCCGCCCTTCGTGATCGACCACAGCCACGAGCCGGTCTGCGCGTCGATCCCGCGGACCTGGACCTTCGGCGTCTGCCCGGTTCCGGACTGTTGGCCCGTGACCATCCCCGCCGCCACGGCTCGGGCCTCGAACCCGCGCATGCTCCACCGCACCTTGCGGCTACTCAGGTCCAGCGCGTACGTGTCGCCGCGCCGAGCCGACAGCGACGGGTCCACGATCCGATCGACCCCCACCCCGTCGGCCACACCTGCGAACGAGACCTCGACGCCGCTCGAACGGCCCGTCCCGGTCCACCCCTCGATGGGGATCTCGGTACGCCAGTCGGTCTTCCCGTTCTCTGGGTCGATCGAGACTACCTCGACCAGCGGACGGCCCGGGGTAGTACCCTGCCCCGGTGCCTCGCCGAGGAACGGTGCGAGCACGGTCGGCCGGCCTTGGACGGACGTGAGCGTCGGCAGCGCGATCACCGTGCCGATTCTCGGCTGCGGGTAGGTCGGCTTGATCACCTCCCGCACCTTGTTGGTGCGGGTGTCGATCAGGCGAATCTCCTCCCCGGAGGACACGGTCGGCTTGCTGCCATGGATCGGGACGACCGCCGTGGTGCCGTGCAGCAGCACCTCATCCGCGTTCGTAGAGACTTCCAGCGGCGCGGCGGCGGCGGCGTTGAAGCGGGTGGGCGGGTCGATGGACTTGAGGTCGACCGGCGGCCTCGACGTGAAGCGATTGCCGGGGTCCACCGGTTTGATCGGCGTGGACGTACACCCGCCAACCGCCGCCAGCACCAGCACGATTCCCGTGACAAATCGCATCGCAGCCCCATCGTCGGCATTCACGTCCGCCAATGCGGCAAACTACTGGTTCGCGCGGGCCGGCCCGTTCGGCGTCCGCCCCGAATCGACGCCGGAACCCGCCGCACCGGGGGACGACACCGAGCACCCGCCAGGTGAAGGTGCTGCTGCACTCGAGCGAGCCGCTGGTGTTCGCTGACCGGAAGCTCATCGCTCGGCACGAGCGACTGATCGCCAAGGACTCCTGTCAAGGGGCGTCCTGCGACGGATGGGACCATGCAGTCCGCAGCTGAGCCACCGAGGCCAGGGGCGGGGCCCCTATCCGAAAAGCGCGATCTTCGGGACGCGGCCCGGATAGTTGCAGGCCATGTTCCTTGGTTCAATCTAAGGCGCACCCAGGAGCCCGATGAGCGGGATGGCCGTTCCTGGTTACGACTGATGACGTTTCCGCGACGGGCCATGCGATCTGGGTGCGGAACGCGGTAACTCCACGATCCCGAAGTACGAGTAAGGAAAATATGAAGCCTGTCAAAAAGGCGATGATCAGCACGACAATGCTTGGCACGGTCCTCTGTCTCACGTCCGTCCTGGGGGTCCCAGCTGCTCAGGCTGAAGTATGGCGTTGCGAGCCATACGTCGATACCACCCGCAACGTGGGACAAACCACCTGCTACGAAGGCTACGGCAACTATCGCGTAGTGGTCGAATGCAACTCGGCTCACTGGCCGTACACAAGAAACATCGACGGCCCGGTGGTGTACAAAAGCACAGAACAGCAGTTCGGGCCGACTTCCTCGGTCTATGGGCAGCCAAATGGCTGCCATGTCGTTGACGCGTGGACCGTCGCCCTTTGACCTCAGCCCTCCGTGGGCCCAGCAGGAGCTGGTCCGCAGAGTCGCGAATCGGGCGCTCCGTCAGCGTGATCTGAGCGGCGACAAGGGAGCGCAGCTGCTCCGGACATAGGGCCAGGCGGTCGGCAAGGGGTCCTCAGGCAGGACGAAGGGCGGGGACCGTACGGTTCCCGCCCTTCGTTTCCGGAGGTCAGGCCACGGCCGCTTCCGGTGTCGCAGCGTCCCGGCCGGCTCGCGGTCGAGCGGCTGGGGCGGGGCGTTGAAGACGGTCTCGCCCAGGCGGCCCTCCGAGCGGGCCACCAGGACCGGGACGACGAGCCGGCCTCCAGGACTGGCAGGAGTCGTTGATCGAGTGATCGGTATTCGTCGGGCTGCTCGTTCAGTTGATCACTGGGGGGAGCTTGCAGGACGAGTTGGCGGAGCGCTGAGGCTCTGGCCGTTCCGGTGGCGAAGCCGGCGAGTCGGAGGTGCTCGCGGATGGTGCCGGCATGGGCGGGCTGGTCGGCCCGTCGCCGGAGAATAGCCAGCGCGTCCGGGTCGGTCGCGGTGTTGAGGTGAGGCCGGTCGTCGGCCAGCTCTCGAAGCAGGCTGGCGAAGGGTTCGGGCACGGGAGCGGGCGGGTCTCCGAGCTTAAGGAGTAGTGCGTCCTGGTCCTGGATGAGGTCATCGACGGTGAGCCGGACGAGGCGGGTGACGGCAGGCCGGGTTCGCTCGCGAACGGCACGTGCGAGTGCCGATGCCAGGTGGGGCGATCGCTGGCGATCCTATATTCCAGCGCGCGGCCGAACTCGCCGGGGGATGTCGACTGCGGTCGTCGCGGGCATTCGGCTGTACGTAGAGAGGAGTGAACGCAAGGTGGATGGGTTCAAGCAGGTCGAGGTGGAGGTCGACGACGGCCCTCTCGTCGCGACAAAGCGGTTTCAAGGGCGGCGCCTGTTCAGGCTTGAGCACAAAGACGGCTTGCGGGTCGTCACGTACGAGGTTTACGAGACCGCACGGCATCAGTTCGCTGTGTACTCCCGCGACGATCCAGACTGGTCGAAGCTGTCCGCACCGGGGGAAGACCCGATCTGGACGGATCCGGCCACCTGGGCGCCCGAGCAGTACAGCACCCGGAACCGCACACTGCAGGTGTTCCCAGATATCGAGTCAATGGAGAACGAGCTTCCATCGGATGTCATCGATCTGGTTCGGCGCGCCGTCACACAGCCGCTCGTCGAGGATCTGGATATCTAGCATTTTGCGCGCCTGAGGGTGCCCACTTCCGCGCGAGCAGTCGATCTCTTGCCGCTGCCGACACAGACCGGAAGCGATAGGGAGAAGATGCTGTGAATGGCGGTGGAGTCCGTCGTGGAACGACCCGATGGCGAACGATGTCTTCGGCCTTAAGAGCGGGGACTTCAGAAAACGATGGCCAGCAGACTAATTACGGCTCCAGGCGCTGTCGGTGAAGGCTGCGAGGGCGCGGGGCCTCGACCTCGGCGAAGAGTTCCAGACCACGCGGGCTGAACCACTGGCGCAGCCGGTCCGTCGTCGACTGCCCCGGGGACCGGGCGCCCAGCAACGCCATCGCGGCCTCTCGTTCCACCGGTTGCGAGACCGGCAACGGTGAGTCGCCGTCATCGTGGCGCGGGTCGTGGTCGGCAGTGATGCGGGCGGAGGTCTCCTTGCCCAAGGGGGACGTAGCGGCCGAGGCCGGCCAGGTGCTGGTGACGGGACCTGGCCCGCGACTCGGGCGCGGTGCGCCCAGCGGCGGCCAGGTAGGGTCAGCGCCGAGTGGCGCGGTTGGTGCGGCGTCCAGCCGTCGCCGGGTGTGCCGCCGCGGGTCGCCCGCACGGCGACCATGCCCGTACCCAGCCGGTCAACATGATGGTCAGCGCATGTCGCTACCGGCTGCTCGGCTGTTCCTCCAGGCCGGAAGCACAAGAGATGATCAACGTGATGAGGTCGCGCATCGGGGTCAGGAGGTCCGGGTAGGCCTTGGCGTTGAGGCCGTACAGGCGCAGGGCGCCGTTGCGCCGTACCGTCAGCAGATCCGCATCGCGCAAGATCTTGAGATGGTGGGAGGTGGCGGGCTGGGACAGCTCCAGGTGCGCGGCGATGTCACCGACGCTGCGTGGGGCCGCGGACTCCAAGAGGAAGACGACGATCTCCTGCCTGCGCTCATCCCCCAGGGCGGTGAACAGCGGCCGGGCCCGCGCGAACAGCGCGAGGACGTCCTGGGCCTCGATCGAGCCGCTCATGCGGGCAATGAGTCACGCAGAGCGGACAGATGGCCGACCGGCAGCGTCCTGGCGGCGCCTTCGGCGATCCAGCCGTCCAGCATCAGCCGCGTCTGCGCGCTCACCTTCGTGAAATGGGTCTCCAGGTAGCTGCGCAGGTTGAAGGGGAGCAGCCATGGCAGCACGCGCAACGCCAAGCCCACGGCCCAGGACGGGACGGAGACGGGAGCGCGCAGCCCGTGCTGAGCGGAGACCACGGCGACGGCCTCCCGGACGGACGCGGTGGCGCCCCGCAACCGTGCGCTCGACGCGGGCAGTCTCCAGCCGGAGGACTCCAACTCGGCGATGTAGGGGATCATGCGGGCGGCGGCGAGCTCTCCCGCACCGGCCCGCGTCACCCGCTTGGCCCGCACGCCACCGGCCTGAAGTGCGGCGACGACCTGCGGGGCGCGCGCTCCGGTGACGCCCGCCGCCGCACCGGGTGGCACCCAGTACGCCACCCCCGGCGCGGGGACCTCTCGCTCCAGCGGCGCCTGGTAGGCGAGCAGCGTCGGGGCCACCTGGACGATCTGCTCCTGTGGCCAGACCCGGGCGAGGGTGCTCAGATCGCCCGGGTCCTGGCCGATGGTGACCACCGTCGCCGCTCCGGCCGCGGCGCGCAGCGCACGCGTCCACTCGCCCCGCAACGCGGGCGAATCCACGCAGAGCCACACCATGTCCCACTGTTCGCGGCGCGGCTCACTGATCACCTCGTACGGCACAATCCGCTCGCTCACTGGCGCTCGCCCCCGCCTGAGCCGGTACAGCGAAGCCCCTTCCCAGCTCTCCCGGCCCGGCCTCACCAGATAGCTGACCCGGGCCCCGGCCGCGGCCAGCCACAACCCGAAGACCTGCCCCAGCGCCCCGGCCCCGACAATCAGCACCTTTGACATCGCTGCTCCATATATCTAAATATTTGGATATGTAGAACATTATCATCGCAGAAGTCCCCAGCTTCCGCAGCGACCAGCGTGCCACCGTGCTCCCGGCCTGCGTGAGCGCGGCCGCATCGGCTCGTCCACCAGCTACCGCATCATCGCCATCAGCTGCGGCAGGCTCGGGGCCGACGTCGTCATCGCCGTGACCACCGGCGCCGACAGTCTGGCCGCCTGCGAGGAGTCACGCCCCGACCGCAGGTCCGGCGCGCTCTACGCCGACCTGTCCACGAGCGCGCCTGCGACAAGCTGCGCATCGCCGAGCTGGTGGCGTCGGCGGGCGCGGGGCGATGGTGGCTCGTCAGTCGGTGGCCTCCAGCGCCTTGGCGACGCTGCGCAGGTGCTGCTGCATGGCCGTCTGCGCCGCCTCGGGGTCGCGGGCGACGATGGCGGCCACGATCAGCTCATGCTGCGGCAACGACAGCGCCGCCCGCCCCGGCTGCCGGGCCAGACGGAACTTGTGCCGGATCACCTGCGCCCCCAGCCGTTCGATGATCGACGCCGAGGTCTGGTGGGCAGCGATCTCGCGGACCTTGGCGTGCAGCGCCGCGTTGAGCTCGGAATATCGGTCGAGGTCGTTGCGCTCCACGGCGGCCCGCATCTCGGCGACGATCTCCCGCAGCCGCCCGGCCTGCTCCGGGGTGACGTGCTCGGCGGCCTTGGCGGCGGACAGGCCCTCCAGCACCATCCGGACCTCCGTGATCTCGATGGCCTCCGCCTTGGAGATCGCCCGTACGCGGGCGCCCTTGTTGCGTAGGATCTCGACCAGCCCCTCCGAGGCCAGCTCCCTGAAGGTCTCGCGCACGGCCGCGCGGGTGGCCCCGAACTGCTCGCACACGTCGGCCTCGACCAGCCGCTGGTTGGGCACGAAGTCCCCGCCGAGCACGGCCGCTCTGAGCCGGTCGGTCAGCGTCTCCTCCAGCGGGGACTCAGGGGTCACGGAATCCTCCCGTAGTTGAGCTTCGTTGACAATATTATCGACAATTATCTCAGGAGCCCTGAACCGCGCAGACCTTGGGCTTTGATCGTTTAGACCCGATCTGTCGGTGAGCTCCGGTAAGTTCCCGGATCATTGATCAGCCGGTCGCGAAGGCGCGGGCATTCCCGCCTGCGCCCGTGAGCCGGCCGGGCCGGGAGGGATCGAGGTCGTGGACGCGGACAGAGCCGCGTGGGAGCAGCACAGCGTGGTACGGGTGGTGCCGCCTGTCGAGCCGAGGAAACTGGCGAAGGTTCCCTTCGTCGAGCTGGCCGACGGGCGGTTGCAGGGGGTCGTGTCGAGCGGATCCGACATCGAACGGGTCTACGTCTCGTCCATTACCGCCGGCACCCACGCTTTGAGCTGCAGCACCAACAACAACCGGCCGTGCGGCGCGCTGCACGGCTACGCCTGCAAGCACATCCACCAGCTGGCCGACGAGGCGGTCCTGCAGTACGGGCTGGACCGGGTCGCCCGTTACCTGGGGGTGGAGGTGCCGGAGGGTCAGTCCCTGATGTCCTTCATCAAGGGGCCGGTCGAGCGCACCCCGGCCGCCGTGGTGTTCAGCAGGTTCCTGCGCCACCTGGCCTACCTGGAGGTGCCCGACAGCACGGAGCCGCTGGCCGAGCTGCACTGGTTCCCCGCGACGAAGGCGGTGCGCTGATGCTCGACGTACAGCTCGGAGAGCTGCAGGGCGACGCCCCGGCCGGGGCCGGCGAGGCGCTCGACCTGGTGACGGGGTTCGACGACGCGCTCACCCACGGGTTCGCCCGGCTCGGCGAGGAGGCGTCCGGGGCGCTGGCCGCCCTGGCGGGCGCGCTGGCCGGCAGCCCGCTCGGCGACCGGCTGGCCGAGGCGGCGGAGAAGGTGAGCGCCGGGTCGGTCGGCGACGAGCACCTGGCGGCGCTGGCCGGCGGGCGGGCCGCGCTGCTCGGCGCGGTGCACGACGCGCTGCTCGCCCGGTTCGACACGGCGCTGGGCCGCACTCGCGCGGCCTGGGAGCCCGCCGGAGACGCGGGCGACCCGGCGGGCGTGCTGGCCGCGTGCCGGGGCTGGCTGCGCGAGCTGGCGATCACCGGCTGGCGCGGCGTCGACCACGACGTGGTCTCCTCCGCCGATCCGGCGATCGAGGCGCTGCTGGCCACGCCCGGATTGCGCGGGTTGGCGGTGCTGCTCGACGGTCTGGCGGCGGAGCTGCGGGCGTCCTGCCCGGTGGGCACGATGGACCGGCTGCCCGTGCGCAGGTGGGCCGACCTGTGGACGCGCGCCCTGCTGCTGTCCCAGAAGGGCGCGTGGCACGGCGCCGCCGAGCCGGTCTCGGGGCGGCTGCTGATCCTCGGCGCCGACGTTCACGAGCACGCCACCGTGGTGCGGGTGCAGGTCCACGGCATCCTCGAGCCCGCGGGCGGCGCTCCTTCCCGGCTGGTACGCACGAGCGTGGCCGCCGCGAAGGTGGACACGATCTCCGGCCCGTCCGTGTGGCGGCTGATGGGCGACCACCCCGTGCTCATGGGCGCGCTGGCCGGGCACCTCAGCCTGGACCTCACCGACATGCCGCTGCTGCCGGGCGGCGACCTGGTGTGGCACGACGGCAAGGCGAGCGCCGGCGCGGCGGCCGACCCGTTCGCGACCGCGCGGGTCCAGCTCGCCGAGGCCGTGGCCCCGGCGACCCCGCCGCTCGACCGCCATCCCGTACGCATCGCGGAGCCCGTCTTCCTGGAGGGCTACACGATCCGCGACGAGACGCTCGACCTGGGCGGCAGCTCGCTCCCGGTGACCCTCGACCGGCTGCCGGCCTGCGGGCCGCTCACGCCCGAGCTGGTGTCGGCCTCCTCCGCCTGCATCGGCCTGATGCGCTGGGACGGCGGGCAGTGGCTCCTGCAGCCGCTCGCCGTGCAGGCCACGGTCAAGAAGAAGGGCGTCACCGCGCACAACGGCGACTGGGCCATGGGACCCACCGACCCCAAGGTGGTCAAGGCCGAGGCCAAGGCCGGCGACGTGGTCGCCGTGCTGCGCGAGCGAGCAGGGCGGTTGCTGAGGAAATGACCGATTCCCCCACCGCATCGGACGAGACCCGGCGCCAGGTGCTCTACTGGCGCCTGCTGTCCCGGCTGTTCAGCCCCGACGAGCAGCCCACCCTGGAGCGGGCGAGCGTGGCCATCGTCGACGACCTCGGCCTCCCGCCCGCGCTGCTGGACCCCGGCGTCTCGGTCGACAACCTCGTACAGCGCTTCCCCGACCTGGCCGCCGAGTTCGAGGGCCTGATGGTGGAGCGGGACCACGAGGAGGGCGACGAGGTCCGCCGCGCGGCCCTGGTCTCCAAGGTGCTGCTCAACGTGTTCGCCACCGGCTCGGGCAACGTCTCGGCGGCTCAGCTGGAGGCGTGGAAGAAGGACACGGCCTGGTTCGAGCGCGGCATGGGCTGCGAGGCGGGCGGGCTGCGCCACAGCCCGGGCAACGAAGAGCTGGCCGCGTTGCTCGCCGGGCTGGAGGGCGACCTGGTCAAGCGCATGCACCTGCGCGAGGTGCTGGCCGACCCGGTGCTGTCCAAGCAGCTCACGCCCAGCATGTCGCTCATCGAGCAGTTGCTGCGCGACAAGTCCAACCTGTCGGGCGTCTCGCTGGCCAACGCCAAGGCGCTGATCCGCCGGTACGTGGACGAAGTCGCCGAGGTGCTGCGCACCCAGGTGGAGCAGACCAGCGCGGGCGTCATCGACCGTTCGGTGCCGCCGAAGCGGGTCTTCCGCAACCTCGACGTCGAGCGCACCATCTGGAAGAACCTCACGAACTGGAGCCCGGAGGACGAGCGGCTCTACGTCGACCGGCTCTTCTACAAGCAGACAGCCCGCCGCACCACCCCGGCCCGCCTGATCGTGGTCGTCGACCAGTCGGGCTCGATGGTGGACTCGATGGTCAACTGCACCATCCTGGCCTCGATCTTCGCCGGGCTGCCCAAGGTCGACGTGCACCTCATCGCGTACGACACCCGGGCACTCGACCTGACTCCGTGGGTGCACGACCCGTTCGAGGTGCTGCTGCGCACCAAGCTCGGCGGCGGCAACGACGGCCCGGTCGCGATGGCCATGGCCCGTCCGAAGATCGCCGATCCGCGCAACACCGTGATGGTGTGGATCTCCGACTTCTACGAGTTCGACCGTTCGCAGCCGCTCTACGACGGCATCGAGGCGGTCTACCGCTCGGGGGTGAAGTTCATCCCCGTCGGTTCGGTCAACAGCTCGGGCCAGCAGAGCGTGGACCCGTGGTTCCGCAAGAAATTCAAGGATCTGGGCACTCCGGTGATCTCAGGCCACATCCGCAAGCTCGTCTTCGAGCTCAAGAACTTCCTCGCTTAGGAGATTTCACCCATGAGTGACGACATGCTGCGCGCCCCCGCAGAGGTGAAGTACGCGGAGGAGCTCGACTGGCTGGAGTCGATCGACGACGGCCCCAAGCCGTTCTCGTGGCGGCTGAGCCCCCGCATGATCAGGCTGTTCATCCTCGGCTCCGAGCGCTCCGACGGGCTCGACCGGGAGATCTCCCAGAAGTGGTTCGGCGACCGCAGCTTCGTCGAGCGCAGCATCGTGACCCTGGCCTCCGACCGGGGCCTGCTGCTGATCGGCGACCCGGGCACCGGCAAGAGCTGGCTGGCCGAGCTGCTGTCCGCGGCCATCTGCCGCAACTCCACCCTCGTGGTCCAGGGCACGGCGGGCACGACGGAAGACCACATCAAATACTCCTGGAACGTCTCCATGGTCATCGCCAAGGGCCAGTCCCGCGACTCGATGATCCCCTCGCCGATCATGACGGCGATGGAGACGGGCGTGATCGGCCGCTTCGAGGAGCTGACCCGCTCGACCAGCGACGTGCAGGACGCGCTGATCTCGATCCTGTCGGAGAAGTACGTCTCCATCCCCGAGCTCGACGACGACAACATCGTCTTCGCCCAGCCCGGCTTCTCCATCATCGCCACCGCCAACAGCCGTGACCGGGGCGTCAACGACCTGTCCTCGGCCCTCAAGCGCCGCTTCAACTTCGTCCGCATCCCCGTCGTGACGAACAAGAAGAGCGAGGCGGAGATCGTCCGCTTCCGCACCGAGGAGTTGCTGCGCCGGCACAAGATCGAGCTCGACCTGCCGCCGACGCTGCTGGACATCCTGCTGCAGAGCTTCGCCGACCTGCGCTCGGCCGCCGCGTCGGCCACCAGCGACGACGAGAAGCTGGAGTCGGCGCTGTCCACGGCCGAGCAGATCGGCGTGCTGGAGGACGCCATCCTGCACAGCAACTTCTTCGGCGACCGCGTGCTGCGCGCGCAGACCCTCGCCGGCTCGCTGGTCAGCTCGCTGGCCCGGCGCAGCCCCGAGGACCTCGCGATCCTCAACAAGTACTGGCACGGCGTCGTCGAGCCCCGCAGCAAGAAGGACGGCGGGGAGTGGCCGGAGTTCCTCGAGGGCGGCCGCGAGGCCATCGCCACCCTCTCATGACCGGCCAGACGAGCCCGTTCGGCGCGCTCCGCGAGCAGCTCCTCGACGCCGCCGGCGCGTTCGCCGGCAGTCCCGTGGCCGTGTCGGACATCCTGTCCGGCCTGGTGGACGACGTGGACCGGGCGCTGCGCGAGGAGCTGGAGATCTTCCCGGTCTGCCACCACTCGCCGGCCTCGGCGCTGGCGATGGTGCGCAGGCTGCGCGAGAAGCAGCCGAAGGTCATCTACCTGGAGCTCTGCGAGGACCTGCGGCCGCTGCTGACCGAGCTGCGCAACTGCCGGCTGCCGGTGGCGGTGCAGGCGTTCGCGACCGACATCGACGGCTTCCCGCCGTCGTGGGCGCCGCTCAGCGTGGTGGCGCCCATCACGGAGGCGTCCGCCGAGTACCAGGCCATCTCGTACGCGCTGGAGACCCCGGGCGTCGAGCTGGTGCTGGTCGACCGCTCGACGGACCACGTCTTCCAGTGGGCGCCGAAGGAGGAGCCCGGCAAGAAGGAGCACGCCGAAGAGGCCGGCCTGCACGGCGACGCGGTGGGCGTCGAGCTCGGCGACCTGCGCCCGCGCTTCGCCGAGCTGGAGGAGCACCTGCTGCACCACGGCAAGGTGCGCCACTGGTCCGAGTGGTGGGACCAGTACGTCGAGCAGCCGCTGTCGGGTGCCGACTACGACACCTACCGCCAGGTCATGGTGCTGATCGGCAGCCTGTTCCGCCGCCTCGACCGCGACGGCGGCCGGCGGACCGTGGACGAGGACCGCGAGCGCTACATGTGGACCAGGATGCGCGAGCACCTGGCCACCTCGGGCGCCGACCCGGCCGACTGCCTGTACGTGTGCGGCGCCTTCCACGCCGCCAGCCACGTCGAGCAGTTCGGGCTGAAGTCCACGGCGACGTTCGAGATCACCCCGCGAACCAGCACGAAATGGGTGTACGGCCTCATCCCGTCCAGCCACTCGGCCATCGAGGCGCAGTTCGGGCTGGCCTCCGGCTCCGTGTCGATCGCGGCGGCGACCTGGGACAAGGCGCTGACCCGCGGCAAGCTGACCCCGTTCCAGCTGGCCGGGCAGAAGGGCGCGCGCAAACGCGCGGCCAAGCTGCCCGCGCCCGTCCCCCAGGGCGAGGTGGCCGACCAGCTGACCGGGTTCCTGTCGAAGCCGCCCGCGCTGGACGAGCTGGACGAGGCCGAGCTGCTCGGCTGGAGCGTGGAGATCGTCCGGCTGGCCCGCCGCAACGGCTACCTGGCCAGCACCGCCGACGCCATCGCCGTGTTCGAGACCTCGATCCTGCTCGCCGGCATGCGCAACCGGGCCAGGCCCACCCCGTACGACTTCCAGGACGCGGCCGTCACCTGCATCGAGAAGGACGTCGTGCCGGGCCGCCGCGACGTGCGGCGGCTGTGCGAGATCATGCTCGGGGGCGACCGCGTCGGCGAGGTCGGCTACGACGCCCTGCCGCCGCTGGCCCGCGACGTGTACGACCGGCTCGCGCCGCTCAAGCTCGACCTGGAGAAGCGCACGATCCAGCGGGCGCTGCTCGACCTCAACGCCAACCCCGAGCTGGTGCCCTGCTCCGACCTGCTGTGGATGCTGCGGTACCTGCTGCCGTCGGACGCCGTCCGCCCCATCATGGGCGAGCGCGGGCTGGGGGAGCGCTCGATCCAGGAGAGCTGGGACCTGGCGTTCGGCAAGCACCAGCGCTCGATCATCGAGCTGGGCTACGAGGGCGTCACCATCGAGCAGGTGATGGAGCAGCGGCTGCGCCGTTCGGTGTGGGACCCCAAGGCCACGGCGGCCGTCGCGCTGGCGGCCGTCGAGGACGCGGTGCTCTTCCTCGGCAGCCGCCGCTTCGCCGACGAGCTGGGGCAGCGGGCCGTGGAGCTGCTGGCGTCCGAGCGCAGCGTGGACGACGCGCCCGAGGTGCTGCGCAGGATCCGGCGGCTGATGTCCTACTACCGCGCCCACGAGCCGGAGCTGCCGGCCTGGTGCGAGGAGTTCGCGACCTCCGGCTACGCGCATTACTGCACCCTCCTGCCGACGGCCTTCGTGTCCGACGACACGGGGGCGCGGCAGGTGGCGGCCATGCTGGGGTTCCTGTTCTCGATGGAGAGCCTCGCGCTCTCGCTGGGCTGCGACCGGGCCCAGCTGGAGCTGGCCGTGCAGCAGTCGCATCCGGAGGCGCCGGACAAGGTGGCGCTGCTGTGGGCGGCGCGGACCCAGCTCGGGCTGCTGCCGCTGGCCGAGCTGCGGGCGCGGTGCGACGAACTGCTGGCCAACCCGCTGGTCGTCCCGTCGTTCCCGCTCTACATCCTGGGGTTCGTCCAGGCCATGGAGCCCGTCCCGACCCTGTCGGGCTTCGTGGTGGAGGTGATCTCGAAGGCGTTCGGTCAGCTGCCCGACCGGGTGCTGCTGCCGTGGCTGCCGAAGCTGATCACGACGCTGCGGGACCAGGCGGGCGAGCTGATGCCGGTGCTCGTACGCGAGGCCGGGCGCACGTTCCCCGGCACGCTGGGCGCCGTGGACGGCTGGGTGCCGCCGTGGACGGCGCGTCCCGCCGCCGTGGCGACCGCAGTGCCGGTCGCGTCGGGGCCGGTGGCCGAGCTGCTCCTGGGGCATCCGGCCGCGTGTGACGCGGTGGCGGGGCTGCTCGGCTGCGAGGGCTCGTGGCAGGCCCCGGCACCGGGCCGCGGGGAGGTCGCCGCGCTCCTGGCCGGCCACCCGGAGCCCGCTCTGGCGCTGGCGGGCCTGCTCGCCTGACGTCGCGGGCGGCTCCGTCCGGTACGGGGCCGCCCGCGCTCTCCGGGAGATGAATCACCGGGAAACAGCGCATGACGTTTCTCTGACCGGGGCAAATATGTCCATTTATGTCGCCCTCCGGGGTCATCCACGAGGGCCTTCCGAATCGTAGTATCCGGTGCTGAAGCTCCTGCGCGATTCGAAGAGGGAAGCAGTGTCGCGTCCGCAATCGGGGGATCACCTCGGTCAGATCGCCGCCTACCGCCTCGTCCGGTTCCTCGGCGAGGGCGGGCAGGGCGTGGTCTACGTGGGCCTGAGCCCGTCGGGCGACGAGGTCGCGATCAAGGTGCTGCACGCCCGGCTCTCGGACGATCCCGAGGCGCGGCGGCGCTTCTTCCGGCAGGTGGACCTCGCCCGCCGGGTCGCCCCCTTCTGCACCGCGCGGGTGCTGGACATGGGCATGCAGGCCGACCGGCCGTACATCGTGAGCGAGTACGTACGCGGCGAGTCCCTCGAACGCGCCGTCAGGCAGGACGGCCCCCGCACCGGCGGCGGGCTGGAACGGCTCGCGGTCGCGACGGCGACGGCGCTGGCCGCCATCCACCGCGCCGGAGTCGTCCACCGCGACCTGAAGCCGGGCAACGTCATCCTCGGGCCCGAGGGCCCCGTGGTCATCGACTTCGGCATCTCGCGGGCCCTCGACCACGCTGTCACGCAGACCGGGGTGTTCGGCACGCCCGGGTACATGGCGCCCGAGCAGGTGAGCGGCGGGGAGGTGGGGCCGGCGGCCGACGTGTTCAGCTGGGCGGCCACGATGGTGTTCGCCGCGACGGGGCGGCGGGCGTTCGCCGGGGAGTCGGTGGCGGCGGTGCTGCACGCGCTCCTGTACGACCCGCCCAACCTGTCCGGAGTGCCCGCGTCGCTCCGGTCGCTGGTGACCACGTGCCTGGACAAGAACCCCGCGCGGCGGCTCACGGCGGACGACCTGGTCCGCGCCCTGACCGGCGACGACACCCTGACCATGCCCGACGCCTCGCCGCCTGACTTCGAGGACGCGCCGCCCCGCCGGGTGCCCCGCCGCGCGGTGCTGGCCGTCGGAGTGGCCGCCGCGGCGGCGGCCGTGGCCGTGGCGATGTGGCCGCGCGAGCGGGATCCGGTACGCCCGGCCGCGCCCGCCCTCCGGTTCGGCGCGGAGCTCGGCAAGCCCCTGACCGGCCACACCAACGACGTACGGGCGGTGTCCCTGGGCACCCTCGACGGCGTCCCCGTCACCCTGACCGGCTCGGACGACGAGACCGCCCGCCTGTGGAACCTCCGCACCTCCCAGCAGATCGGGCGGCCGCTCGCCGGTCACACCGAATGGGTCAGATCGGTCGTCCTCGACCAGCTCGACGGCGCGCCGATCGCCGTCACCGCGAGCGACGACGACACCGCCCGCGTCTGGGACCTCCCCGCCGGCGCGTCCCGCGTCCTGGCCGGTCACAAGGGCGACGTCAAGTGCGTGGCGACCGGCCGGATCGGCGGCCGGCACGTCGCCGTCACCGCCTCCACCGACGGCACCGCCCGCGTCTGGGACCTGCGTACGGCCAAGGAGTACGGCGACCCGCTGACCGGCCACGAGAGCGGGGTGTGGGCGGTCACCGTCGGCCAGGCCGCCGGCACGACCGTGGCCGTCACCACCGGCGACGACGGGACCGTGCGCGTCTGGGACCTGGCCTCCAGGAAGCAGCTCGGCCGGTCGCTGACCGGCCACTCCGGCTGGGTGCGGTCGGTGGCGCTGGGCTTCCTGAACGGCACGCCCGTGGTGGTCACCGGCGGCGAGGACATGACCGCCCGGGTCTGGGACCTGATCGCCTGGAAGCAGCTCGGCACCCCGCTCACCGGCCACACCGGCGTCGTCTGGTCGGTGGCGATGGGCAACCTCGACGGCACGCCCGTGGCGGTCACGGGCAGCGAGGACAGAACGGTACGCGTGTGGGACCTGAACACCAGGAGACCGCTCGGCAGCCCGTTCACCGGGCACTCCGACTGCGTCTGGTCGGTGGCGGTGGGCCTGCTCGACGGCCGTCCGGTCGCCGTCAGCGGCAGCCGCGACCAGACCGCCCGCACCTGGAACCTCGCCCCGGTCCGCTGACCGGCCGGACCCCCGCAGCCCGCGCGGGCCGGCAGCCCGGCCGGCCCACGCGGTGTCCCTGCTGCCGGTGACGCATCCCTTCTGGTCGGCGCCTAAGCGCGATCACCGCTCACACCCGGAGATACGCGGAGGATGCGAGAAGAGTTCACGCTTGGCCGGAGGAATCGATCAGTGCAGGTCAGGCGGGGCGGCGTTGAAGACGAGGCGCGGCGGGTGGCCGCCGAACAGCTGGCTGACGGTGACGAACCGGTAGCCGCGCCGGGCCAGCTTCCGCAGCACGCGCGGGATGGCCCGCACGGTCGTCGGGTGGATGTCGTGGAACAGGATGACGCTGCCGGGCCGCACCGACCTGAGCGCCCGGCGGGCCACCGTGGCGCTGCTGCGGTAGCGCCAGTCCAGGGTGTCCACGCTCCACAGCACCATCGGGCGGCCGGTCTGGCGGCGCACGGTGGCGTTGATCGCTCCGTACGGCGGGCGGACGAGGCCGGGCACGATGCCCGTGATCGCCCTGATCGCCTGGTCGGTGCGGCCCAGCTGGGAGCGCACCCGGGCGGGCGACAGTCTCGTCAGGTCGGGGTGCGACCAGGTGTGGTTGCCGATCTCGTGCCCGGCCGCGACGGTGCGGCGCAGGACTCTGGGGTACGTCACGACGTTGCTGCCCACGACGAAGAACGTGGCCTGGGCGTGGTAGGCGGCCAGGTAGGCCAGCAGCGTGTCGGTGTAGGGGCCGGGGCCGTCGTCGAACGTGAGCGCCACGCACTTGACGCGGCGGCAGTCCACGCGGGGCCGCGGCCGCGGCCGGACCTCGGCCCTGTCGTCGGGAGCGGCCA
The DNA here is from genome assembly GCF_040680035.1 of Nonomuraea sp. NPDC052116. Classification (NCBI taxonomy): domain Bacteria; kingdom Bacillati; phylum Actinomycetota; class Actinomycetes; order Streptosporangiales; family Streptosporangiaceae; genus Nonomuraea; species Nonomuraea sp. NPDC052116. The sequence goes on along the minus strand of NZ_JBFAWA010000032.1, from coordinate 42,020 downwards.
GCGCCACCACGCCCTGAGCTCCGGCCGCCGCCGCGCCCCACGCCCCGGATACCGCCGCGCTCGACGCGGCGTTCGACACCGCGCTCGTCGCCGCGGCCGGTCGTGGAGCCGCGTGGGCGGCCTGGGACGGCGCCGCCAGTGTGCTCGCGCCGCAGGTCATCGCCACCAGCACCGCCGTGGCGACCGTCCTGGCCGTCCCACGCCTGGCCCCGCCCAGGAAGGGCGGGCGTGACCTCGCACCGATGTCCATCGATCCCCCTCGCGCACCGCCCCCGGCGCGTCTCCCCATAGTGACGACCCCGGCGGGGATCGTTCCACTGAGTACGACAACCGCCGCCCACTCCTGGTTCGCCGGAGACCGCTTTCCAGATGACAGATGACGAAACCCGGCGGTGACCGACCCTATGGGCTTGACAGGGGGGTGGGGCTGGTCTTGTCTCTACCCATCGGGGGTCTGGAGGGAGTCCGGCATGCCTGCGATCCGACGGTCCGTCCTTGCCCTGCTCGTCTCCGCCGCGCTGGTCGCCGTACCGCTCGATCCCGTTCTGGCCGCCGCCCCCGCGCCGGGCGCGCCCGGCACGCCGTCGCACTTCGGCCTGGCCCGCAAGGACTGCGTGGGCACGGCCACCGGCAGGACGTCCAAGGTCTGGTACACCGTCGCGGGCGGCGTCCTGTCCGACGTGTACGAGCCCACGATCGACAACACGAACGTCGAGACCATGCAGTTCGTCGTGACCGACGGCAAGTCGTTCACCGAACTGCAGGCCCGCGACACCACGTACCAGGTGAGCACCGACCGCTCCGGCATGACCTGCACCGTCACCTCGGCGAGCAGGAGCGGCCGCTACCGCCTGACCACCACCTACGTCACCGACCCCGACCGCGACGCCGTGGTGGTGCGCACCCGGCTCCAGCCCGCCGGCCTGCGGCTGTACGTCCGGCTGGACGCGAGCGTCAACGGCAACGGCGGCGGCGGGCAGCCCAACGGCGGCCCCGACACCGGCGTGGTCGACGGCCCCACCGGCGCCCCCGTGATCTCCGACGAGAACATCGAGACCTCCGCCCCCGCCCGCGACTACGCCGTGCCCACCCACCTGGCGCTGCGGGCCGAGCGGCGGCTGCCGCAGGCGAGCGTCGGCTACACGGGCACGCCCGGCGACGGCGCCGCCCAGCTCGACGCCGCCCGCGAGCTCACCCCCTTCACCGAGGCCCCCGCCGGCAACGTGGTCGCCACCGCCAGGCTGCCGATCGACGGGAGGGGCGAGGTGACGTTCGCGCTCGGGTTCGGGCGGACCAGGGCCGCGGCGCTGCGGACCGCGGGCGAGGCCGCCGCCCGGCCGTTCGAGAGCACCCGAGCCCGGTACGAGTCCGGCTGGGCCGCCTACGACGCGCGCCTGCGCAGGCCGCCGAGCGAGCACGCCGACCTCTACCGGCTGTCCGCGAACGTGCTCAAGGCCAGTGAGGACAAGACGTTCCCCGGCGCGGTCGTGGCGTCACCGGCCAGCCCATGGGGGCAGGCGGTGGGCGCGGGCGAGCTGGTCGGCGGCAAGGCGGTCTACTTCGGCTCCTACCGCGAGGTGTTCGCCCGCGACCTGTACGAGGCGTTCACCGGCTTCCTCGCCGCCGGCGACGTGGCCACGGCCCGCGACACCGCCCGCTTCCTGCTGGAACGCCAGCAACTGCCCGACGGCCGGATGCCGCGCAACTCGCTGCTGAACGGCAAACCGGCGCCCGACTCCGGCGGCGACCAGCTCGACGAGACCGCTTACCCGATCCTGATGGCCTACCAGTCGGGGCTCAGCGGGATGTGGGAGCGCGTGCGGGCGGCGGCGGACTTCCTGGTGGCGCACGGGCCCGCGTTCGGCGTGGAGCGGTGGGAGGAGCAGTCGGGCCACTCGCCGTCCACGATCGCGGCCGAGATCGCCGGGCTCGTCGCGGCGGGGGAGCTGGCCGCCCTGGCCGGCGACCAGGCCAGGGCCCGGATCTATCGGGGCACGGCCGACCACTTCGCCCGCTCGGTCAAGTCGTGGACGGTCACGACCACCGGCCCGTACGCGCCGCGCTACTTCCTGCGACTGTCACGCGGCGGAGACCCGAACGCGGCCGCGTCGTACAACCTGGGCAACGGCGGCCCCACCGAGGATCAGCGGAGGGTGGTGGACGCGGGCTTCCTCGAGCTCACCCGGCTCGGCATCCTGCCCGCCGACGACCCCGACGTGCTGGCCGGCCTGCCGGTGGTGGACCGCGTGCTCAGGCGTACGACGGCGAACGGCTCCGGCTGGTACCGCTACGGCTCCGACACCGCGGGCACCGAGGACGGCTACGGCGACTGCCATGAGCCCGACCCCACCTCGTGCGCGCCGTCGGGCCGCCCCTGGCCCACCGGCAACACGGGCTCCGGCCACCTCTGGCCGGTGCTCGCGGGCGAGCGGGCCGAGCAGGCGTTGCAGACCCACGACTCCGGGACGGCGGCCACGCTGCTGGCGGCCATGCGGGCCATGTCGTCGGGCACCGGGCTGATCCCCGAGCAGGCGTGGGAGAACCCGGACCTGGCCGCCTCGCCGTACGGCACCGACCCGGCCACCGCCTCGATCGGGTTCCGCGACGGCGGCCCGGCGGGCTCGGCGTCCCCTTTGACCTGGGCCCAGGCCCAGGTCGTCCGGCTCGTCCTGTCGCTCGGCTCCACCCGCCCCGTCGAGCAGCCGGACGTCGTACGGCTCCGCTACGCCGCCCGCGGCCTGCCCCAGGCGGCCCCGCTGACCGTCACCGCCCCCGCGGACGGCACGGCGGTCGCGGGTACGTCGGCGACCGTGGAGGGCAGCACATCACCGGGGGCGCGGGTGGAGGTCGCGGCCACGCCCGTCGACACCGGCGCGCCCACCCGGGTCGTCTCCGTACGCGCCGGGCCGGACGGCGGCTTCACCGCCCAGGCGCCGGTGTCGTTCGGCGAGGTCGTGCTCACCGTGACGGCCACCGCTCCCGATGGCCGCACCGCTTACGCCCGGCGCACGGTCGTCGGGGACATCGTGGGCGCCACGACCGTGCTCGACGTGGCCGACCCGGAGGGCGACGACAACGGGCCCGGCACGTACGCGTACCCGACCGCCGGGGACTTCCACGCCGGGGCGTTCGACCTGCGCAGGTTCCAGGTGATCACGGACGCGACGACCGTCTACCTGCGGGCCGAGCTGCGCGACCTCACCCCGACGTTCGGCAACCAGCTGGGCGCCCAGCTGCTCGACGTCTACGCGCAGGACCCGGCCGTGGCCACGCGGTCGGGCGACGCGGCGTTCCCGCAGCGCAACTACCGCCTGGGGGACGCCTGGTCGCAGCGGGTGGAGGTGCAGGGCTTCGCCGCCCCGGTCTGGGTGACGGCCGCGGGCACGGCTCAGGCGGGCGCGGCCGTGCGCTCGTCCGGGACGACGCGGACCGTCACGGTCGCCCTGCCCAAGGCCGCCTTCGGGACGCCCGGCCCCGGGTGGCGCTTCGCCGTGGTGCTCACCGGGCAGGACGGCTTCAGCGCCGACCAGGCCAGGGGGTTCGCGGGGACGCCGCAGTCGTACCAGTTCGGGGTCTGCGCCGAGGGTGGCGCCGGGCCGCTGTGCTCGGTGGACCCCGGCACGGTGCCCAAGGCCCTCGACGTGCTCGTCCCGCCGGGGCGGTCCCAGACGGACGTGCTCAACCCGCTCCCCGGCCCGGTCACGATCCCCGCCGTCGCCGTCCCGTGACGAACCCGCGGCGCCACCGCCCTCACGAACGGCGCCTGCGGCTGTCCCGAGGGCGAGCGAGCCTCGTCAGCGGGACCAGGAGCGCTGGACCGCGTCGTGGACGCGGCGGCGGGCCGGGGGAGGCACGTCGCCGTCGGCCGCCACCGGGAGCGCGGGCCGCGCGGGCGGCACGAGCACCGCGGACTCCTCGTCCGTGACCGGCCGTTCGATCTCGGTGAACGCGCCGTCCGCGCCGCGCACGATCACGCCGGTCTCCACCCCGTGCGCCACCGTGTGCCGGTCGCGCGCCAGCAGCCCGAGGCAGATCCGGCGGGCGATCACGAACCCCAGCACCGGCCCCGCGACCACCAGGACCCGGAAGATCCACGTCGTCGCGTACAGCGAGATGTGGAAGGTCGAGGAGAGCACGTCGTTGCCGCCGGCCAGCCAGAGCACGCCGTAGTAGACGATCCCCGCGACCCCGAGGCCCACCCGGGCCGGCGCCTCGCGCGGCCGGTCCAGCAGGTGGTGGATCGCGTGGTCCCGGGTGATCCACCGCTCCACGAACGGGTACACCGCCAGCGCGGTGAACAGCAGGCCGGGCGCCCCCAGGGCCGGGATCAGCACGCTCATGGTCACCGTGTGCCCGAAGACCGTGAACTCCCATGGCGGCATGACCCGCAGCGCGCCTTCGAGGAAGCCCATGTACCAGTCGGGCTGCGAGCCCGCGCTGACCGTGCTGGGCGCGTACGGGCCGTACAGCCAGATGGGGTTGATCTGGAACACCGTGGCCAGCGCCGCCACCACCGCGAGCACCCACAGGAAGAACACCGTCGTCTTGGCCAGGAACGCCGGGAAGAACGGCGCGCCCCGCACCACCCCGTCGTTCAGCCCCTTGGCCCTGAACTGGGTGTGCGTCTGCCGCCACGTGAGCACCACCGCGTGCAGCGGCAGGAGCACGAGCAGCAGCCCGGGGATCAGCAGCACGTGCAGGCTGAACAGCCGGGAGATGATGTCCGCGCCGGGGAACTCGCCGCCGAACAGGAACATCGCCAGGTACGTGCCCACCAGCGGCACCGAGATCGTGACCCCGTGCAGGATGCGCAGCCCCGCGCCGGACAGCAGGTCGTCGGGGAGCGAATATCCGAACAGCCCGTTGAGCATCACCAGCCCGAACAGGGCCACGCCGATCAGCCAGTTCAGGTCGCGCGGCTTGCGGAAGGCGCCGGTGAAGAAGTTGCGCAGCAGGTGGATGACGATGGCGCCCAGGAAGACGAGCGTGGCCCAGTGGTGCATCTGCCGCATCAGCAGGCCGCCGCGCACCTCGAAGCTGATGTCCAGCGTGGAGGCGTACGCCTGGCTCATCTGGACCCCGCGCAGCGGCACGTAGGCGCCGTCGTAGACGACCTCCTCCATGGTCGGCTTGAAGAAGAACGTGAGGAAGACGCCCGTGAGCAGGACGATCACGAACGCGTACAGCGCGATCTCGCCCAGCAGGAACGTCCAGTGATCGGGAAAGACCTTCCGCATCGCCTTCTTCAGGAACCCGGCCCCGCCGATCCGATCGTCGAGCGCCTGGGCCAGTGAGCTGGCCTTCATAGTCACCCCGCCTATGACTGGATGGGTACGTCACAGACAAGACGGAATAGGACTGGAAAATGTGACAGTCAGGCGAAACGTTCTACGGTGACCGGAATCAGGCCCTGCTCGCGGATCGCCTGCCGGTGGTGGTCCAGCAGCGCCCCGAGCACGCCCGCCGGGCCGCTCCCGAGGCGTACGGTCACGTCCACGCACCACGCGATGCCCGCGCCGATCCTGCGCAGCTCCCACGCGAAGCCGTCGCCCGACGCCCGGCCCGCCACGCGCGGGTCGTCGGCGGGCTCCAGGCGCAGGGCCGCGCGGGCGTTCGCCAGCCCGTCCGCGTCGAAGTCGCCCGCGAACAGGATGCGGTAGCGGTGCGCGTCCGGCGACGAGCCCAGGTCGAGCGGGGCGGTCGTGGGCAGGGGCTGGCGCTGCCGGAAGAGCCCGCGCAGCCGCTCCTCCCCGGGCAGCTCACCCCCGCCGAGCCGCGCGTACGCCTGCGCCGCCGCGCGCCGGCCCATCGGGGTCACCAGCGCGCGGAGCCGGGCGTCGGAGCGCAGCTCGCGGCTCAGGTCGGGGGAGGCGGACCACCTGCCGGCCTCCGGGCTCCACACGGCGCTGTCGATGCCGGCGGCGGTGTAGTCCTGGTGGAGGGCGAACTCCTCCACGAGGATCCCGTCGGGGCCGGAGATCAGGTAGTAGTCCATCCGCCCCATGATTCTCCGGGGCGGAAGGCACGGCAATCTCACACGCGGCGGCCCTCCCCTTCACGACGAAGCCCCTGGGCCGGGGTGCCGCATGTCCGCAGTCGTTCGGGGCAGAACTGGACCGGGCTATAGAAATACCGTCTAGTGTGAAATGTCCCTATTTGTCAGGTTGTGGGAGGCATTAGCGATGCGGAACGCCCGGACCGTACTCGTCGGCACCTTCGCCACGGCCCTGCTCCTGGCCGCCGGCTGCACCTCGGGCGGAGGCTCGGGCGGCGGCCCCGGCGAGCCCGGCAAGTCGCAGGAGCAAGGACCGGTGGCCAAGCTGTCGATCACCCCCGCGAACGGCACGGAGAAGGTGGCCCCGGACGCCGGGGTCAGCGTCAAGGCCACCGACGGCAAGGTCACCAAGCTGACCGTCGCCGACGCCAAGGGGCGTGAGGTCCGCGGGACCCTCGGCGCGGACGGGATGTGGCACCCCAGGTGGCCGTTGCGGCCCTCGACCGCGTACACGGTGAGCGCGCAGGCGACCGGCACGGACGGCAAGCCCGTAACGGCGCAGGCCACGTTCACCACGCTCAAGCCGAAGCGGGTGCTGGAGAGCGGCATGTCCCCGCTGGACGGCGAGAAGGTCGGCGTCGGCATGCCCGTCCAGCTCCTGCTGTCGCAGCCCGTGACCGCCGAGAAGGACCGGGTCGCGGTCGAGAAGTCGCTGGTGGTGCGGATGTCGAAGCCGGTCGAGGGCGCGTGGAGCTGGGTGAGCGACCGCGAGGTCCAGTTCAGGCCGCGCGAGTACTGGCCGGTCGGCGAGAAGGTCACGGTGGTCGCGCACCTGGCCGGGCTGCGGGCGGGCCGGGACCTGTGGGGCACCAGGGATCGCAGCCTGACGTTCACCGTCGGCGACGAGCACATCACCGAGGTCAGCAACGCCACCCACCAGGCGGTCGTGCGGGAGAACGGCGAGGTCGTCAAGACCATCCCGGTCAGCCTGGGCAAGCCCGGGGACGACAGCTGGTCGGGCGTCATGATCGCCCAGGAGAAGGCCGCGTCGACCGTCATGGACTCGGCCACCATCGGCAAGCCGGGCGAATATCGCATCACCACCAAGTGGAACGTCCGGATGACCTACAGCGGCACGTTCTTCCACGCCGCCCCCTGGTCGACCGGCGCGCAGGGCAACAGCAACGTCAGCCACGGCTGCGTGAACGCCAGCCCGGCCAACGCCCGCTGGTTCTACGAGTTCACGCAGCGCGGGGACATCATCGAGGTCAAGGGGACGTCGCGGAAACTGCGCTTTGGCAACGGCCCGACGCCGTGGGCGAAGTCGTGGGACGACTGGCTGGCGGGCAGCGCCCTGGGCAAGCCGGTCAACGGCTAGTCGTCCTGGATCACCCGGTTACGTCACCATCCGGGCCGGGCATGGTCTGGGAGGCACACCGGAATTGTCCTCGCCGTCGAGAGAAAGGCGTTGTGAAGCTGCGTGCTGAATGACGGAATCGGACGGGGGATGGCCCGGCTGCCCGCCGTGGCCCTCTGGCTGCTGGTCTGGCTCTTGAACGCCTACGAGTTCCTGCTGACGATCTAGGCGCTCGTTCCCGGGACCACCAGGCCGGACTCGTACGCGACGACGACCAACTGCGCCCTGTCGCGCACGCCGAGCTTGGTCATCGACCTGCTCACGTGGGTCTTGGCGGTGGCGCCGCTGATCACCAGGTGCTCGGCGATCTCCTCGTTGGACATGCCCCGGGCCACCAGGGTCACGATCTCGCGTTCGCGGTCGGTCAGGCGTTCGAGGCCGGGCGCGGGAATGGGGCGGGGAGGGGTGCTGACGTACTCCTCGATGAGGCGGCGGGTCACCGAGGGCGACAGGAGCGCGTCGCCGCGGGCGGCCACCCGCACCGACTGGAGCAGGTCGCCGGGCTCGATGTCCTTGAGCAGGAAGCCGCTGGCCCCGGCCCGGAGCGCGGCGAAGACGTACTCGTCGAGCGCGTAGTTCGTGAGGATCACCACGCGGACGCCGTCGAGGTCGGGGGCGGCGCCTATCCTGCGGGTGGTCTGGATGCCGTCGAGCAGCGGCATGCGCACGTCGAGCAGGGCCACGTCCGGGAGCAGGCGTCTGGCCAGCTCCACGGCCTCCACGCCGTTGGCCGCCTCGCCGACCACGGTGATGTCGTCGGTGAGCTCCAGCAGCGCCCGGAACCCCGCGCGGATCAGCGGCTGGTCGTCCGCCAGCAGAACCCTGATCACCGCGGGACCTGCACCGTCGGCCTCGTTGGACGCCGTCATGCCGGGATCCGGACGGGCAGTTCGGCGCGGACCGCAAAGCCGCCGTTCTCGTGGGGGCCCGCGGTGAGCGAGCCGCCGATGGCGACCGCGCGCTCGCGCATCCCGATCAACCCCATCCCCGGCCCGGCGGTGCCCGCCTCGCCGTCGTTCTCCACCCGCAGCACGATCCTCGACGGATCGTATTCGACCGCGACCGTGACCGTGGCGGCGCCCGCGTGGCGCAGCACGTTGGTCAGCGCCTCCTGCGCGATGCGGTACGCGGCCCGGTCCACCTCGGGCGGCAGCGCGTACGGCGTCCCGGCCACGGTGTGCGCCACCCGCAGCCCCGCACCCTCGGCCCTGGAGACCAGGCGCGGCAACTTGGACAGCCCCGCCTCCTCCGGCTCGCTCTGGCGCAGCACGCCCAGCGTGGCCCGCAGCTCGCGCATCGCCTCGTGCCCCGACTCCTTGATCGCGACCAGCGACTCCCTGACCCGCGCCGGGTCGCGCTCCAGTAACTGCATGGCCACCGCCACCTGCACGTTGACCACGGAGATGCTGTGGGTGAGCGAGTCGTGCAGCTCCTGCGCGATCCACAGCCGCTCCTCGCCGGCCCGGCGCAGCGCCGCCTCCTCGCGGGTGCGCTCGGCCTCCTCGGCGCGCTGCTCCACCGCCCGCAGGTACGCGCGGCCCTGCCCGGTCAGCCGGCCGATCACCACCATGGCCACCAGCCACCCGCTCAGCAGCCCCATCCAGCTGCCCGGGGGCGGATCGTCCGCGCCGATCGCCATGAGCCCGTACATCCCCGCGGCCAGCGCCAGCGACAGCCAGATAGCCGCCTTGCGGCGGCCGAGCGAGGCCAGCGTGTAGATCGAGGCCAGCGCGGGCGCGGAGGCGAAGACGCCCGGATAGTGCAGCGCGTAGTAGATCACCCCGGCGGCCGCCGCGACCACGCCCGCCGCCAGCGGCGCCGCGCGCCGGAAGGCCAGCGTCAGCGACGCGACCACGATCAGCGTCAGGCCCATCGGGTCGAGGGGACGCTCCAGCGGGCCGGTCCACGAGAGGTTCGCGTACGTCCCTGCCGTGATCGCCGCCAGGGCGCCCGCCGCGACGAGGGCGTCCGTTCTCCGGCTGTCCATGCTCACAAGGTAGGCGACCGGGCCCGGGCCGGTCGTCGCCCCACGGTTGTATGTTCGCGGCCCTGGTGCAGGCCCGGTGTCATCCCACGGTCGTACGTTCGAGGCCCCGGACGGGCGGCGTACCCCACGGGGCGTATGCCCGGAAGCCCTCCTGCGTGGGACGCGGCTCCGGGGGGCCTGCCTGGAGCATTCCGTGCATGACCGCATCACCCTCCCCTCCGCCCGGCTGGATCGTCTGGTCGCTGCGGGTGCTCGCCACCGGGCACCTGGCCGGAGTGCTCGGGCAGGCCGCGCTGGCCGGGCTCTTCGTCACCGGCGACGTCGATCTGCTGACCTGGCACCAGAACAACGCCGGGTTCACGCACGGCCTGCTCTACCTGCAACTGGTGGCCGCCGTCCTGCTGTGGCGGCCGGGAAGGGGGCCGGGATGGCCCGCGCCGGCCAGCCTGGGGCTCGTGGCGCTGGAGACGGCGCAGGTGGCGCTGGGGCAGTGGCGGGCGCTGGGGCTGCACTTCCCGATCGGCATGGCGATCTTCGGGCTGTCCGCCGTCTTCACCGTCTGGACCTGGCGGTCCTACCGCCGCGGCGCCGGCGCGGACCGCCCGAGCGCCGCATGAGCGCCCTGACCAGGCGGGGGTTCCTCGGGGTGCTGGGCGGGGCCGCGCTGGCCGCCGCCGGATGCGCCGAGATCTCCGGAGAGCTGCTGCGCAGCCGGCTGACCCTGCCCCGGCCGTTCACCGTGCCGCTCCCGATCCCCGAGGTCGCCCGCCCGGTACGCCCCGGCCGCTACGAGGTGACGCAGCGGGCCGCCAGGATCGAGATCATCCCCGGCACCACCACCGAGGTCCTGGGCTACGGCGGGACCTTCCCAGGCCCCACGTTCGACCTGCGGCGCGGCAGCCGCGTCACGGTCGCCGTGCGCAACGAGCTGAGCGTGCCCACCTCCACCCACCTGCACGGCGGCGTCACCCCGCCCGGCTCCGACGGCTACCCGACCGACCTCGTGGCGCCCGGAGGCGGGGCGAAGGACTACGACTACCCGCTGGAGCAGCGGGCCGCCACGCTCTGGTACCACGACCACCGGATGGACTTCACCGGGCCGCAGGTGTGGCGGGGGCTGGCCGGGATGGCGCTGGTGCGCGACGAGGAGGAGGACGCGCTGCCGCTGCCGAGAGGGGAGCGGGAGCTGCCGTTGATGATCTGCGATCGGGCGTTCGACGAGGACGGTTCCTTCCGGTACCCGAGCCCGCCCGAGAGCGGTCACCCCGGTCACATGGGCGGCCACATGGCCGCGGTCGACGGCGACTACATGGAAGGCGTCGAGGGGGACGTGATCCTCGTCAACGGGGCGCCCTGGCCGGTGGCCGAGGTGACGGCCACCCGCTACCGGCTGCGGCTGCTCAACGCCTCGAACGCCCGCCGCCACCGGCTCCGGCTCACGCCGGGCGGCCGGTTCACGCAGATCGGGAGCGACTCCGGCCTGCTGGCCGCGCCCGTCGCGCACGACGAGCTCCCGATCTCGCCGGGCGAGCGGTACGACGTGGTGGTCGACTTCTCCGCCTACCCCGTCGGCACCGCGGTCACCCTCGTCAACACCCTCGCCGACGGCCCCGCCCGGAACGTCATGCGCTTCGTCGTCGCCCGCCGGGCCGCCGACGACACCGCCGTACCGGCCGTGCTGTCCCGCCCGCCCGGTCGCGTGGCGCCCGTGACCACCCGCAGGTTCGACTTCCGCAGGTCGGCGGAGGGAGTCTGGACGATCAACGGTCACCCCTACCGGCCCGGCGTCCCGCTGGCCCGCCCCCGGCTGGGCACCGCCGAGGTCTGGCGCCTGTCCAGCGACTTCCACCACCCCGTGCACGTCCACCTGGCCCACTTCCTGGTGCTGGCCAGGAACGGCCGGGCCCCCGCCGCCTCGGACGCGGGGTGGAAGGACACCGTGGACGTGCGCCCGTACGAGGTGGTGGACGTGCTCGCCCGCTTCGACGGCCACCGCGGCCGGTACATGCTCCACTGCCACAACCTGGAGCACGAGGACATGGCGATGATGGCCGACTTCGAGGTGATCTGACCCACCAGAAGCCGGCCCGGCCGGGTAGGGAAGACTCTCATCTGACTCGTCTGATGAGAATGAGGAGCAGGCATGCACATCGTACGGTTCGTCAGCCCTTTGACCGACGCTCCCGCGGTCGGCGTCGACGACGGCGAGCAGGTGGTGGAGCTGGCCGGCGTCACGACCGTGGCCGAGCTGCTGCGGCTCCCGGTCGAAGGGCTGCGCGAGCGGCTGGCGGGGGCCGACGGGCAGGGGCACCCGTCCGCCTCCGTGCGGCGGCTCGCGCCGGTGGACGGGCTGATGGAGGTCTGGGCGGCCGGCGTGACGTACCGGCGCTCGCGCGAGGCGCGGGTGCTGGAGAGCGAGCGCGCCGCCGACGTGTACGAGCTGGTCTACGACGCCGAGCGCCCGGAGCTGTTCTTCAAGTCGGTGGCCTGGAAGGTCTCGGGTGACGGCGGGCGCATCGCGGTGCGGTCGGACTCCGAGATCGACGTGCCGGAGCCGGAGCTCGGCCTGGTGCTGAACACGGCGGGGGAGATCGTGGGCTACACGGTCGTCGACGACGTGAGCTCGCGCACCATCGAGGGCGTCAACCCGCTCTACCTGCCGCAGGCCAAGATCTACCTGGGCGCGTGCGCGGTCGGCCCGGCGATCCGTCCCGTGTGGGAGGTCTCCGACCCGTACGCGCTGGACATCACGCTCACGATCGCCAGGGGCGGCGAGACGGTGTGGGACGGCAAGGCGTCCACGTCGGGCCTGCACCGGCGCCTCGACGAGCTGGCGGGCTACCTGTTCCGCGCCGACTCCTTCCCCGACGGCGCCGTGCTGGCCACCGGCACCAGCCTGGTGCCCGACCTGCCGTTCACGCTGCAGGACGGCGACACGGTGACGATCGGCATCGCCGAGATCGGCACCCTGACGACCACCGTCGTCAGGGGTCTGGAGGCCATGCGCCGGCAGGTGTGAGCCCCCGGCAGGGCCGGCGCGGCGAGCGCGCCGGCCCGGTCACCAGGGGGACGGAGGCGGGGGCGCCACGACCGGCGGACGGTCGTCGCAGGTGATGGTGTTCGGCAGGAGCCACGGCGCCAGCCAGGCCCCCGCCGCGCCGCCACCGTCGTTCCCGCCGAGATCGGTCAGGGCGAACTCCGAGCCCGTGGGCGGGAAGCCGAACGAGCCGCAGTTGTTCACCCCGACCGCGCCGACGTTCCGCGCGTCCACGTTCTCGAACGTCGCCGACCCCTTCACCCGCGCGCTCACCACCGACGTCCCGGTCCCGTCGACCCGGATGTCCTTGAAGTGCACGTTGGTGATCGAGTACAGGTCCTTCACCGACCACTCGCTCACCAGCATGATCGCGTTGTACGTGTTGTCCAGGAAGTGGTTGCCGACCACCTGGACGTCCGCGGAGATGTCCCTCTCCAGCGCGTAGAACCAGATGGCCCCGAGCCCGATGTTCCAGTTCAGCTCGTACGTCCCGGACCTGACCGTGGTGTTGCCGGTGATCAGCAGCCGCCCGGTGAACGGCTCGGCGCCGAAGCGGGAGCCGACCTGGATGGCGCTGCCCTCCCTGACCGGGTCGGCCACGAGGTTGTTCGAGATCGTGTTGTCCCTGCCGCCGTAGACGGCGATGCCGTTGGCGAGCACGGGCGTCTGGACGGTGTTGTGGTCGAACGTGTTGCCGCTGTCGGCGCTCTTCTCCGACCACATGGCCAGCGCGTCGTCGCCGCTGTTGCGGATGAAGTTGTTCGACACGACGGAGCCGGTGACGCCGGTGTGGAAGTTCACGGCGTCGGCGATCTGGTCGACGATCACGTTGTTCGTGATCCGCATGTTCGTCATCGGCCCGTCGAACCACATGCCGACCTTGGTGTGCCGGATGTGCAGGCCGTCGATGGTGGAATCGCTCATCGCGCCGCCGATCGCGTTCACCTGGTCGGTGTCGACGCGCTCCCGCACGTCCCCCTCGATGGCGAACCCCGACAGGTGCACGTTCGTGCTGCCGCCGGGCTTGCCGTAGAAGCCGACGCCCGTGTGCACCGAGCCGTCCGGCGCCGGGCTCCCGAGCGGGACCTCATGGCCCTTGATGATCGTGTACCAGCTCCCCGCGCCCGTGATGGTCACGTCGTCCACGATGATGTGCCGGTTCACCTGGTACGTGCCCGGCGGGACGTACACCTCCAGCCGCTTGCGCTGGGCGAAGGCGATGGCCCGGTCGAACGCGTCCGACGACTCGCGCCGTCCGGACGGGTCGGCCCCGAACGCCAGCACATCGGCCGCCGTGAGCCTGACCTTCGGCGGTCCCACGAGCTGGGAGTCCAGCAGGTCGATGACCGTCCACGCGGCGGCGCTCCCCGTGGGGGCCGTGAGGCGTACCCGGTCGCCCGCGCGGTACGTGCGGCCGAGCAGCAGGCGCTGCTCGTCGTAGAAGTGGTTCGGGCGGAACGGCTTCGCGATCACGGGCGGCGGCGTCGTGGCGCTCGGCACGCACGAGCACTCGGTGATCCACCAGTCGGGGTGCAGCAGGCCGGCGCCGGGGTCGTTGGAGAACGGGTACTGGTTGTACAGCCACGCGTACTGGGACGTCAGCGTCATGGTCCGGCGGCCCTTGCCGTTGACCGTGACGTCGAGCGGCGCGGTGATGCCGCCCCCGCCGGGCGCGTCGGGGATGCTGTAGCGGACGGTGATCGCGTCGGCCGCGCGCGGCAGCGTGAACTCCACGTGCTGCCCCGGCGCCAGCCGCACCGCCTTCCGGCCCGACGCCTCCGCGGGCAGCGTGTACGCGCCGCGGTCGGGGCCGATGACCGTGCCGTTCGTGACGGCGTTCTCCGCCTCCTGCTCCAGGAAGTCCACGGCGGCGCCCCGCCCCGCGACGAGCATCGGATCGAGGGCCGCCCGCGTCACGACGGGGGCGGGGCCGGAAGAGGCGTGGGCCGGGGAGGCGGCGAGGGCCGTCGCGGCCGCGCATAAGACAGCCAGGACCGTGCGTGGCATCCGGTGCTCGTTTCTCTCGGGGGGTGAGGCGACAGTAGGCGTCCGCACACCGATGCACAAGGTGTTGTGAAGTAGTTTCGCGAATCTGCTTATTTCTTGCGTTGACTTGCGTTCTGTTGCGGACCATGGCTTTGTCCGGGATGCGCATTTATGTTCATGAATATGAGCGAGACGGCCGTCGGGCTGCGTAAGGAGTTCGGACCCGTCACGGCCGTCGACGGCATCGACCTGGGCGTACGCGACGGAGAGTTCTTCGCCATGCTCGGGCCCGGCCCGCTGGGGACATCTGGGGGCGCGCCGCACCGCCGGGGATTGGGCCGGCGTGGTGAGCCGAGTCATGGTTGCCTCTGCTTGGTGTCCTCGAGGAGGTCGGGCGCGAGATCGGGGCCCGCGGGGTAGCGGGACAGCAGCGGGGACTCGTGCAGCACCAGGGCGATGCCGCCGAGGGCGCCCGCGGCCTCGCCGAGCGTGGCCCGGCGCAGGCTGACGCGGTGTCTGGAGACCGGCATGACCCGGGCGCGCAGCGCCTGCTCGACCGGCTCGATCAGCGCGGGGCCGGTCTCCGCCAGCTCGCCGCCGACCACGATCGCGGAGGGGCCGATCGCGTTGCACACGGCCGCGAGCACGCCGCCGATCGCGCCGCCGACGTCCTTCAGGAGGGTCAGGGCCGTGCCGTCGCCCGCCCTGATCGCCTTCACCGGCTCAGGCACGTCGTCGGCCCGCCCGCCCGCGGCGCGGTAGGCGTCCAGCACGGCTCTTGTCGAGGCCACGGTTTCCAGGCAGCCGGCGCCGCCGCAGTCGCAGGGCGCGCCGTCCGGGTCGACCGTGATGTGGCCGAACTCGCCGGACAGACCGTACGCGCCCCGGTGCAGCACGCCGCCGACCACCAGGCCGCCGCCGACTCCGTGGGACAGGCGCAGGTAGAGCACGTCCCGGTCGCCGGCGGTGGCGCCCCAGATCGCCTCGCCGAGGGCGGCCAGCCCGGCGAGGATGTCGTACAGGGTGGTGCGGGAGAGCTGGCAGAGCTTGCCGAGCTCGCCCCGGCTGAGCGGGCCGTGCTTGCGCAGCAGCCCGAGTACGAGCTCTTCGTGCCCGCGCACCGGCTGGCATCTGCCGGCTTATCTCGACAAATCGTGGAAAACCGCCAGCGCTGAGCTGGCCCCCGGCGTCACTGCTTATGGGCGTTCGGGACCGATTGGGGCATCCAATCTTGGTCGAATGATTACTTATCGGGCATTTCCTCGCATTCGCCACCGCTCTCCGCAAACCCATCGTGACCACGGCTTTCGGGACGGAAAAGCCTCAACGGCTCAAATCCCCATCAGGAACTAATTTTTATGGACGTATGGCCATTTGACGGTAGCTGTGAGTTTCTCTATGCGATCATCGTCAACGCGCTTTCGTACAGAGAAAGGTGAACCGTGACAGACCACCAGGCGTTTTCCGAGGATGAGCTGGACCAGCTACTGCAGGCGCCGAGGCAGGTGACGTGGGCGGCGACGCAGGCCGAAGCTGATGGCATCATCGGGATGGCCAAGGAGCTCTACGCGGGCGGCAAGGTGTTCGTGGCAGCCGAGCAGCACGGCAACGAGCTCATCAGGAAGCTCGCGACTCGCACTCCGGTGGGTGAAACAGACGGCTCGACGCCGGAGGAGGCCATCGCGGAGGCGCTCGTCAAGGTTCCGGCGGCCATCGCCCTGCTTCGTTCCAAGGGAACCGAAGAAGACGTGCACGCCTACGGGCAGTGGCTGATCGAGATCGCCGTCGCGATATCCGACGGCGCCAAGGGGATCTCCGGAGCCGAGCAGGGGTTCATCGACCAGCTCACCGCGGCGATCAAGGGCTGACCACCGCCCTAAGGTGTGTCCTGTGGCTCATTTGGGGTGCTGAGCCAGATTCTGATCGAGGCGACATCGAGGACGCCTTCGTAGCTGCCCCGGCGCGCGCCGGTCCGTAATGCCACCGCAAGTTGCGGTGGCATTCGGCGTCCAGGCCGGGAGGTCGGTCGCCCTTGCGACCGCGCTTGAGGCGGTTGGCCTCCTGGCCCTTCTTGATGCCGCCCCTGCGCAGGTGGGCGCGATTGCCACGCGAAGCGGGCGATGGACGGCAGCGCCGGCGGCACCGAAGGGCGCCCGTTGACCGGCCGACCCATACCCCAGGCCCGGCCGGAACCAGCCGACGGCCCATCATGGCCCGAGCCTGAAAAGGTCGCCAAGATCTTCAGGGCATTCCTAATCGCGGTCCGGGACGGCCAGTTCGCCGAGCAGGGACCAGTCGTCCTGCGGGACGGTGGCGTTCACGATGCGCGGCGTCTCGGCGAGGTGGGGCGGCAGCGTCTGCTGGGCCTGCTTGAAGTGGGCCGACTGGACGTGCGCCGCCCCGGCGTCGCCGTCGCGGAACGCCTCCACCAGGACGTACTCCACCGGATCCTCGACACTGCGCGACCAGTCGAACCACAGGCAGCCCGGCTCGGCCCTGGTCGCCTCGGTGAAGTCGGCGACGATCTCCGGCCAGCGGTCGGCGTGCTCGGGCAGGATGCGGAACTTGGCGGTGATGAAGATCATCGGGCTGGCTCCTTCGAGTCCGTGGGGATCAAGCCTATCGAGAGGGCGTTGACAGGCATTCATGCATTACCTACCGTTTAGCTAGGTAATGCCTCGGCCCCAAGGAATGCGTGTGAAGAGACTCAAGGGCATCGCCCCCTTCGTCCTCGTCGTCTCCCTGACCGCCTGCGGCTCTCAGCAGCCCGCCCAGCAAACCCAGGACACCTCCCTGACCTGGGCCATCGAGACCCAGCCGCTCACCCTGAACCCCCAGCAATGGGGCCAGAACAAGGTCCGGCTGCTCGTGTTCAACCAGTTCGACGCGCTGCTCTCGCGCCAGAAGGACGGCACGTTCCAGCCCTGGCTGGCCAAGTCGTGGAAGGTGTCGGACGACGGTCTGACGTACACGCTGCAACTACGCGACGACGTGACCTTCCACGACGGCACGAAGTTCGACGCGGCGGCGGTCAAGGCGAACCTGGAGCAGTTCCTGGTGCCCGGCTACAACCCCGGCATCGCCTCCATCCAGCTCAAGTCCTTCGCCAAGGCCGAGGTGAAGTCGCCGACCACCGTCGAGATCACGCTGAAGGAGCCGGACGCGCTCTTCCTCGACTTCCTCGCCTCGCCCCTCGCGGGACAGGTCTCGCCGAAGTCGCTGAAGGCGGCCAAGGACCTCAAGTCCGGCGGGCCCGACCTGGTCGGCACCGGGCCGTTCATCCTGGAGTCGTACGTGCGGGGCCAGGAGATCCGCTACCGGCGCAACCTGGACTACAAGTGGCCGCCCGCCGGGTCCGGGCATCAGGGGCCGGCCTACCTGTCGCGGATCACGTACCGGTTCCTGCCGGAGGCGGCGGTGCGCGTCGGCGCGCTCACCTCGGGGCAGGTGCAGGTCATCGAGGGCGTCCCGGCCACCGACGCCGCCATGATCAAGCAGGATCCGGGTCTGACGTACCAGACCTCGCTCAACTCGGGCACCTCCTTCTCCTACTACTTCAACACCGCCCACGCCCCCTTCGACGACCAGCGCGTACGGGAGGCGTTCCGCGAGGCCGTGGACGTGGACGCGGTGCTGAAGGCCGTCTACCAGGGCACCGCCACCAGGGCGTGGAGCGTCGTCACCAAGGGCGGGCCGTTCTACGACGCCTCGCTGGAGGGCGCCTTCGGCGGCGACACCGCCAAGGCCAACGCCCTGCTCGACGCGGCCGGCTGGAAGCAGCGCGACGCCCAGGGCTACCGGATCAAGGACGGCAGGCGGCTCACCGTGCGCTCCGTCGCCTCCGCACCGTTCGTCCGCGACCGCCGCGACATCCTCGCCCAGGCCATCCAGGCGCAGGTCAAGCAGAGCGCCGGGATCGACTTCCAGGTCAAGATCGTGGACCAGGGGACGGCGCAGAAGGCCTACACCGAGGGGGAGTACGAGATCTTCGAGAACTCCCGCGGCGACGCCGACGCGGGCGCCGCGCTCAACCTGATCCTGCCGCGCAAGGGGCCGATCAACCGCACCGGCTTCTCCGACCCCGACGTGGAGAAGTGGCTGGCCGCGGCCGCGGCCTCCGCCTCCCTGGACGAGCGCAGGGAGCTGTACGCCAAGGTGCAGCGGGCCGTGGTGAAGGACAAGGCGATCGTGTTCCCGGTCTACGTGCCCGCCGACCAGATCGCGGCGCAGAAGAGCGTCCAGGGCCTGGGCTTCGAGGCCGGCTCCGGCACGCCGCGCAGTGCGTACGACGTCCGGATCGGCACATGACCGGACAGCCGGTGACGGCCCGCGGCAGGGACGCCGCCAAAGCCCGCGGCGGGGACGCAGTCAAAGCCCGCGACAGGGACGCCGTCAAAGCCCGGGTCAGGGGTGTCGTCAAGCGTGTGCTCGCCGGGCTCGCCGTGCTCTGGGCGGCGGCCAGCGCCTCGTACGTCGCGCTGCTGCTCGCGCCGGGCGACACCATCGACATCCTGGTAGGCGACGGCCCCGACACCCCCGGGATCCGGGCGCGGATCGTCGCCGAATGGGGGCTCGACCGGCCGGAGGTCGTCCAGTACGTGTCCTACCTGTGGCGGCTGCTCCACGGCGACCTCGGCCGCTCGTACCAGCTCCAGCTCGGCGTCGGCGAGATCCTGTCGACCCAGCTGGGCCCGACCCTGCAGCTCACGCTGGCGGCGGCCGGGGTCGGGGTGTCGCTCGCCGGGGTGATCGCCGTCGTGACCGCCGGGCGGGGCCGGTGGCTGCGCGGCGCGGCCTCGGCGGCCGAGCTGGTCTCGGTGTCGGTGCCGCCGTTCCTGATCGGGCTGGTGCTGCTGGCGGTGTTCTCGTTCACGCTCGGCTGGTTCCCCGTGTCGGGCGCGTCCGGGCCGCAGGCGCTCGTGCTGCCCGCGCTCGCGCTGGGCCTGCCGATCGCGGGCGTGCTCGGCCAGGTGCTGCGCGGCGGCCTGGAGCTGGCGCTGGAGCAGCCGTTCGCGGTCACGGCCAGGGCCCGCGGGCTGAGCGAGCCGCGGCTGGTGGCCAGGCACGCGCTCCGGCACGCGCTGATCCCCGCCGTGACGCTGGCCGGGTGGTTCACCGGCACGCTGCTCGGCGGGGCCGTCATCACCGAGGTGCTCTTCGGCCGGCCGGGGCTCGGGCAGGTGGCGATGCAGGCCGTCACCGGCCGGGATATGCCGGTGGTGATGGCCGTCGTCCTGCTGTCGGCCATCGTGTACGTGACCATCAGCACCCTCCTCGACCTGGCCTACCGCGCCATCGACCCCCGGATCGGAGGCCGGCCGTGACCTCGTCGCGCTCGCTGCTCGCGCCCGCGGCGTTCCTCGTCCTGCTGGCGGTGGCGGTGGCCGCACCCGGGCTGCTGACCGGCGTGGACCCGCTGGCGGCCGACCCGGTGAGCGCGCTCGCGCCGCCCGGCGGCGCGCACTGGTTCGGCAGCGACCACCTCGGCCGCGACGTGCTGTCCAGGGTCGTCCACGGCGCCCGCCACTCGCTCAGCATCGGCGTCACCGCGACGGCCCTGGCGGTGGCCGCCGGGGTGCTGCTCGGCCTGGCCGCCGGGCTGTCGCCGAAGTGGCTGGACGAGGCGCTGGCCAGGTCGTTCGACGTCCTGTCCACCCTGCCGGAGCTGCTGCTCGCCCTGCTCGTCATCGCCGTCACCGGCCCCGGCACGGGCAACGTCATCTTCGCCATCGCGGTCGCCCAGATCCCCAACTACGCCCGCGTCATCCGCGCCCAGACCTTCGTGGTGCGCCACGCCGGATATGTCGAGCAGGCCGTCACGTTCGGCCGGTCCAGAGCCGCGATCACCGCCGGGCACGTGCTGCCGAACGTGCTCGGGCCGATCCCCGTCCTGGCCACCATCGGGCTCGGCCAGGCCGTCATCGCCGCCTCCGGGCTCAGCTTCCTCGGCATGGGCCCGCAGCCCCCGGCCGCCGAATGGGGCGCGATGCTCTCCGAGGCCCGCAACTACCTGCGGGTCGCCTGGTGGGAGGCGCTGTTCCCGGGCGTCGCGATCATGCTGACCGTGGTCAGCCTCACCGTTGTCGGCCGCCGGCTCCAACGCCGCTTCGAGGGGAGAACCCCATGACGACCTTTGCCTCCCCTCCAACCGTCGCCACCCTGGTCGCCGTGGAGGACCTGCGCGTGAGCTTCGGCGGGACCGAGGTCGTGCGCGGCCTCTCCTTGTCGCTCGCTCCCGGCGAGTGCGTGGCCGTCGTCGGCGAGTCCGGGTCCGGCAAGAGCGTCACGGCCCGCACGCTGCTCGGCCTGGCCGGGCCGGGCGCCACCGTGCGGGCGGCCGCGTTCAGCGTCGGCGGCCGGGACGCGCTCGGCTTCGGACCGGCGCAGTGGCGCGGGTTGCGCGGCGGGTTCGCCGGGCTGGTGCTGCAGGACGCGCTGGTCTCCCTCGACCCGCTGCGGACCGTGGGGGCCGAGATCGGCGAGGTGCTGGCCGTCCACGACGTCGTCCCGAGAGCACGGCGCCGCGACAGGACGCTCGAACTGCTCGACGCGGTCGGCGTGCCCGATCCGCCGCTGCGTGCCGGGCAGCACCCGCACCAGCTCTCCGGCGGGCTGCGGCAGCGGGTGCTGATCGCCTCGGCCATCGCGGCCGGACTCGAGCTGATCATCGCCGACGAGCCGACCACCGCGCTCGACGTCACCGTGCAGGCCCAGATCCTGCGGCTGCTGGCCGAGCGCCGGGCCGCCGGCTGCGCGCTGCTGCTGATCAGCCACGACCTGGCCGTCGTGGCCTCGATCGCCGACCGCATCCTCGTCATGAAGGACGGCCGCGTCGTCGAGGAGGGCCCTGCCGGGAGCGTGCTGTCGGCGCCCGCGCACGACTACACCCGCTCGCTGCTGGCCGCCGTCCCGTCGGCCGCCTCACGGGGCACCCGCCTGTCCACCGCCCTGTCCACCGCGCCGCTGCCGCGCCGCACGCCGGACCCGTCGGCGCCGGTGCTCGCCGGCACCGGCCTGTCCAGGTCGTACGGGCCGCGCCGGGTGGTCGACGACATCTCGTTCACCCTGTGCGAGGGCGAGACGCTCGGCGTCGTCGGCGAGTCGGGCTCGGGCAAGACCACCCTGGCCCGCCTGGCCCTCGGCCTGCTCGAACCCGACGCGGGCCGGGTCACCCTGCACGGCCGCCCGTGGAGCCACGTGCCCGAACGCCGGCGCCGCCCCCTCCGCCGCCGGATCCAGCTCATCTCCCAGAACCCGCTCGACTCCTTCGACCCCCGCCACACCGTCGGCCGCCTGGTCGCCGAGCCGCTCGACCTGCCCGCGGCCGAGCGCCGGGCGCGGGTGCTCGACCTGCTCGAACGCGTCGGCCTGCCGCCCGGCGTCGCCGGCCGCCACCCGCGCGAGCTGTCGGGCGGCCAGCGGCAGCGCGTCGCCATCGCCAGGGCCCTCGGCCCCCGCCCCGACGTGCTGGTCTGCGACGAGCCGGTCTCCGCCCTCGACGTCTCGATCCAGGCCCAGGTGCTGGACCTGCTCGCCGAGATCCAGGCCGAGTACGGTACTGCCATGCTGTTCATCAGCCACGACCTCGGCGTGGTGCACCACGTCAGCGATCGGGTCCTGGTCATGAAGGACGGCCGGGTGGTCGAGGAGGGCGACGTGACGGAGGTGTTCACCCGCCCCAGGCACGCGTACACGCGGGAACTGGTCGCGGCTGTTCCCCGGCTTTCCTGAATTTCCTACCAAATGTGTGGGATACTGGACGGGTGAGTCTGGACAGGATCCGCGCGTCGAGCGCCCGAGCCGATTCCCCGCTGACCGCCGCCATCCTGGCGGGGCGATGGATCAGATCCGCCGCGGCCGACGACGAGCACGGAAGGCGCTGGCTGGCCAATCCCGATCCGCACGGCGGGTCGGCGGTCACCTCCGAGCCCTCGTCCCTCTACTCGGGGGCGGCGGGCGTCGTGCTGTTCTTCCTCGAACTGGCCGCGGCCACCGGCCACGAGGCGTACCTGGAGGACGCCGGGCAGGGGGCCCGCAGGCTCGCCGCCACCTGGCGCGAGCAGGACGACGTCTCCCTCTACCACGGGCTGACCGGCACGATGGTCGCGCTCATGGAGGCGGGCTGGGTGCTCGGCGACGGCGCGTTCGAGGCCGAGGCCGCCGCCATCGCGGACGTGATCGTCCGCCGGGGCCGGGAGTCCGAGGGCGGTGTCGGGTGGTCGCGGGATCCCGCGCAGCGCGGCGAGGGCGGCGTCATCCTCGGGCTGCTGCGGGCCGCCGCCCACCTCGGCGTGCCCGCGTACGAGGAGGCGGCCGTCGAGGCGGGCCTGCGGATCGCCCGGCTGCCCGTCCCCGGGCACCGGTTCGGCGACTGCGCCGACCTGCCCGTGGACGCCGTCACGCCCGGCTTCCTCGCCGGCACGGCCGGGACCGCGTTCCTGCTGGCCCGCCTGTACGGGGTGACCGGCGACGAGCGCTTCCTGTTCGCCGCGCGCAGCGGCGCGGCCTTCGTCCGCGAGGTCAGCGTCGTGGCCGGCGGCTGCGCGGTCGTGCCGCACCACGTGCCGCACGCCAGGGAGCTGCACTACCTGGGCTTCTGCTCCGGCTCCGCGGGCGTGGCCAGGATGTTCTACGAGCTGTACCGGGTGGGGGGCGACCCCGGCGACCTGGAGTGGGTGGAGCGGCTGGCCAGCGGCATCGTCAAGAGCGGCGTGCCGCGCCGCCGTACCGAGGGCTACTGGAACGTGGCCTGCCAGTGCTGCGGGACGGCCGGGCTCATCGAGTTCTTCGTGGGGCTGTGGGCGGCGACGGGGGAGGAGTCCCATCTGGAGTACGCCCGCGGGCTCGCCACCGACCTGATCGGCCGGGCCACCGACCACGACGGGCGCGGCTACCGCTGGTACCAGGCGTACCGGCGGCTGCGGCCGGGCGAGGTGACGGCCGACACCGGCTACATGGTGGGCGCGGCCGGCATCGGCGCCGCTCTCCTTCACCTCGACGCCGCAGGTCAGGCCGACCATCCGCGCCGCGTCATCCTGCTGCCCGACAATCCGTTCCCCGCGATCCCACTGCCTGCTTCCGCGCTCCGTTGACAGCGATACCCAGTTTTCCTACTGTTTAACTGGGTATTGAGCCAAGGAGCACATCATGACCGAGCAGGTCGCATGAAGCGGGTCCACCTGGCCGCGCACTTCCCCGGCGTCAACAACACCACCGTCTGGACCGACCCCCGCTCCCGCAGCCAGATCGACTTCGAGTCGTTCGCCGACCTGGCCCGCACCGCGGAGCGGGGCAAGTTCGACTTCTTCTTCCTGGCCGAGGGCCTGCGGCTGCGCGAGCTGAAGGGCCGCATCCACGACCTGGACGTGGTCGGCCGCCCCGAGTCGCTCACCGTGCTGGCCGCGCTCGCCGCCGTCACCGAGCGCCTCGGGCTGGCCGCCACCGTCAACGCCACCTTCAACGAGCCGTACGAGCTGGCCAGGCGGCTGGCCACGCTCGACCACCTCAGCGCGGGCCGGGCCGCCTGGAACGTGGTCACCACCTCCGACGCCTTCACCGGCGAGAACTTCCGCCGCGGCGGCTACCTGGATCGTTCCGAGCGCTACACGCGGGCCGAGGAGTTCGTCCGGCTGTCGCGCGAACTGTGGGACTCCTGGCGGCCCGACGCCGTGCTCGCCGACCAGGAGAGCGGGCGGTTCCTGCGGTCCGGGTCCGTCGCGGCGGTCAGCCACCGGGGCCGCCACTTCACCGTCGAGGGGCGCTTCAACGTCCCGCGCGGCCCGCAGGGCCACCCCGTGGTCATCCAGGCGGGGGACTCCGACGAGGGCAGGGAGTTCGCCGCGGCCAACGCCGACGTCATCTTCAGCCGCCACGGCACGCTGGAGGAGGGCCGGGCCTTCTACGCCGACGTCAAACGCCGGCTGGCCACGTACGGGCGGCAGCCCCACCAGCTCAAGATCATGCCGGCGGCCACGTTCGCGCTCGGCGACACCGACGCCGAGGCGGCCGAGCGCGCCGCCGAGATCCGCCGCCAGCAGGTGGGGCCGCAGACCGCGATCGCCTTCCTGGAGCAGATCTGGGGCCGGGACATGTCCGCCTACGACCCCGAAGGACCGCTGCCCGACGTGGAGCCCGCCGTCGAGCAGGGCGTCTCCCAGGGCCGGGTGCAGGTGGCCGACCGGGTCGCCGTGGCGGCGCGATGGCGGGCCGTGGCCGAGGAGAAGGAGCTGAGCATCCGCGAACTGGTGATCCACATGACCGGGCGGCAGTCGTTCGTGGGCTCGCCCGCGACCGTGGCCGCGCAGATCGAGGAGTTCGTGCGCACGGACGCCGCCGACGGGTTCATCCTGGTCCCGCACCTCACGCCGGGCGGGCTGGACGACTTCGTGGCCGAGGTGGTGCCGCTGCTGCAGGAACGCGGCGTGTTCCGTACCGACTACGAGGGCGCCACGCTCCGCGACCACCTCGGGCTGGGAGGCGCGGCATGACGCGGCCACCCCTGCACCTGGCCGTCGCGCTCGACGGCGCCGGCTGGCATCCCGCCGCCTGGCGGGACCCCGCCGTCAACGCGCGGGAGCTGTTCACCGCCCGCCACTGGGCCGGGCTGGTCGCCGAGGCCGAGCGCGGGCTGCTCGACTTCGTCACCATCGAGGACGCCCTGGGCCTGCAGTCCTCGGGCCTCGACGGGCCCGACGACCGCACCGACCAGGTGCGCGGCCGGTTCGACGCGGTGCTGCTCGCGGCGGCGCTCGCGCCGCTGACCACGCGCATCGGGCTGGTGCCCACGGCCACGACGACGCACACGGAGCCGTTCCACGTGGCCGTCGGCATCGCGAGCCTGGACCATGTCAGCAAGGGGCGCGCAGGCTGGCGGGTCCAGGTCTCGGCCCGCGCCTGGGAGGCGGCCCACTTCGGCCGCAGGGAGATCCCGGCGCTCATCCCCAAACGGGACACGGCGGGCCGGTGGGAGCCCGACGAGCGGGCCCGGGGGCTCATCGCGGACCTCTTCGAGGAGGCGGCCGACGCCGTGGAGGTGGCCAGGCGGCTGTGGGACAGCTGGGAGGACGACGCCGAGATCCGCGACGTGGCCACCGGCCGGTTCGTCGACCGGGACAAGCTCCACTACATCGACTTCGCCGGATCCCGGTTCTCCGTCAAGGGGCCGTCGATCACGCCCAGGCCGCCGCAGGGGCAGCCGGTCGTGACCGTGCTCGACCACGGCGGGTCGCCGGTGCCGTACGAGCTGCCCACCCGCGCCGCCGACGTCGTTTTCGTCACCCCGCACAGCCGTGACCACGCGCGGGACATCGTCGAGCAGGTCAGGAGCCGTCCCAGGGACGGGCACCCGCTCAGGATCCTGGCCGACCTGCTCGTCCACGTCGGCGACGACGCGGCCGACCGGAAGGACCGGCTCGACGGGCTCGCCGAGCCGCCCGAATCGGACGCGTACACCTTCATCGGGACCGCCGCCGAGCTGGCCGACCTGCTGCTGGACTGGCAGGAGGCCGGGATCGAGGGGTACCGGCTGCGGCCCGGCGCCGTGCCGCACGACCTGGCGGCGATCACCCGCGAGCTGGTCCCCGAGCTGCGGCGGCGCGGCGCCTTCAGGAACCGGTACGAGGCCGCCACCCTGCGCGGGCACCTCGGCCTGCCGCGCGCGATCAACCGTTACGCCTCCCAGAAAGCTGACATTGCGTGAAATTTCTGGCCATCACCTTGATCGTTCATGACGGCCGCACGTCCACCAACGAGCGATTCCGCGAGGTCGTCTCCAACGCGGTCCTGGCCGAGGAGCTCGGGTTCGACGGGTTCGGGGTGGGGGAGCGGCACGAGCGGCCGTTCATCTCCTCCTCGCCGCCCGTGGTGCTCAGCCACATCGCCGCCCGGACCTCCCGCATCCGGCTGTTCACCGCGGTCACCACGCTCAGCCTGCTGGACCCGGTCCGGGCGTACGAGGACTACGCCACCCTCGACCACCTGTCCGGGGGGCGGCTCGAACTGATCATCGGCAAGGGGAACGGCGCCGCCCAGGCCCAGCTCTTCCACGTCACCGCCGAGGACCAGTGGGAGCGCAACCGCGAGTCGTACGAGCTGTTCCGCAGGCTGTGGCGGGAGGACAAGGTCACCTGGGAAGGGCAATTCAGGCCGTCGCTGACCGAGGCCGAGACCTGGCCGCGCCCGCTCCAGCGGCCGGTGCGCGTCTGGCACGGCAGCGCCACCAGCAAGGAGTCGGTGGACCTGGCCGCGCGCTTCGGCGACCCGCTCTTCTCCGCGAACGTCACCAACCCCATCGAGCCCTACGCCGAGCTGATCGACCACTACCGGGAGCGGTGGGCGCACTACGGGCACGACCCGGCCGAAGCCCTGGTCGGAGCGGGCACCGCGGGCTACTACGCCGCGAGGACCTCGCAGGAGGCCGTCGAGACGTACCGGCCGATCTTCGAGGCCCGCCAGGAGACCTTCAAGCGGTACGGCGCGCCGCTCGTCTTCCACTCGCTGGAGGACGCCATCGAGCGCGGCTCCATCCTGGTCGGGAGCCCGCAGCAGATCATCGACAAGGTGCACCGCTACCACGACCGGTTCGGGCACGAGGTGATGCACCTGCACGCGGACGCCGACGGGCTGACGGACGCGCAGCACCGCTCGGCGCTGGAGCTGTTCCAGTCGGACATCGCTCCGGTGCTGCGCAAGGAGATACCCAGCAGGCCGTTCCCGTTCCCTGGAGGCTCCTCATGACGGTCCCCCTGTCCATCCTCGACCTGGCGCCGATCCCCTCCGGCGGGACCGCCCGGGACGCGATCCGCAACACCATCGACCTGGCGCGGCGGGCCGAGTCCTTCGGCTACCACCGGTACTGGCTGGCCGAGCACCACTTCGCGCCCGGCGTGGCCGGCTCGGCTCCCGCCGTCCTCATCGGGCTGGTGGCCGCGGCGACCGGCCGGATCCGGGTCGGCTCGGGGGCGGTGCAGCTCGGCCACCAGACGCCGCTGGCGGTGGTGGAGCAGTTCGGCCTCCTGGACGCGGCCCATCCGGGGCGCATCGACCTGGGCCTCGGCCGTTCCGGCCAGCGCCGCGCCGAGCTCGCCCGTCCCTCGGAACGTCCCCCGGAGCCTCCCCCTTCCGAGGCGAGGGTGGTGGACGGGCTGCTCATCCCGCCCCCGTTCGACTTCTCCGCGCTGATCAGGGCGGCGCCGCACCTCGCCGTCCAGGCCTCCCTCCTCCAGCAGCCCGGCGCCGAGACGCCGGACTTCGCCGACCAGCTCGACGACGTCCAGGCGTTCCTGGCCGGCACCCACACCTCCGCCGACGGGCGGAGCGCCCATGCGATCCCGGGCGAGGGCGCGGACGTCGAGGTGTGGATCCTGGGCAGCAGCGGCGGCCAGAGCGCTCAGGTGGCGGGGGAGCGGGGCCTGCCGTTCGCGGCCAACTACCACGTCAGCCCGGCGAGTGTCCTGGAGGCGGTGGAGGCGTACCGGGAGGCGTTCAAGCCGTCCGACGTCCTGGAGGAGCCGTACGTGATCGTGTCCGCCGACGTCGTCGTGGCGCGGGACGCGGCCACGGCGCGGGAGCTGGCCAAGCCCTACGGCCTGTGGGTACGCAGCATCCGCACCGGGCAGGGTGCGATGCCGTACCCCACTCCGGAGGAGGCCGACGCCCACGCGTGGAGCGAGGAGGACAGGAAGCTGGTGGCCGACCGCCTCGACACCCAGTTCGTGGGAGACCCGGAGGCGGTGGCGGACGGGCTGCGGGTGCTCCAGCGGGTCACCGGGGCCGACGAGCTGCTGATCACCACCATCACGCACGGCCACGCCGACCGCGTCCGCTCGTATGAGCTGCTCGCGGACGCCTGGCGGTAATTCATGTATGTCCAGTAGGAAAAGTTGACTTTAGGGACCGGGGAACGTAGTTTCGTAGCCATGGGCCTTTACCTGACCCGGCGCCCGCACGTGGACTTCGGCCACGTCGCCAGCGCGCAGTGTCGCTGATCACGTACCGCTGAACCCCCCTCTCTCCCCTCAGAGGAAACAACGTGATCAAGACCAGACATGCCCTCCTGGCCGCCTTGATGTCCGCCGTCCTGGCGGCCTGCGGCACGGCCCAGGCGAACCCCCAACAAGAGGTGAAGGTGCTGCGCTACCAGGGCAGCGCCGGCAACGTCACCTTCCCCGAGCTGGCCGAGGAGCTCGGCTATCTCGGCGACGTCAAGCTCAAGTGGGTCGGCAACACCACCTCCGGCCCCCAGGACATCCAGTCGGCCGCGACCGGGCAGACCGACTTCGGCGGCGCCTTCAACGGCGCCATCGTCAAGCTCAAGGCCGCCAAGGCGCCGATCAAGGCCGTGATCGGCTACTACGGCTCCGACCAGGCCACCTACAACGGCTACTACGTCAAACAGGACAGCCCGATCAGGTCCGCCCGGGACCTGATCGGCAGGAAGATCGGCGTCAACACCCTCGGCGCCCACCACGAGGCCGTCATCAAGGAGTACCTCAAGCGCGAAGGGCTGACGCCCGAGGAGGTCAAGCAGGTCCAGCTCGTGGTGATCCCGCCGGTCAACACCGAGCAGGCCCTGCGCCAGGGGCAGCTCGACGTCGGCACCCTCGGCGGCGTGCTCAGGGACAAGGCGCTGGAGCGCGGCGGCCTGCGCCCCCTGTTCAAGGACGTGGACCTGTTCGGCCCGTTCACCGCCGGGTCCGTCGTGCTCCGCGAGGACTTCATCGCCGCCAACCCCCACACCGTCAAGACGTTCGTGACCGGCTTCGCGAAGGCCATCGAGTGGGCGCAAACCCACTCGCGCGAGGAGGTCGTCGCCAAGTTCCAGCAGATCATCGCCGAGCGCGGCCGCAACGAGAGCGCCGACGCCGTGCGCTTCTGGAAGAGCACCGGCATCGCCGCCAAGGGCGGTGTCATCGCCGACCAGGAGTTCAAGACCTGGACCGGCTGGCTGGAGCGCGAGGGCGAGATCAAGCCCGGCCAGGTCAAGGTCTCCGACCTCTACACCAACGAGTTCAACCCCTATGCCGGCGGGAGCGGGTCATGACCAAGATCAGCATCCGGAACGTGGCCAAGACGTTCCAGGTCAGGGACGCCGACCAGCCGTTCACCGCGCTGTCCGGCATCGACCTCGACGTGCGCGAGGGCGAGTTCCTCACGCTCGTCGGCCCCAGCGGCTGCGGCAAGTCCACCCTGCTCGACCTCATCGCCGGGCTGACCACGCCGACGTCCGGGGAGATCCTCATCGACGGCGCGCGGGTGACCGGGCCCGGGCTCGACCGGGGCATCGTCTTCCAGCAGTACGCGCTGTTCCCCTGGCGCACGGCCCAGTCCAACGTCGAGTTCGGGCTGGAGGCCAAGGGCGTGCCCAGGAAGGAGCGGGCGCGGCAGGCCCGCGAGCACCTCGCGCTCGTGGGGCTGACCGGGTTCGAGGAGCGCTATCCGCACGAGCTGTCCGGTGGCATGCGCCAGCGGGTGGCCATCGCGCGCAGCCTCGCGTTCGACCCCGACGTGCTGCTGATGGACGAGCCGTTCGCCGCCCTGGACGCGCAGACCCGCGAGTCCCTGCAGGAGGAGCTCGTGCACGTGTGGGAGCAGACCGGCAAGACCGTCGTGTTCATCACGCACGGCATCGACGAGGCCGTCTACCTCGGGCAGCGGGTCGCCGTCATGACCTCCCGGCCGGGGCGGATCAAGGAGGTCATCGACGTGCGCTTCGCCTCGCGCGAGGGAGATCTGCGGGCGGATCCGGCGTTCGGGGAATACCGGCACCGGGTGTGGGGGCTGCTGCGGGAAGAGGTCGCGGCGGCGCAGGTGCTGGAGCGGAAGGTGGCGACCAGTCGTGGCTGACCAGAAACTGCTCCCCGGCGACGTCCACCAGTACGACGAGGCCGCCCCAGCCCCGACCCTGGCTCCGACCCCGGCTCCGACCTCGGCTTTGGCCTTGACGGAGCCGTCGCGTCGGCGGTTTTCCGGCGGGCGGTGGCTCAGGCGGGCGGTCACGAACTCCACCGCCATCCTGCTCCTCCTCGCCGCCTGGGAGGTGCTGCCCAGGCTCGGCGTCGTCGACCCCGTCTTCGTCCCGCCGCTCTCGGAGAACCTCGTCGCCTGGTACGACCTCCTCGTCGGCGGTCGGCTCCCCGAGCACCTCGAGGCGTCCCTCGCCCGCTCGCTGTCCGGCTTCGGCCTGGCCATCGTGCTGGCGATCCCGCTCGGCCTGCTGATCGGCTGGTACAAGCCCGTCGCCGACTTCCTCACCCCGCTGCTGGAGCTGTTCCGCAACACCTCGGCGGTGGCGCTGCTGCCGGTGTTCACGCTGATCCTGGGCATCGGGGAGACGACGAAGGTCACCTTCGTGCTGTACGCGTGCGCGTGGCCGATCCTGCTCAACACGATCAGCGGCGTGAAGACCGTCGAGCCGCTGCTCATCAAGTCGGCCAGGTCGATGGGCCTCGGGCCGGTCCGCCTGTTCCAGAAGGTGATCCTGCCCGCCGCCGTGCCCACCATCTTCACCGGGGTGCGGCTGGCGGGCGCGTACTCGATCCTCGTCCTGCTCTTCGCCGAGATGGTGGGCGCCAAGGCCGGACTCGGGTATCTCATCCTCGACACCCAGTCCAGCTTCCGCATCCCCGACATGTACGCGGGAATCATCACGATCTCCGTACTCGGCCTGCTGTTCAACCTGCTCCTGGTCGGCGTCGAGCGCCGCTTCTCCACCTGGAGGACCACTTGACGAGAAAGCTCCACCTGAACGCCTTCCTCATGGGCGTCGGCCACCACGAGGCGGCCTGGAGACACCCCCGAACCGAACCCGCCCGCCTCACCGACGTCCGCCACTACCAGGAGCTCGCCAGGATCGCCGAACGCGGCAAGCTCGACTCCGTCTTCCTCGCCGACGGCGTGGCCCTGCACGGTAACGTCCGGCACAACGCGCTCGGCGGCCTAGAACCCCTGACCCTGCTGTCGGCCCTGGCCGCCGTCACCGATCACATCGGGCTCATCGCCACCGTGTCGACGACATACAACGAGCCCTTCCACGTGGCCCGCAAGTTCGCCTCGCTCGACCACATCAGCGGCGGCCGGGCCGGCTGGAACATCGTCACCTCCGCCGGCGAGGCCGAGGCCCGCAACTTCGGCATCGTCCGACCCTCGCACGCCGACCGCTACGCCAGGGCCGGCGAGTTCCTGGAGGTCACGCGGAAGCTGTGGGACAGCTGGGAGGACGACGCGATCCTGGGCGACCGCGTCGCCGGCGACTACGCCGACACCGGCAAGATCCACCCGATCGAGCACGCGGGGGAGCACTTCTCGGTCAGCGGCCCCCTGAACACCTCCCGCCCGCCCCAGGGCCACCCGCTCCTGGTCCAGGCCGGGTCCTCGGAGGACGGCAAGGACTTCGCCGCCCGCTACGCCGAGGCCGTCTTCACCGCCCAGCAGACCCTGCGGGAAGGGCAGGGGTTCTACACCGACCTGAAGCGGCGGCTGGCCGCCTACGGGCGGCGGCACGAGGACGTGCTCATCCTGCCGGGCATCTCGCCGATCATCGGCTCGACCGAGCGCGAGGCGCTGCGGCTGGAGAAGGAGCTGGAGGACCTGATCATCCCCGCGTACGGGCTGGCGCAGCTCTCCCACATGACCGGCATCGACCTCACCGAGGACGCGCTGGACGGGCCCCTGCCCGACGTACCCGTGGAGACGGAGGGCGCGCAGAGCCGCCGCAAGCTCGTCGTGGACCTGGCCAGGCGCGAGAACCTCACGGTCAGGCAGCTCCTCAACCGCCTGGCGGGCGGCCGGGGTCACCGGGTGGTCGCGGGAACGCCGGAGCAGATCGCCGACCAGCTCCAGGAATGGTTCCTGGCCGGCGCGGCCGACGGGTTCAACGTCATGCCGCCGATCCTGCCCGGCGGCCTGAGCGACTTCGTCGACCACGTGGTGCCGGAGCTGCAGATCAGGGGCCTGTTCCGGTACGAGTACGAGGGGCGCACGCTCCGCGAGAACTACGGCCTGCCCAGACCCCCGTCCCGCTACGCCGCCGGGCGGGCTGCTCGGGGCGAAGTGGCGGTGGCGCGATGAGCGTCGTGACCCTCGTGGGCAACCCCCGGCCCGGCTCCCGCACCCTCTCGGTGGCCACCTCCGCCGCCCAGGCCGTCGGCGACCGCCTGGGTGCCGTCTCGGAGGCGTACGAGGTCGTGGACCTGTCGGGCCTCGCGCCCCACCTGCTCTCGCCCGTCGCACACCCCGACGTGCGCGCGGCCCTGGAACTGGTGACCGGCGCGAGCATCGTCGTCGTGGCGAGCCCCACCTACAAGGGCACGTACACGGGGCTGCTGAAGTCGTTCCTCGACCGCCTGCCACCGGACGCGCTGGCGGGCACGGCGGCGCTGCCGCTCCTGGTCATGGGGGATCCCAAGCATGCGCTGGCGGTGGAGGTGCACCTGCGCCCGCTGCTGGTGGAACTGGGCGCCTTCGTGCCGACACCGGGACTGGCGGTGCTGGAGTCGCAGATTCCGGAGCTGGGAGAGGTGGTGGCGGGGTGGGCCGATCGTGTGGCGCCGCAGGTGACCGCTGTACTCAAGGAAGGGGCGCTTTCGTGACGGAGACGGTGGCCGCCCGGGAGGCCCGCCGAGCCAGAGAGGCCCGCCAGGCCCGGGACGCCCGCCGCACCTCAGACCCCCGCCCGGGAAGGGACCCTCGCCCGACCCAGGACCCTCGCCCGGGTTCGGACCCGTCGCTTGCATCGGGGAGCCGGGCCGCCCCCGACCTCCGCAATGGGCACGCGTTCGAGGCGCCGACGGTGCCTGCGACGCGCCCGGCCCCGGAAGAGCCGGAGAGGAGTGCGGTCGACGCCGACGGGTTCCGCCGGGCGCTCGCCGTACACGCCGCCGGGGTCGTCATCATCACCGCTCAGAACGACGGCATCCCCGTCGGGCTGACGGCGACATCCTTCTCCTCCGTCAGCCTTGACCCGCCCCTGGTCTCGTTCTACGTCGACCAGTCCTCCACCACCTGGCCCTGGCTGCGCGACGCGGACCACTTCGCGGTCAACGTCCTGGCCAGCGACCAGGCCGAGCTGGCCGCCAGGTTCGCGCGCAAGGACATCGACCGGTTCGCCGAGCCCACCCGCTGGCGTCCGGGCCCCCTGGGCGCGCCCCTGCTCCAGGACGTCTCCGCCCACCTCATCTGCCTTCCGCACGAGACCGTGGACGTCGGCGACCACACCCTGGTGGTCGGTCTGGTCGCCGAGGCCAGGGTGCACAGCCCGGGCCGTCCCCTCATCTACCACCAGGGCCGCTTCGGCCGCTTCATCGCCCACCCGTAGAGAAACGACCGACGGCCGCCCGGCACATCGCCGGGCGGCCGTTCCCTTTCCCCAGGGCCCGGACATGTTCCCCAGGGCCCGGACATGTTCCCCAGGGCCCGGACATGCGAATGGCCCTGGCCACGTCATCGAGGCCAGGGCCATGCACAAGGAGCAGAGATCAGGCGGCGATCGGGGAGTAGGCGGCCGCGTCGCCCTTCAGCACGACACTGGGCCGGCCGTCCACGCCCACCGGCACGTCACCGGCGATCGTGACCCGGTGCAGCCGCCTCGGACGGTCGCCGAAGTCGTGCACCACCCGGTGCTGCGTCGCCCGGTTGTCCCAGATGGCGACGTCGCCGGGTGCCCAGCGCCAGCGCACGGTGTTCTCGACCTCGGTGACGTGCTCCTGGATCAGCCGGATGAGCGAGGCGGACGTGTGCGCCGACAGCCCCACCAGTCGCTTGGCGAAATCGCCGAGCAGGATCGAGCGTTCGCCGGTCTCCGGGTGCACCCGCACCACGGGGTGCTCGGTCTCGAACACCGTGGAGGCGAACGCCTCGGCGCGTTCCCGCGCCCGTTCTGGATCGTCGGAGGTGGCGATGCGGACGTAGTCGTGCTGGTTGGTGTGTACGGCCCGCAGCCGGTCGAGCAGGTCCCGCAGCTCGGCGGGCAGGTGGTCGTACGCGGCCACGGTGTTGGTCCACAGCGTGTCGCCGCCGGCCGCCGGAACGGCGACGGCCCGCAGCACCGACGCCAGCGGCGGCCGGTCCACGAACGTCACGTCCGTGTGCCAGCGATCCACCTTCTGGCCGTCGCGGTAGTCGAGGTCGAGGACGTGGTCGTTCCCGTCGAGCGAGGGGACGGTCGGGTGCGCGGCGGTCGGTTCGCCGAGCAGCCGGGCGAAGGCCACCTGGCTCTGGTCGTCGAGATGGTCTTGTCCCCGGAAGAAGACCACCTTGTGGCCGAGCAGCGCCAGGCGGATCTCCGCGACGACGTCGGCAGGCAGATCGCCGCCGAGCCGTACGCCGGAGATCTCCGCGCCTATCCGGCCGGCGACGGGGATGATGGACAGGGATGACATGGGATTTTTCCTTCCGTCAGAGGGATTGCCTGTGTTCGGAAGGAAGGACAGAGCGCGCTGGCCACGCGGCAGAAGTCCACGTGACCCCGGATGGTCAGAGCCGTCGTCGTCACGCCATCAAACGTAGATCGTCCCACCCCTAAAGTCAATTGAATTGGTAGGGAATTAGGGTTTTCTGTTTCGGTCGGCGATGGCCGGTCAGGAGAACGTCCGGCGGGAGCTGACCGCCGTGCTCCGCGCGGTGAGCCACAGCCGCTCGACCGGCTCGGCACCGCCGTCGCCGTTCATGCTCCACGCACCTCGATCTCCTCAATCTCCGCAAGATCGGACTGATCCCGGGAGTTCGGCGGGAGAAGGTCGTGCGGGACCTGGGCGAAACTTGTGGCCCGAGTCAGGCGGGCTACTCGCGCAGCCGATCGAGCATCGACTCTGCGGGCCTGCCCAGCACGTGAACCAGATCCGGGCTCTGGAACTCCAGCGCCCCCGCCCGTACCTGCGCATTGAGCCAGCTCATCGGCCCCGGCCCGGCATCGGGCACCTCCCGGTAGGGCACCCCCAGCACCTCGGCCGCCTCCCGGTAGGTCCACAACGGCCCGGTGAAGTCGTACGCCCGCCCCAGATGCCCGTCCCCGGTCAGCACCTGAACGGCGGCCTCGGCCAAGTCGGACCTGAAAGCGGTGTTCAGCCCGCGCCCGCCGGTGCTGCCGGCGAGCTCGCCGCCGGAGACCTGCGGCACGAAGGCGTCGCCGTAGTAGGGGTGGCGCAGCAGCGTGTACGGCAGGCCGCTGTCGAGGATGGCCCGTTCGGTGGCGTGATGGGCCTCGGTGGCGCCGGTGGCGCCGGTGCCCGCTCCCAGCAAGCTCGTGTAGGCGATGGCGCCGACCCCGGCGTCGGCCGCCGCCGCGACCGCGTCCAGGTGCTGCTTGATCCTGCGCGCCGGGTCGAGTTCCGGCGACGAGATGAGCAGGAGCCGCGTGGCCCCCTCGAACGCCTCGCGCAGGCTGTCCGGCTCGTCGTAGTCGCCCCGCCGTACCCGGACACCCTGCGGGGCCCGTACGGGATCGCGCACGACGGCCACCACATCGGGCCGAGCGGACAACCGGTCGATGACCAGACGACCGAGCGCCCCGGACGCCCCGGTGACCACGATCATGGAACTCCCTCCGACGAAGATCGGCTAAGTCAACCGCCCACGACCCGCCGCCTGCCACCCATTTCTCACCCACCCCGGCCCCCGGCCTGCACCCCACCCTCGGTCGCCCGGCTTGCGGGTCCGACCGGCCACCCCCGGCCACCGACCCGCGGGCGGGCCTCTGGGATACTCCCGCGCATGACAACAGACGGGGGGCGGCCGGGGTTCGCGACGCACGGGATCGGGTCGGACCACCCGATGACGTGGACGCTGCGTCGCGCGGAGCCGGGAGACGTTGAGGCGATCGCGGACCTGCGCGCGTCGGTCATGCGCCCGGACCTGCAGCGGCTGGGCCGCTTCGACGAGCACCGGGTCCGGCAGCGGTTCCGGGACGCCTTCTCCCCGGACTACACGTCGGTCATCGAGACGGACGGCGACTTCGCGGGTTGCGTGACATTCCGCCCGGACCAGGACACGTGGTGGTTCGAGCACTTCTACCTCGCCCAGGAACTCCAGGGCCGCGGCCTCGGCTCGGCCGTGCTGCGCGAACTGCTGGAGCGATCCGACGCCGAAGGCCTGACCGTCCGGCTGAACGTCCTGCAGGGGAGCGCCGCACAACGGCTGTACGAACGCCACGGTTTCACGGTGGAGACCGAGGACCCGGTCGACGTCTTCATGGTGCGGCAACCGGCGGCGAGCACGTCAGGAAGCTGAAGGCCATCTTGGAACGCCTGGGGATGGGCATGGTCGTTCGGCGGAAATGCCTGGCGGGCATGTCGGCCACTGAAGTCGGTGGCTCAGGACAACAGAGCAAGGCCGGGACGACAGAGCATCCGCAGGGGCGACCACGGGGTCGGGCCCGGGGCTTGGACGGCTTTGCTCGCATAGCCTGACCTGCTGTCTG
Organism: Nonomuraea sp. NPDC052116; assembly: GCF_040680035.1. Classification (NCBI taxonomy): domain Bacteria; kingdom Bacillati; phylum Actinomycetota; class Actinomycetes; order Streptosporangiales; family Streptosporangiaceae; genus Nonomuraea; species Nonomuraea sp. NPDC052116. The sequence goes on along the minus strand of NZ_JBFAWA010000032.1, from coordinate 5,187 downwards.
TGAAGCGAGACGAGACACATAAGCTGGCCTCGCCCGTCAGGACCAACGCCCACATGCGTTCAGCCACCTTGCGGCGCCACGGGCCTACGTAGGCCTCCCGCGGGGGTGTGGTCTGGACCGTGCGCCGGATCCAGTAGTTGCCGCCGGATGCCAGGAACTCGTAAACGACCGTGCGGCATGAGCATGTGTATTCAAGAGTCCGGCTATGGGTCGGCTTATCCGCCGTCCACTTGAGAAACGACGTCCGGCCGTCAGGCCGGCGCGGCACGTGAGGGGCCAGACCGGGACACGGCCACATGTCCATCTCTCCGCTGGGGGAGTCAGCCATGCCCTTCTCGCCGGCCACGGCCTCAATGTCCGTCATCCACCGCTCCAGTTCGTTCTCCGACCTCCAGCACGGCCCAGACGACCTTTCCGCCCGTTTTCAGCCAGCGGTAACCCCAATCTGCAGCTGTCATCTCGACGACCTGTAGGCCACGGCCGGCCTACTTCCGACGTGCCGGGGTGACCCACCCTCGGTGGTTCACGACTGGGATCCCACACCTCCACGACCACGCCGTTGAGCCTGCGGTGAAGGCCGACCCGCACGTGCCGATCCCATCCAGCGAACATCCCGAGCGTCTCGACTTCTTCTTCCCGCACGATTTTGTTCGGTTGGATCGCTTTTATACCATTGGTGACAAGCTCACTGGTGACGAGCCGGGCATCGTCGCTCAGCTCTTCGCACCCCCACTCCGCCAGCACTCGCATCACGTGTTTGCGCGCGATCGAGACGGATATCGGAAAGGCCGGTAGCTCTATCCATTTATGCCGATTCGCCGTTGTCTCTGCCGCGCTGCTCATGTCGTGACCTTGAAGGCGGCCCCGTGGACACGCGCCGACATGGGTCGATTGCTGGCATATCTACCGGCCACAGCCGCACTCTTTTTCATTATGTGATCAGGGTCTGGAGGCGCCGGTCGCAAGGTGTCTCCATGGACCGAGCCGTACGCGCCCATGTCACTGACCACCCCCGCATCGGACTCAGGCATCCGCTCACTGCACACGACGGAAGTCGTGTCTTGCACGGTTGTGTGGAACCTAAGCATGGGCAATATTTGCGACCAGCGGGGCCCTCGCCTCGCGAAACCGGACGACAAAAGAAGACACGAACGCTGTATTGTCTGTCATAAATCTGTCGCTCTATCGCTGAGTGCCGCGATACACCTGCTCGTAGCATGGGTCGCGCGATGATTGGATAATGGGAGTGGACGCCAACGATCAGATGTCCCCGCGGGCACGCTTCGCCTCCGACCTTGAGCATTATCGAAAGAAGGCGAAACTATCTCAAATATCGCTAAGCACCCGAATGCGATGTCATACTTCTCTCATCAGCCACATCGAAAGGGGGCGACGAGCGCCAACGCTCGAGTTCGCAGGGGCGGCGGATCGAGCCCTCGACCTTGACGGCCACTTCGTGCACCTATACAAGCAAATCTCCCAGTCACCCACCCTGGGCTGGTTTGCGCGATGGGTGGAGGAGATAGAGCCTCAGGCGGTCATCCTTCAATCGTGGGATCCGCTACTGGTCCCAGGGTTGCTTCAAACCCCCGAATATGCGCGAGCCATCTTTTCCACGACATCTCCTCCCGACCGGGTGGAGGAGCGAGTTCAGGCACGAACGCGACGCATGCAGATCTTCGACGGGCCGAATCCTCCGGCGTTCCTGGCCATGATCGACGAGAGCGTGCTCGATCGTCCCATCGGAGGGCCGACAGTCCTCGTGAATCAGCTTCTCTACCTGCAAGAACTGTCGCAGCACCCGCGCATCACCATCCAGTTGGTGCCCGTCGCGGCCGGATGCGTGGTCGGCATGATCAGCGCATTCGCGCTCGCCCGTCTACGCGACGGCGCCGAGGTGGTGTCGGCAGACTCGATCCTGTCGGGCAACGTCACCGGCGATCATGATGCAGTAGCGCAACTCAAGGTGAGATATGACAGCATCAGAGCGGACGCACACCCACAAACAGTCTCGCAACGGGCAATAGGGGATGCGATAAGGAAATGGTCGAAGTGAACCTGGATCAAGCGGAGTGGCGTAAGGCGACTGCCAGCGGCGATACCGGCCAGTGTGTCGAAGTGGCAACCAACCTGCCGAATGTCGTAGCCGTACGTGACAGCAAGAACCCGACTGGCCCTGCGCTGCTCTTCACCCACGATGAGTGGCAGGCGTTCCTCCACGGCGCCACCCACGGCGAGTTCAACGTCTGATCGTCGAGAAGTCTTCGCAGGGCTTCATCGCTTGTTACGCGGGGCGGTACGAGTGCAACCGGCGGTCTGCCCGCCGGTTGCGGCCAGTGGTTCAGCGCCGCTCAGGGCTTGTCACCCGTCACTTGGCGTACCCGTACGGGCCGCTGCCCTTCGACTCCCGCACCACCTGTCCGCCAATCTTGATGCGGGCGGCACTCCACTACGCCGTCGATGCCGGCCAAGTGACACAGTGAGTCGTTCCCAGCAGGTTGATCGTCGCTGCCGGTGGTGGTCGTGCCCTCGGTCGTGGTTGGGCGGGATCGGTGAGGGCTTTGAGGGGCTGTCTTCGTCCTTGAGCAGGCCCGGAGCGACGCTTTGCAGTTACAGGCAGGCGAGTCGGCCGCAGACTGGCGCTGATAGAGGGCATCGATTGCAGGACTCGACGGGAAGGTTCTGGCGCGGCCGGGCTCAGGCGATTTTCCGAACGTGTGACGCCTCGGCGGAGAGCGGTGCGCCGTCTCGGCTGAGCGGGTGAAGTTCGGGAAGCTCCCGCCCTTGGTCGTCGACGAGAACGGAGTGCGACTCGTCCGGGGCGAAGGCGTGGCGCTCACCCCATTGGCGGAGGGCGACGACGGCCGTGAAGAGGTCCAGCCCGGCTTCGGTGAGCCGGTACGTGTGCCGCCTGCCGTCAGCGGCGGCGCTCTTGTCAAGGATGCCGTGCTCGACGAGTTTGCGGAGCCGGTCGGTGAGGATGTTGCGGGCGATCCCCAGCCGTTGAAGGAACTCGGTGAAGGTCGTCGCCCCGTCCATCGCGTCGCGGATGATCAGCAGGCTCCACCGGTCGCCTATCAGGTCGACCGTCCGCGCGACCGGGCAGGCCGGGTCGGTCCAAGCGCTTCCCGCGGCGAGTGCGACGTCCACCGGCCCCCTCCAAGATGAGTTGCAATATGAAACCAGTATGCCCTACCTTCAGATAGGTTGCATTTTGCAACCTAATGGAGGGTGATATGTCGTCAGGATTGACCGGGAGGCAGCGGGCCGTGCTCGCGCTGGTGTGCGCGGTGGCGGTGTCGACCATCTACGGCATCCAGCCGGTCATCGAGGCCGCGGGTGAGGACCTCGGGCTGGGGGAAGGAGCGCTGGGGTGGTTGGTCGCCGCCGGCCAGATCGGCTATCTCGCGGGGCTGGTGCTGCTGGTGCCGCTCGGTGACCTGTTCGACCGCCGCAGGCTCATCACGGTGCACCTGCTGCTCACAGCGGTAGGCGCGGGGGTGGCCGCCGTCGCACCCAGCGGTGGCGTCGCGATCGCGGGCCTGGCCCTGGCCGGACTGTTCGCCGTGGTCGTCCAGATCACGGTGGCCTACGTCGCCGCCGTCTCACCGATCGGCGAGCGCGGCCGCAACATCGGAGCGGTCACCTCGGGCGTGGTCATCGGGATCCTCGCGGTACGGGTGGTCGCGGGCACACTGGGCGAGCTGGCCGACTGGCGCACGGTCTACCTCGTGATCGCCGGACTTTGCGGGATGCTCGCGCTCGCCGCCCGATTCACCCTCGAGGCCGACATCCGCCGCCCCCGAGCCCGGTACGGGCAGCTGCTGGCATCGCTGGGTCGTCTGGTTGCCGGCGACCGGCTCTTCCTCAGCCGGGGACTGGTCGCGTTCTTCCTGTTCGCCTCCTTCGGCACGCTGTGGAGCGGGCTGGCGCTCCCGCTCGGCGCCGCGCCGTGGCACTTGGGCACCACCGAGATCGGACTGTTCGGACTCGCCGGTCTCACCGGGGCGTTGGGCGCGGCCCGGGCCGGCCGATGGGCCGACCGGGGCCTGGCGCCCTCGGTCACCGGCTGGTCGCTGGCCCTGCTCACAGCCTCGTGGCTGCTGATCGCCCAAGCGGGGTCGTCGCTGTGGCCGTTGATCGCCGGCGTCATCGTCCTGGACTTCGCCGTGCAGGCCGTTCACGTCAGCAGCCAGCACCTGCTCACCAACGCCCGCGCCGACCAGAGCAGCAGCGTCATCGGCGCCTACATGGCCTTCTACTCCCTCGGCTCCGCGCTCGGTGCGATCACCACCACCTGGGCCTACAGCGCCGCCGGATGGCCGGCCGCCAGCCTGCTCGGCGCGGCCTACGCCGCACTCGGACTCCTCGTCGCCACCTCGACCCGACGCTTCACCGCCCTACCGCGGGCGCAACAACCACGTGCGTCCGTATCGGATACGTCCCGCTGACACTCGATGGCGCGTTCGCGTCTCGGGTCCTCCCGCGCCCGCCGGCGTCACCTGAGGGAAGTGTCACATGACAGTTGTCACAGGGGTTCGTGTTAGTTGTTCCTACCGGCGAAGGGGCCCGGCGGGCGAGGCTTGACCTGCAACAAGGGGCAGCGAGCAGTCCAGATGCCCGCTGCCACTCCCATCGGATCTCGGCTGCGAGCCGAGGCGGAAGGAGAGTGGGCCCGATGGCCGAAAGCCTCTACATTCTCGGTGACGAGGACCGCAAGAAGTTCGCCAGGCTGATCGCCGCCGCGTGGTCGGAGGACGACGTGAAGACCCGTTACGGTCGCGAGCCTCGCCTGATGCTGGTCGAGTACGGCATCGCGTACCCGGAAGGTGTGGCCACGCCGCCGCTCCCCCCGAAGCCCGCCGGTCAGTTCAGCATCGAGGAGCTCGAGGTCGCGGCCGGCACCGAGGCCCCGGCCGACGGCTGCTTCGGCTCCGCCAGCTCGGTCAGCTGCTTCACCGGCTGCGTCGCCACCGCCTCCACCTTCGGCTGCGCGGGCGTGGCGGAGACCTGACAGTGCCGCGGGGGGCGCGGTCCGGCCCGCGGCGCGCTCCCACGCCCTTGCCGTGGCACCCGGCGGCCCGCCGCCGCCTCCACCTGCTCGGGGGTGGTCACGATGCTGGTGCCGAAGCGCAGCAGCGGCGGGTCGTACGGCGTCACGCTCGCGATCACCTTGCCCGCGTGCAG